>DATINJ010000394.1:0-1925 GCA_035474375.1 Kineosporiaceae bacterium | reverse complement strand
CGAACAAATCAGCACAGGCTCGCGAACAATTATTCGATGATGTGGACGGCGGCTTCCTCGGCGCTGGCGGCGCCCTCGTCGATCCCGACGTCCTCGCCCAGCAGGTCTTTCTCCAGGTCCTCGCCAAGGCCCTGGTCCGGGTCGACCAGGCGGCCCGCTCGGCTCTCGCCGACCTCGCTGTACCGCAGGTCCTCGTCCTCGATCCGGGTGTTGTCCACCGAATCGACGTCCTCGTCGGACGGCGAGGCTTCCAGGTCCGACGCCAGGTTCGGGTCCGGCACCTCTTGGGCCAGCCGCTGGTCCAGCGTCTCGCCTTCGGCTTCCTCGGCGTTCGTGGTGCCGAATCTGGTCATCCCGAGCGGCTTCTCGGGCGGGGAGTAGCTCGCGTCGTAGACGGTTTCATCGACGTCGTCATCGCCGAAGGCCTGATCCAGATCGACGACGTCGTCGTCGAGGTTGCTGCCGTCATCGCCGGGCTCATACGTGGACTCACTCATAGCGAGTGACATTTCCACGAAGAGCCCGGCGATGCCAATCGAGCACTTAGATCCGGTATGCCTGACCCAGGCCCACTACGGGGTCGGTGTCAGGCCGATCAGTACCGGATCGTGGTCGCTGTTGCGGAACTGGTCCGGTGCGTACAGCGAAGCGACCTGACCAGCGGTCTTGAAGTTCGTGTTGTAGTCAAGCACCGAGGGCTCGTCCGCATTGATGTGGACGTCAGCGGCCGCGGTGATCTGCTTACGCAACGACTTGGTCGCGAGCGCGTGGTCGAGGTAACCCCACTGGCCGTCGAAGACGTACGAGTACGGGTCGTTGTCGCCCTTGGAGTCGATCATGTCCTTGAACCCGGCGGCGTCCAGGGTGGTGATCGGGTCCTCCTTGGCGTACGAGTTCAGGTCCCCGACGATCAGCACATCCGGGTCACCGGCGGCCGGAACGACCGTCCCGGAGATCCAGCTCGCCAGCGTGGTCGCCTCGGCCGTTCTGCGGGCGTTGAAGCAACCCTGCCCGTCCCCAGCGTCGAGGTTGGCACCGGTGGCGCCGTCACAGCCCTTCGACTTGAGGTGGTTGACCACCACGCTGAACTTGGCGCCGTTCGGCAGGGCGAAGGTCTGGGCGATCGGGTTCCGCTCGAAGTCACCCGCTGTCGGGTACACCTGGGTGGTCCCGGCGACCGGGGTGACCTCGGCCGGACGGTAGAGCAGGGCAGCCTTGATCGCGTCGGTGCCGGCGGCGTTCACCCGGCCGACCGCGCTGTCCGCGTCGACGAACGCCCAGGTCCCGGGGGCACTGGCGGCGTTCAGCTTGCCGACCAGTTCGGCGATCGCACTGGTCGGGCCGTAGCCGTCGTTCTCGATCTCCATCAGACCGATCACGTCGGCGTTGAGGGTGCTCAGGGCGGCAACCTCTTTGGCCGACTGGCGCTGCAGTTCGACGGCGTTCTCGGCGCCACGGCAGTCGGCGGCCGCGCCACCGACACCGAACTTGCAGCCGGTGAAGGTGTTGAAGTAGTTCAGCAGGTTGCTACTGGCCACCTGCAGCGTGCCGCCGACCGCGGGGGCGGCGGCCGGGCGCGGGTTCGTCGGCTTGAACTGGGCGGCGCCACCGAGCGCACCGATCGGCCGCAGCCGGTAAGCGTTCGGGCTCGCCGCGTTGCCGCCCCAGGTGTAGGTCAGCACGCCGACGGCGTCTTCGACAGTGTCGCCGCCGCGCAAGGTGTTTGCCGCGCTGAGGATGTTCTCCCCGACCGGGGCAGTGCCTCTGGCCAACCGGATCGGGTCCGGGTTCTGCGCGTTCGTCGCGTCGTCAAAGATCACTTTGTTGCGGTTGTTATAGGCCTGCAGGGCGGCCGCCTTCGGGTCGGTCGGCCGGTACTCCGAGGTCGGCTGCTCGAGCTTGCCGCCGGACGAGACGGTCACCTG
>DATINJ010000393.1:0-38376 GCA_035474375.1 Kineosporiaceae bacterium | reverse complement strand
TGCCAACGTGCGCAAGCACGTCATCGGTGCGCTGAGCCCCGACCAGGTGCACCAGCTGACCGACATCACCGAAGCCATCCTGGGTCGACTCGACCCGGATGGCACGATGACGGCGACCTACCACCGGTACGACCGCGAACCGCCTCGATCAGCGGATTCGGTCAGCTGAAGGCCTTCACCTCCAGCAGCCCGACCGAGGCAGTGGTGCCCTGCATCACCACTCGCAACCGGGTGGTGGAGACGGCGTTGAAGGTGACGTGGTTGTACTGATTGATGGCGGTGGGGTACCCGCTCGCACCGGGGACATCGGCGTAGGCGGTGCCGTTCCAGTACTGGAGCTTCCAGGACGACGGGACCCGAACGCCCCCGTTGTCGTCGAAGAGGTAGACATCGGCCGAGCGCAGGGCCTGGCTACCGGTCCAGGTCAGCTGTGCCCACTGCTCCCCCTGATTCGGCCAGGTGCCCCAGCGCTGGTTGACGGTGTCGTTCGACTGCGGTGGATCGATCCCGTCGTTGAGCGCGGCCACGTTCTCCCAGGGCGAGGTGTACGAGGCGGACGGCGTCGCCGTTGCCGCCAGGTTCGTTGACGTGGGCGGCGGTTCCGTCGTCCCGCCCCGGTTGTAGACCTTGAGCTCGGTCAGGCCGGTCTTGAATCCGGAGGCGTGCGTGACGAGAACCCGCAGCCGCTGGGTACTGACGGCGGTGAAGCGCACCCGGTTGTAGTTGGACCGTGCTGCCGTCGGGGTCTTGACCTGCGCCGCGGCGTCCACCCAGGTGCTGCCGTTCCAGTACTGCACGGTGTACGCCGACGGCTGGCGGTAGCCGGCCGAGGCCCGGTCGTTGCGGAAGTACACCCAGGCGTCGTCCACCGTGCGGGCCTGGCCGAAGTTGACCTCCAGCCAGTCCTGAGCGTTCGGAGAGCCTTTCGTTCCCCATTGCGGCTCGTTGATCGGGAACCCGTCCACAGCCGCCGCCGTGGAGGTGCCCGAGGCGGTGAACGACGCCGTGGTGGTGGCCCCCTGGGCGACGTTCGCCGTCGTCGAGGTCAGATCGGCGCCGGCCTTGGCGAAGAGGTCGACCATCCGGGCGCTGTTCTGCACCACCTGGTTCGGCGCCTGCATCCCGGCCACGGCCACGTTGCCGGTCACGTTCGCGGTGGCGCCGGGGAAGGTGACCGCCCCGGTGGCCGGGTTCCAGACCAATGGCACCAGTTTGTCCGCAGTGAACGCTCGCGATCCGTTGATGTATACGGAATACCCTTGGGGCACACCGACGTACTTGACCACGCCGTCGCTCGGGTCGTCCCAGACGATCGACAGGTCACTGTTCCGGTATCGCAGGTTGTTCACCGCGAAGTTCGGCCAACCAATATCGATCGGCGACAGTTCCACCTGGTTGTCGTTGCGCGGGCGGAGGCCGGCGACATCCTCGATCACCGTCCAGTTGCTGCTGCCGAGAATGTTGTGGTGAATCCACGACCGGTAATCGATGGTCTTGGCCGATGAGTTCCAATCGGCCCAGAACTCGTTGGCGTCCGGCCACTGGGTATTACCACCGACATACTGCGCCCAGGCATTCCAGTACAGCAGTTTCTTGTAGTCCTCGTTGGTCATCCATTGGTTCGGGTATTTCCGTAGCACCGAGGAGTACAGCCGGAATTGCACCGTGGAGTTGATCGTCGAGAAATTGTTGCTACCGGGCTCCCCGGCAGCCGCGGCAGCGGCCTTGTCCTTCTGGTTGGCGGTGAAGAACGGGAAGATCGGGTATTCCGCCGGGTCGGCGAACAGCCGCAAGGCCTGCTTGTACTGGTCGGTGTTCGGCACCGCGCCGACCGAGAACGGGTAGTAGTTGTTGATCTCTTTCCAGGGCACCCATTCGTTTGTCGACTTCAGCCGGTGCTCGAACAGTTGCCGGTTCGGGTTCCACAGCACCGAGGTGATGGCGTTCTTGATCCGGTCCGCGATCGTCTGCATCTCGGCTGCCTTGGCGGTGTTGCCGATCGACTGGTACGCCTGCACCGCCGCCAGAGCACCGCTGTAGACGTACGCCGATTCGGCGCGGTCCATGTTGCCCGGCTTCCAATGGAACGAGACCGCATCTGCGTCGTTCCCGGTCAGCGCACCCCAGTCGTACTCGATGAGGCCGTTGTTGTCGTGGTCGTAGTACGCCAGTTGCCCTTTCACGTCGCCCTCGGCGTACCTGGCGAGATTGCCCGCGATCGCCGGCTGACCGCCGTGGATCTGATAGCTGCGCCAGGCCGCCTCGGAGATGTACTGGGTGTAGCTGTTCGACCAGTTCTCCGGGTCTCCCGGGTTGTCCATGAACCGGCCGTTCTTGGAGACCTGACCGACCGACGTCCACGGACCGTAGGAGTACTCCGGCTTGCGCAGGTACTTCAGGTCGTCGATGTGCATCGGCTGGGTCAACACAATCGCGTTGTTGTAACCGAGCGCGCCCTCGACCGAGGTGGGGAACTGGAAGTCCTGGCCGGGGATGTCGGCGTCCAGGTAGTTGAACCGCATCAGCCACCAGCGGTAGTAGATCTCCTTCTTGATCGCCGGATCCGGGACGTCGATGTACGGGATCGTGTCGGCCCACCATTTGTTGTACTCGCGCACGTGGGTGGCGAACGCCGTGGCCGGCGAGTAACCCCGATAGGCGCTGTATTCGCTTGATGAGTCGGGCAATTCGGTGGTGATGAAGCCCATCTGGAGTTTCGTGTCAACGGTCTGCCCGGCGGCCAGCGTGATCGAGCGGGTCAGCGCACCACTGGCGGCGGTGAAACCGTCACCCGAGAGCCGCGGCGTGATAGTGGTCAGGTTGTTCTTCGCCGCCACGCTGCCGGTCAGTTCGGTGCCGCTGACCGTCGTCGCGTACGGCGAGGTGGTCCGAAGCGTCAAGGTGGTCGAGGCGCTGCCGTTGTTGGTGATCGACAGGTTGGTCACCGCGACGTTGTTCTGGGTGATGAACTTCGCCTCCACCACCTGGACCGATCCGCTGGTGAACACGCTCTTCCAGTGGCTCGGGACCTGCCGGCGCTGACCAACCTGCTCGGTGAAGGTGCCGGGGCTGATCGCCACCGAATAGCCGCGCTGGGCGTTGATGCTCTCCCAGTAGGCAATGTCGCCGCCGAATCCGATGACGGCCGGGTCGTGCGTCTTCATGAACAGGGCGCGGCCCCGGCTCATCATCCACGGTCCGGCCGGATCATCGCCCGGCCGGGCGAGCAGCCGATCCATCCAGAAGTCGGTGCCCGCGCTCTCCGCGTCGTAGATCGACTGCATCATGTTTCCGGTGGAATAGCCGACCGGTGGAGTCGGCACCGCCGGACCGGTGAAGGTCGGGTATCCGATGGTCTGCGCCGCGGCGGCCGGGGCGGCCACGGCAACCAGGGTTCCGGCGCTCAGAGCTCCGGCGGCCAGGGCGAGCGGGAGCAGGAGCGCGCTGGGTCGCTGCCCAGTCCGACGAGCTCGGAACAGCTTTCGGCTACGGATCACGACGCCTGCACCCGCCATTCGAGAAGCCCGGTGGACAGCCCGGACCGGGAAGTGATGTTCAGCCGCAGGCCGGTGGTCGACAGCGACGCCCAGGTATTGGTGTTGAACTGGTTGGCGGCGACCCCGCAGCCGGGGTTACCCGGCAAGGCGGCCCAACTGCCGCCGTTCCAGTACTGGATCTGGCAGGACGCGGGCAGGTCGATGCCCTGATTGTCGTCGAACCAATACACCGCCGAGCGGCCGACGTTCACCGGCGAGTTCCAGTGGTACTCCACCCACTGCGTTCCGGTCTGCGGCCAGTTACCATAGACGGCGTGCGCCCGATCGGCCGAGCTGGTCGGGGTGAAGCCGTCGTTCACTGCCGCCAGGCTCTCCCAGGAGGAAACGAAAGACGTTGTCGCGGTGGCCGACAGCGCGAGGTTCGAGCTGGTCGGCGGGGTGGTTGTGCCCTTGGTCTGGATGACCTTCTGCATCGTGCCATCGGCGTTGAAGTAGAGCTTGTCCACGGCTACCGAGCGGCGGAAGTTTCCTCCACCGGGCGCATCCGCGGTGTGGTAGACCATGTACCACTGGTCCTTGAACTGGACGATCGACGGGTGGTTGGTCGTCGACGTCACCTGATCGAGAACGATGCCCCGCATGGTCCACGGCCCCATCGGATTACTCGCGGTCGCGTACCGGATGCAGGCGTAACCCGAAGCGGCACAGCCGTCGTTGGCCGAGTAGGCCAGGTAGTAGACCCCGTTTCGCTTGAACATCCAGGGCGCTTCCCAGAACCCGCTGGCGCCGCTCGGGGTGACGACCGCGCCGTCCAGCTCGATCATGTTCTGCTTGAGCTTGGCCGCGCGCAGCCCGTAGTACGAACCCCAGTACATGTACACCTGACCGTCGTCGTCAGTGAACACCGTGGGGTCGATGTTCAGCGGTGACGAGTTCGGCGTGCCGTCGCTGACCAGCGGGCCGCCCTTGGCGTCGCGGAACGGCCCCAGCGGGGTGTCTCCAACAGCGACTCCGATGTCCATCCAGCCCGCGCCGTTGCCGTTCACCGGCACGTACCAGTAGTACTTGCCGCCGTGCGGTTCGACCTCTCCGGCCCAGGCGTCGGCGCCGGCCCACGGGAAATTCGACAGCGAGAGCTTGGCACCGATATCGGTCCAGGCGGAGGCATCGGTGGAGGAGAGCACGTGCCAGTCGCGCATGAAGAAGTTGGTGTCGCCGGCCGCCGCCTCGTCGTGCCCGGCGTAGATGTACATCGTGTCACCGACCACGAGTGCGGCCGGGTCGGCGGTGTAGATGTTGGTGATCACTGGGTTGGGTGCGGCCGCGGCGATCTGAGTCAGACCCAGTACTAGCCCGACCGCAAGCGCGGTCGTGGGAGCGGCTCGCCAAAGATTCTTCATCATGAAGCCCTCTCGTCATGGCGCGGTGCGGACACCGTGGGCGGTGCGTGCCTGGGCGCCGTACCGGAACCCACCGACCGAGATCTGAAAGATGCTCATCCAAAGTAAGTTTCGAGGATGGCCCGGCTCGCTCGGGCCGCATCAGCCACCATTTCGGTAGGCAACTCGGACGTTCATCCCGAAACTGACCGAAAAGGTTTTTGGTTAGATTGCCAGCAGGTTACAAACCTGTCAATAGCCTTCATTCATCAGGAATCGCCGCTGCCGGCGGGCTCGCTGAGCGCCAGCAGCCTGATGGCTCCGAAAACTTTTCAGAGCTAGGGCTCCCGGAAACGACTGCCCGACCCCAATACCGGTGGCGGCCCGGCGGCCGCAGCGCCAGCGCCTTTGCGTAGTCGCGTTCGGCCGGCCTCGGCCGCCGTGCGACCCGAGGGACCGATCAGGCGTTCCGGACGCCAGGTGCGTGCCGCGGTCGCGGCCATCCGGCGCGAGAGGGCCACTTGAACACGCACAATGACGACCGCCGCCCCACGCGCCTGGGCCTTCTATCCCGATCTGCGTGTTCAAACGGCCCCACGAATGCACATTAACCAAGGCGCCACACGATTGCGTGACCACTGCTGGCAATTGCGGATTGCCCACCGAACACGGCCGTGGCGATCGGGTGGATGACGCAAACCCGCATCCACAGTGCGTAGTCGTTCAGCTACAAGAGGCAATATCGAGCGAATGTGGCTTGACTCGAGCACGAGGCATCGATCATGCTGCGCTTTGTCACAATTCAGAATGAAACGCCGACCTGCTCGTCGTCACTTCTCAGAATACGTGAATGGTGCGTCAACGCTCAGGTTGAATGCATCGTGGGTAAGTGCGGTTGGTTGTCGCCAGGAAACTCCTGCTGCTATTGACAGGGGTTTTCGACGACGCCTGAGTAGGGATGGTACTTGTGGAATTTGGCCGACGCCACTTCTTTCGGATGGCCGGTGCGGTGGGTGCCCTTGTCACCGTACCGCAGGTGGTTTTCCAGACCACGGCGCGGGCCGCGACCCGGCTCTCCGGAGTTGACTACGCGGCGAAGTTCACCGCCGCCCTCGGTCGCCCGCCGAAGGTCGTTCTGAAGACGTCGTCCAAATCCGTCACGATGGACGTCACCCAGTTCACTCAGCAGGTCCTGACCGGTTACCCGGCGACCAAGCTGTACGGCTACGGCGTGGCCGGCACTTCGGGTTCCTGGCCGGGGCCCACTCTGCACGCGAACGCGAAGCAGAAGGTCAACATCCTCTGGCGCAACAAGTTGCCCAAGGGCACGAAAAAGCTTGCTACCGGCGGGCACTTGTTGCCGGTCGACGCCACCCTGCTCGATGCGGCGATGACCGCGCTTCCGGCCGGCGCCAAGCCGATAGTTCCGCATGTTCACGGATCGCACGCGGAATGGTCGAGCGATGGTCACCCGGAAGCCTGGTTCACGCAGACCAATATTCGTGGAAGCAAATGGCGCAAGACCACCTCGACCTATGACAACAGTCAAATCGGTGGCACGCTCTGGTACCACGACCACACCCACGGAATCACCCGGCTGAACGTTTATGCCGGGATGGCCGGCGCATACTTGCTGCACGATCCCACCGAAGCGAAACTGATCGCGAACCACGTGCTCCCGTCCGCTGCTTACGAGCGCGAGATCGTGCTGCAGGACCGCTGGTTCAACGACGACGGCCAGCTCTCTCTGGATACTCAAACACCGCCCACCGCAGGCACCCTGATCTCCATCTACCCGGACTTCATCCTGGCCAACGGCGTGCCGTGGCCAGTCATGACTGTGCAGCCGAGGAAGTACCGGTTGCGTCTGATCAATGGATCCGACTCGCGGTTCTACGTCCTTCGCCTCAGCTCTGATCGAAGCATTCTGGTCATCGGGACCGAACTCGGGTTGCTGCCGAAGGCCGTCTCGGTCAGCACACTGGTCATGGCGCCAGGCGAACGCTATGACGTCATCCTGGACTTCACCGGGCACGCTCGCGGCACCGAAGTCATTCTCCAAAATACCGGCGTTGACGGCGCTCTCCAGGGATTCTCCACCCTCGACGGAACCATCACGAATCGCCCCATCAACACGTTCGCATTCGGGATCGGACCGACCAGCAACCCGGCGTCGACCGGCATGGTGATGAAATTTACGGTCAGCAAGAAGCTTTCGGCGACGAAGAAGGGCACCGTGGTCGCCGGGACGAAGCTGGGCCCGGCGCTGCCCAAGCTCACGGCGACCAAGACCCGGAAGCTGATGTCCTTCCTCGGCACCGACGGTCAGGGCCGAGACATGGAGATGCTGGGAAATGTCGGTGCCGGTGGCACCAAGATGTGGATGGATCCGGTTACCGAAGTCATCACCAAGGGCACGACCGAGATCTGGGAGTTTTACAACACCAGTGTTGTCGCGCACCCGCTCCACATTCACCTGGTGAACTTCCTGGTGCTGGACCGGGCGCCCTTCGATTACACATCCGTGCCGAAGACAATGATGGACGGCGGGACCGGAGGCGTGGTCTCGATCGTCAATACCGGCACGCGGCGGCTACCCGAGCCCTACGAGCGTGGCCGTAAAGACACCGTCATCTGCTACCCCGGGGAAGTCACCCGGATCATCGCCACGTTCGATCGGGCCGGCAGCTACGTCTGGCACTGCCACATCCTCCATCACGAGGACCACGACATGATGCGGCCGATCACCGTCCGCTGATCCGATCGATTCCTATCGATGGTGTGGGCTACCCCCACGCGATCTGACACGCCACGCTAGCCAGCTCTGTACCTCACGCGTAGTATCACGGTGTGGGGTACGAGTGGCTGGTCGAAGCCCTGAACCAGCTTCGCGGGATCAGACCCCAAGAGGTGAGCCAGGTGTTGTCGGCGCATCGGCGCTGGCCGCGGCTGGCGAAAGACGATGTGGCGGGTCTATCGGTCTTGACCATCTGGGCCAGAACCGACCTGGGCCGACCATTGATCGTCGCCACCCGGCGTCTCGATGGGTGGGACCGGCAGATTGTCGGGGCCCGGGACATGACGCCTGGTGAACGTGCTCAGTTCGAGGCTTGGGAGGCAGGTCAAGATGAGTGACACATTGCCGGAAAACTTCATGGACCACCTGACATTCACCGACGAGAGCGTCCCCGACGATCAGATTCCCCCTCGCCTGCAACCCGGTGACGACGTGATGGTGCCGCGCTCGGTGCGCTGGCCGCTTGACCTCGACCAGCGGATCAAGGCCGCTGCCCAGGCTCGCGGTATCGCAATGTCCCAGCTCATGCGCGAGTTCGCCGAAGCCGGGCTGGCTGCGATGGGCGACGACCAGCCCATCTCGCGCGCCGAAGTCATGCGGATCGTTGCGGGATTGCGCCCCTTGGAAAGGTCAGCCTGAACCAGGGCTCAGTCGAGGGGCATCAGGCCGAGGACGGCAGTGCGGTCGAACCACCTGGGCTTACCGGACGAGCCCGAGGCGAACCGCTGCCATCACCGCCTGGGCGCGGTTATTGGCGCCGAGCTTGCCGTAGATATGGCTGACATGGGTCTTGGCCGTGGTTTCGGCGATGAACAGCCGGCGCGCCATCTGGCCGATCGACAGACCGTCCACCAGCAGGCCGAGCACCTCGAGTTCACGCTTGGACAGGTGCGGACCGACCGGAGCCTTCATCCGCCGGTGCATGGCGCCCGCCAGGTCGCGAGCGGTGAAGGCGCCAGGCGTGGTGGCGGCGTGACGTGCGGCAGCGACCACGTCTTCGGCCGGCGCGTCCTTGCCGACGAAACCGGAGGCGCCGGCATCCAAAGCAGCGAAGACCTGGTCGTCACCGCCGTACATGGTCAGGACGACGATGCCGATGGCAGGATCACTGGCCCGGATCTTGGTGATGAGGCTGATTCCGTCACCATCCGGCAAGCGCACGTCAGTCACCAGAACATCGGGCTTGAGGCGGTCGACGGTCCTGAACCCCGCACCCATTGACGCAGCCTCGCCGACCACCTCGATATCGTCGTCCCTGGCGAATGCATTTCTGAGGCCGACCCGAATCAGCTCATGATCATCAACCAGCACCACCCGGATCCGAGCCTGGACGGCGGTGCTCCCCTGGTTCTCCAGGCTCATCTGCTCAGTACTCACGTGGCCGACCCCCATCGTTCGCCGTCAGAATGTCCCAGGACAGGGACTTAGATCACCTGTGCGACGGTCTGGTCCGCTGAGCCTAAGTGCTACGTACGAGTTCGACGTCCTCCGTTCTGATGACGCGCGCTCAACAGCACCACCCGACCGAGGCGGGGTTTTTGCCCGGCATGATGGATGCTGGCGCACTCGCGCCACAACAGAGGCGAGAAGGTGGGTCGGTGACACAGGGAGCGCAGATTACGACGGCGAAGCAAGCGGCGAACGACGAGCTGGTGCTGGCGTTCGGCTGGTTGCAGGGGTCCGCGAATCGGCTGGAATACATCCTGGGCCGGGCCATTGAACAGGAGTGCGGAATCAGTCACGTGATGTTCGAGGTGCTGCTGATTCTGGGCCGGGCCGGTGGATCGGGGTTGTCGATGCGAGCCGTGGCCCAGGAACGAGTCCTCACCACGGGCGGGGTTACTCGACTCGTGGACCGGATGGTGGCGTCGGGCTTGGTGGCCCGTGACCACGATCCCGACGATCGCCGGGGACGGCTGGTCCGATTGACGCCGCTCGGGGAGGAGACCGCAGTGCGGGCCGCCCGTTTGCACGCAGAGAACGTGCAGCGGCTCTTCCTCGACCTGCTTCCTGCCGATCATCGAGATCAGTTCATCAACGATCTGCGGACGGTGAGCCGGGCGGCCCGAGACGCGATGCCCCGCCTGCGCTGAAGTTCGGAGAATTTTCTCGCTGGTGGAATACCTGACGCGTCAGATACTGTTACGTCAGGCGATGGGCTCGCGATCGGTGGGCCCGGCTACCAGGAGGCTTGCCACTCATGAAGCTCGTCTACGCCTTTGACGCCTATTGCGGCTGGTCGTACGGTTTCGTCCCGACCCTGACGGAACTCGTCCGTCGTCACCCCGACCTGGCGGTGGAGGTGATTTCCGGCGGTTTGTTCACCGGACCTCGCCGGGTACCGATCCGGGAGTTCGGGTATGTCCAGGGTGCCAACAACAAGATCAGTGAGCTGACCGGAGTCAAATTCGGCGCCGGGTACGCGCGGACCATCGCCGACGGCTCGTTCGTGATGGACTCCGAGGCCGCCGCCCGAGGGGTGGCCGCGTTGCGACAGGCCGCCCCGAATCGGATCGTGGAACTGACCGCCGCAATGCAGCGCGCGTTCTACGTCGATGGTCTGAGCTTGTCCGATCCGGCCACCTACCGAGCGATCGCCGAAGCATCCGGCCTCTACCCGGACGCCGTGGTGGCGATGTTCACCGCAGAGGTCTCGGCCTTGGCCGCAAAGGACGACTTCGCTCGGTCGGCCGGCCTGGGAGTCCGCAGCTACCCCACCCTGCTCGCCGTAACTGACTATGATGCAAAGGTTTTGGCCGTTGGCCAAGCCGACATCGCGGAGATCGAGCAGCGCCTGAATGCTCTCGTCGCTTCCTGATCACCCTCTCCGCACATCACCCGCTGTTTCGCTCCTCGGAAGGAATCACTATGAGCACCCTCGATTTCAAGGTCATCGATCTGGACTTCCCCGTCGGCTCCAAGAACAAGACCGCCACCCTGATCACCGGTGAAGAGCAGGCCTTCCTGATCGATGCCGGGTTCACCCGCGCCGACGGCCACCGCCTGGTCGCCGAGATCCTCGACTCCGGCAAGACCCTCACCACCGTGTTCATCAGCCACGCCGACCCCGACTTCTACTGGGGCGCCGAAGTCATCGCCGACGCCTTCCCCGACGCCCAGCTGGTTGCCACCCCCCTGGTGATCGAGCACATCGCCGCCGCCTACGAAGGCAAGCTCAAGGCCTGGGAGCCGGTCGGCGTCAACCGCCCCACCCGCCTGGTCGAACTGACCGAGCTCACTGGGGACATCACCTTCGAGGGCCACGTGTTCCAGCTCAAGGGCGGCCACCCGGCCCTGCCCGACCGGCACTACCTGTGGCAGGCCGAGCACCAGGCGATCGTCGCCGGGGTTCTGCTCTTCCAGAACGAGCACGTCTGGGTCGCCGACACCGCCACCGGTGAAAGCCGCGCCGTCTGGATCGAGCTGCTCGACGAGATGAGCGCCCTGAACCCCGCGTTCGCCGTCCCCGGCCACCGGCTGCCGACCACCACCCTGGACGCCGCGCCGATCGCCTACACCCGCGACTACCTCACCGCCTTCGAGGCCGAACTACCCCAGGCCGCCACCGGCGAGGCGCTCACCAAGGCCCTCATCGCCCGCTACCCCGACGCCGGCATGCTGATCGCCGCCCAGCTCGGCGCCAAGGTCGCCAAGGGCGAAATGACCTGGGGCTGACCTCGCACCAGCCACCGGGCCCTCGGTAGCCACGAGCGTCGATCGGCCAGAGCGGTATCCCTCCCCCGCGCAACCATCTGCGCCTATCCAGAACGAAGGTCCTCATGAGCGACATCACCGACTTCGACACCTCCACCGCCCCCGCCGACGTCGTCCGTCGCCAGTACCTCGCCTCCGCGCACGGCGACCTTGAAGCCCTGCGCGCCACTCTGGCCGACGACGTCGAATGGACCGAGATGGCCGGCTTCCCGCTGGCCGGCACCTACCGCACGCCCACCGGCGTCACCTCCGCCGTGATGGAACGGCTCGGCGCGGACTGGGACGGCTGGACCGCCCACGACGACACCTACGTCGTCGACGGCGAGAACGTCGTGGTCCTGGCCCGCTACACGGCCACCAACAAGGCCACCGGCAAGAACATCAACGTTCGCGTCGCCCATCACTTCGTCGTCCGGGGTGGCCGTATCGTCCGCTTCGAACAGTTCGTCGACACCGCCAAGGTTCGCGAGGCTATGCCGGCCTGAACGCACCGCCGTGCTGGGGGAAATTCCGACCCAACCCCTCTGGGGTCGGAACTTCCCCCATCACCCGCCCGAGTGATCGCCAACTACGCCCGCGAATGTGCCCTTTATCGGCCCCAAAGCGGGCACACCTGGCGATCTTGACGGTCGCCGGACCCGTATTCCGCGGATCACCAGGTCGGCCTGCGGAAACATTGGCCAGCCCTCCTCACGGGAGGATCCGGTTCGGGACTATCTGTGCCGTCATCCAGTGCTGATCGGTGCGGACGTGGCTGGGCCGCACCCACTTGGCCAGATGGGTGCCGAACTCGTCGCGGGTGAACTGGCCGGACGTCCGGACCACGAAACCTTCGCTGCGCTCGCTGTCTCGGGCCGCCGTCCACAATCGCAAAAGCCCTTCCAGCCCGGGAAAGACGCCACGGTAGAGCACCGGCACGCAGTGCAAGCCGAGCAGGTCGGCCCACTCCTGGGTGCTGTCCCAGTCCAGGCAGAGGTCGTCCTGCCAGATGTTGAACACCAGGAAATAGGCCGACAACCGGTCATATCCGATCGAGTGCCGGGCGTAAAGGTTCTCCCCGCAGACGCGCATGCCCTCGGGGATCTCGGACTGCAGCCGCCCGGCCAGCGCTCGCACCCAGGTGCGCGAGTCGTGCGGTGCCGAGTCCACCGACCGGGCATGAACGTAACCGGGGCCGATCGTGGTGTTCTCGCCGTCCATCTTCTCGGTCAGCACCACCTCACCCGCGCAAAGCGGACCAAGATCGGTCAGGTAGACGTCGTCCGAGGTCGCTCCCGGGCTGTTCGGCAGGTGCCGGGTCCGCGGATACTTCACCCGGACCATGCGGCCCTCACCGGATGCGCCGCGAGAGCGACCGGATCGCTCAGCCACCGCGACTCGGCGGTGTACGCCCAAGCCTTACCGGTCGGCTCCACAATGCTGAGCGTCTGGTATTCATCCGGAGTGGGCCAGCGCAGCTTGCGCGCCATCGCCTGAATAGTCGCCGAGGGCACCGCGTCGGCGCCCGCCCGCGTCGTCTGCCGTTTCAGCGCCAGCGACAACGGCGCGTGAAAATAGACGGCGTGCAGGTCGGCGCCATATCGACCCGCGTAGGTGGTGATCACGTCCCGGGTTTCCCGGAGCAGGTGAGTGGCGTCCACGCAGATGTCCTGGCCAGCAGCCAGTTGCTCGGGGATCTGCTGAAGAACGGCGGCTGCGGCAGCTCGTCGGTCACGGCGGCGGCCACCCGCGCCGGACAAGACGGTCCCACCAGTCGCGGGCGCCCACACCTCGCGAGCCCAGGTGGATTTCCCGACCCCTGGCAGGCCGATGGTGTACGTGATCGATCCGCCGGTCCCGTGCCTCTCGGCGGCCGCCAACCGGGCACCGACCGCACCGACGTCCCTCAGCCCGCCCTCGACCAGCGCCCGAAAGGTCTCGCGCCACGCCCGAGGGCTGACCGAGTTCCGGGCGGTCACGTCGTCCAGGAGACCGTGGCTGTCGGGACGCGCGGCATCGAGTTCTTCCAGCACTAGACCGGCGAACGCCACCCGGTCCGCGACCTCGGCCACATCGTCACAGATTCGACCGCGGGAGTCGCTGTCCCACAAGGCCGTCAGCAGCCGTGGGTGGCTCACGTGGGACAGCCGCAGGGCGGCGCCGGCGCTGATCCGCTCTCCGGCATAGGTCCACATGTGGGCCCTGACCAGGGCGTGCACGCTCGCGTACAAGCCCAACGGCAGACGCAGCAACGCTGGATGGGTGGCGAAGAGCCCCGAGACCAGCCGGGCGCCTTCGAGATCGTGGCCGTGCGCAGACCACTGGCCCGGCCCATTCTCCTTGGTGGTGGCGGGCTTTCCCAGGTCATGCAGCAGGCCGGCGAGGCGCAACGCCTGCTGCTGCGGTGTGATCACCGGGCCGGTCTCGTCCGGTTCGAGGGCATCGGACAGCCGGTCGGCATGCTCGCAGGCAAGGTCGTAGACCCGGCGGGAATGCTCGGCCACGTCACCCTCGGCGTGGAACCTCTCGGTTTGTGGACAGCCCCGCAGCGCTGCCAGTTCGGGCCGGGTCTCGCGAGCGAGATCGACAGGATCGCCGCACAGCGCCGCCTCGATCGCGTCCACGTTCTTGCCCTCCGGATACCGGTCGCCTCCGCCGTTTCCCGGCGCAGCGATCATGCCTCAGACCGGCCGATCGGGACACTGAATTACGGCGTGCCCAGGGCTGCGGTCAGAGGTGCGCGCCGCATCGCCGGGCCGCGAGAAGTGCCATCGCGCGGGCGGCTTGGATCACTTCGGCGAGCGGGACCTGCTCGCGCGGGGCGTGCGCGAAGCGGACATCACCGGGCCCGTAATGCACGGTCGGGATCTTCCCCAGGCCCGTGTAGAGACGCAGATCGCTGCCGTAGGAGGCGGCAATCGGTTCCGGTGAAGGGCCTGCGGTGACTGCGGCGACGGCGTTCGCGGTCTCTTCGATCAGCGGATGATCGAGGGCGATCCGGCCACTGGCGAATTGTCCGCCGGGCCAGCTCACGTCGACCGGGTGTCCACGCAGCCACGGGTCCCGCTCGCAGGCCGCGGCGATCGCGGCCTCGAAGGCTGCCCGGGCCGCGCTCACGTCCTCGTCAAGCCGAACCCCGAATCGGCCTTCCGCCTCCAGAAGGTCCGGCACGCTACTGGCCCAGTCTCCCGCCCGGAGACGACCTACGGAGATCGGATAAGGCAACGGGCTGTTGCCGAAGAGCGGGTCCCGGTCGAGGTTGCGCTCCCGTTCCAACTCCATCAAGGCGGCCCGCACCGGCAGGAATGCGTCGATCGCACTGTGCCCTTCGAGTCGGGCACTGCCGTGAGCCGCCCGCCCGGTCACTGCGAGCCGGAAGGTGAGCGCCCCGGCGTTCGCCACCACCAGCTTTCCGCTGGTGGGCTCGGTAATCACGCAGGCATCCCCGACATGACCGCGCCGCATCGTCGCGAAGGCGCCGATCCCGCCGTCCTCCTCGCCGACCACCGAATGGAACCCCAGGGGCCGTTCCAGGCGAACACCGGAACGCCGGATCGCCCGGACCACTTCGAGGTTGACCGCGAGACCGGCCTTCATGTCACAGGCACCACGCCCGAAAAGAACCCCACCTGCGATCCGACCGGCGAACGGGTCGAATCCGTCCCACCGGCGCGGGTCACCGACGGGCACCACATCGACGTGCCCTTGCAGAAGGAGGGCCGCGGTTCCAGCTCCAGCGGTGACCGCGGCGACACCGTACCCCTCGGTGCGCTCTACCTCCATGCCGGGAAAGTCTGGATCGTCGCTCAGTGCCTTGAGATCCAGAGACCAGAGGTCGACGTCGAGGTCGGCCGCGATCAGTTCATCCGCGATCCGATGCTGCAGGTCCGATTCGGCGGCACTGCCGGTAAGGCTCGGGATGCGAACCAGTTCCACCAGCGTGGCGACCAGGGCTGACTCATCGATCGCTGCCAGCACGCGCGCCTGCGCCTGCTCCATCTGCTGCTGCATCCGGTCACCCTATGGCCCCCGGCTCGGACGGGTGCCACCCAGCGGGTGAAGGAGCATCCGCTGACCGAGGGAGGGGAAAGCTCCGACCCAGAGGTCGGAGCTTTCCCGATCACGTGGTGCGGCTCAGCGGATGCGCGACGTGCGGCGACCGCCGAAGGTCGACTCACGGCGACCGCCGAGAGCCGCGCCGAGGGCGATCATGCCGACTCCCAGCGCCAGATGTAGCCAGTCGTCGGCGTCATTCACCGGCACGAAGTTCGCCGACGTCGACTCGTCGATCAGCAGACCGTAGATCCACAGAACCAGGTAGATCGCGCCACCGCCGATCAGGTAATTCCGGGCAGCCGCCGCGCCGCTACGGGCCAGCGCGATCCCGGCGACGCCGAAGAGCAGATGGACGATGTTGTGCAACACCGACACCTGGAAGACATCGAGAAGCTTGGCCGTGGATTCATGGCCTGCGCCGCTCATCTCGTCGTAATTCGTGGTGATCCCGGGGACGAATCCCAGGATCCCGACCAACAGGAAAACCACACCCACGGCCAGAGCCGCAGTGCGCACCGGGCTACGCCGGATCGCTGCAATATCGGAGTTGGCCATCATGATCCTCGCTTGATCCGCTTCGCGGCAGACCCAGCACGGGCCGTTGCATCACGGCTGACATCACCCGTCGGCATGACGTTCGCTGGCCCGACACCGGTTCTGCCCCTCTCGCATCCCGCGACGCGGGACACGGTCTATCGGCCGCGTCGAGTTTCTTCAACGCGATGCCACCATGACGCACGCGACGGCGTTCGCAACTTATCCGGCCATTTGTCCAGCGCGCCCTGCTGACCAGGGCTTGTACGGCACAGCCTGTTCAGCTCATCGCGGCCTCGAGGGTGGTCGACCAGAGGGCAGCGCCGGTGAGGTCGCGCAGCACCACCGAGAGTGCCCGGCTGTGCCCGTCGATCTGCACCTCACCGAAGAATTGCCAGCCCTCCAGCGGCGAGGTGTTCGCCCGCGGCGGCACGGCGGCGAACATCTGGCGGGGCCCGAACGTCGCGTCGAGGACGGGCGGGCGGAAGCCACCGGCGTGCATCGGCCCCGAGACGAATTCCCAGAACGGCTCGAAATCGGAGAACGCCGCCCGGGCCGGGTCGTAATGGTGTGCCGCCGTGTAGTGCACATCCGTGGTCAGCCAGATCGTGTTTCGGATCGTGCGGTGCTTGATCTGCTGGAGGATCCAGGCGAGTTGCCGCTCCCGGCCCAGCGGGACGCCGGCGTCGCCTTGCCCGACCGCTTCGATGTTGACCGGGCCGTCCGGGACGACGAGACCGAGCGGCATGTCCGACTGAATCACCTTCCAGGTGGCCCGCGAGGCCGCCAGTGATCGGATCAGCCACCGGGCTTGCTCGGTGCCGAGGATCCCGCCCTCCGCGGTGATCGCACCGGTCTGGGTGCCCGCCGAGTTCGCGTCCCGGTAGGTGCGCATGTCGATCACGAAGACGTCCAGCAGTGGGCCGTAGGAGATCTTGCGATAGACCTGATGGCGGTTCGCGGTCGCCCGGCTCACCGGCTGGTATTCCGACCAGGCCCGGAACGCCCGGCCCGCCAGCACGTCGACGTCCTTTTCGGTGTATCGGACGTCGTCCAGCAGTTGGCCGGGGTACCAGTTGTTGTGCACCTCGTGGTCGTCCCACTGGTTGATCATGGGTACGGCGGCCAGGAAGGCGCGCATGCCAGCGTCGCCGAGGTTGTACCGGTATGCTCCGCGGAAGTCGTCCAGGGTCTGGGCAACGTGAGTCTTCGCTTCTTCCAGCACATTTCGATAGATCAGCCCATTGGGGAGGGTGACATCGCCGGTGATCGGCCCGTCTGCGTAAATGGAATCGCCTGAGTGTAGGAAGAAATCCGGATCCCGGGCGAGCATCGCATCGAAGATCGGGAACCCACCGATGTCCGGGTTCCGCCCCCAGCCCTGTCCGGCCTGGTCACCGCTCCAGAGGAATCGTACGTCCCGAAGCTGCGAAGGCGCCGTCCGCAGGTGACCGACCTGAGAATCACCGTCCGGCCGGTGTGCATCCGGATCAGTGAGGACGACGCGATATGGCACATCGCGCCCACTCGGCAGCCCGGCCAGCTCGACCCGGCCGGTGAAATCGTTGCCCGGCAGCAGCAAAGGCCCGCGGACCGTCCGCAACCGCGCGGTCTGGTCGAACCGCCCGGTCGCCGAGACCTGGACGAACAACCGGGCCGGCCGATCGGCGCGGGCCCACACCACGGCGCCCGTCCCGGTGACGTCACCGGACTGCACTCCGTGCGAGATCACGGGCATCGCCCGGTGCACCAATGCGGCACCGTAAGCAGGCGAGACCAGAGCGGCACCCAGACCGGCGGCACCGCGAAGGACACTGCGACGCGAGACAGCGAAAGACGACATGCCCCATTCTGGACATGCCAGGCACGCCGTTGGCTACCACCGGGTGAGCAGCAGATGCACAGTCGGCTGCGGATCCGATCGCGGCAGCGCGCTGTATTGATCGGAGCGGGTTAGGCTCGCGTGATGAGTATTCGCCTCGGCTATCAAATCCCGAACTTCAGTTACCCGGACTCGCCAGTGGAGAACCTCTTCCCCACCGTGATCGCGCAAGCGCGCGAAGCGGAGGCCGCCGGGTTCGACACCGTCTTGGTGATGGATCATTTCTATCAACTCCCGGGCATCGGCACGCCGGACAGCCCGATGCTGGAGTGCTACACCGCGCTTGGCGCGCTGGCCTCAGCCACATCGACCATCCAGCTGTCCGCCCTGGTCACCGGGAACACCTACCGCAACCCGCCGATGCTCGCGAAAACCGTGACCACGCTCGACGTGGTGTCCGGCGGGCGGGCCATCCTCGGGATCGGGGCCGGCTGGTTCGAGCAGGAGCACCACGACTACGGCTACGAATTCGGCACGTTCACCGAACGCTTCGAACGGCTCGAAGAGTCGCTGCAGATCATCGCGCCGATGCTGCGCGGTGAGGCCCCGACGTTCGACGGCAAGTGGTACCACGTCGAAAACGCGCTCAACAACCCCCGGCTCCGCCCGACAATCCCGATCATGCTCGGTGGCAGCGGCGAGCAGAAGACCTTCCGCTTGGCGGCGCGGTTCGCCGACCACATGAACATCATTTGCGCCGTCCAGGACCTCCCGCGCAAGGTGGCGGCCCTGCGGGAACGCTGCGCCGAGATCGGCCGCGACCCCAAGACCCTGGCCACCAGCTACCTCGCCATGGTGGTGCTGACCGAGTCCGCCGACCAAGCCACGGCGCTGCTCGAGAGCGTCCCGCCGGAGCGCCGCGACCAGGTCTTCGCCGGCACCCCCGACCAGGTCGCGGAGCGCCTCAAGACCGAGGTACTCGACCAGGGCATTGATGGTCTGACCATCAACATGGTGCGCAACGGTCACGAGCCCGGGATCGTCACGCTGGCCGGGCAAGCCCTCGCTCCGCTGTTGGCGTGATCCAGCTCCACCGTGCTTTTCCAGGCAGCAGCGCTGTTCGTTTAATCAGGTGGGCAGCGCTGCGGTATCTGTTAGCGTTTCGAGAATGAAGCGTGCACTGACGACGACGCCGGAGAGTGTCCCGGCGCGCTGACAGCTGTTCTGAGTCGGAAGCCCCGGGGCGAGTGCCCCGGGGCTTCGCTTTGCGGTCACTCGCCCATTCTGAGAATTGCCGCAGGCTTCAGGTAGCTGGCGGAGGCGGGAGAAATCGCTATGCATGATCATCGCAAGCTAGGCCGCGAGCTCGGCCTGTTCGACACCGACCCGTTGATCGGCGCGGGATTGCCGTACTGGCTGCCGGACGGTGCCGTGGTGCGGCACGCCCTGGAGGAATACATCCGCACCGCCGAACAGCGAGCCGGCTACCGGCACGTGTATTCGCCGGTGCTCGGCAAGCGGGAACTGTACGAGATCTCCGGGCACTGGTCGCATTACCGCGACGACATGTTCCCGCCGCTGGAGCTCGGTGGTGAACAGGTCGTGCTGCGGCCGAGCTTGTGCCCGCATCACGCGGTGATCTACCGCTCGCGTTCCCACAGTTACCGCGAATTACCGCTGCGTCTGGCCGAACTGGGCGGGATGTACCGGGCTGAGCTTTCCGGTGTGCTCGGCGGGCTGACCCGGGTCCGAGCCATTCACTTGAACGACGCGCACATCTTCTGCACTGTGGATCAGGTCGCGGCGGAAGCGCAGGCCGCCCTGGACCTGATCGGCCAGGCGTACCAGGCCCTCGGCATCAGCCCGACCCGCTACCGGCTTTCCTTGCCCGGTCCCGGTGCCAAGTACGTTGCCGCACCGCAGTTGTGGCGTCGGTCGATCGAATTACTCACCGAGGTCCTGGACCGTTCCGGACTGCCCTACCAGGCAGTGGAGGGAGAGGCGGCGTTCTACGGTCCCAAGATCGACGTCCAGATCACCGACAGCGCCGGGCGGGAGTCGACTCTGTCCACCGTGCAGATCGACTTCCACCAGCCCGAGCAGTTCGACCTGCACTACATCGGCGCGGACGGCGGCAAGCACCGACCGGTGATGGTCCATCGAAGCATCATCGGCAGTGTGGAGCGAGCCGTCGCCCACCTGATCGAACAGCACGGCGGGGCGTTTCCCGGCTGGCTGGCGCCCGTCCAGGTGGTGATTCTGCCGATCTCCGACGCCGAACTGCCGAGCGCTGCGGTTCTCGCCCGGCGCTGCGCCGATCGGGGCTTGCGAGCTGAGATCACCGGCCCGGATCGCGGCACTCTGGGAGCCCGGATCCGGCAGGCCCGGCTGGTGCCCTACCAGGCTGTCATCGGCGCCAAGGAAGCCGTCCAGGACCAAGTCGCCGTCCGGCTCCGCAACGGCCGCCGGCTGGACCCGCAGCCGGCCGATGACTTTCTCGCCCGGATCGGCGCGCTGATCGATGCCCACCACCCCGGCCTCTGGGAGTCTTGATCGCCTGTCGTCGTGGGGCATTCGGAGGAGCGCCGCAACCCGGCGTGAATCGGCTCACGGTCACTGTGCTGGCGCCTTCCCGGCCCGGGGCCTCGCCCGAACGTGCATCCGCTCGCCCTGCCGGCCGAAGAGGCTGAGAATCTCGACGGCTCGACCGTCCGCACTGCCGAACCAATGCGGCACCCGGGTGTCGAACTCGGCCACTTCGCCGGAGCCGAGGATCAGATCGTGCTCGGCGAGAACCAGTCGCAGCCTGCCGTGCAGCACGTACAGCCACTCGTATCCCTCGTGGGTGCGCAGTTCCGGCGCGGCACCCCGGTCGGGAATGATCATCTTGTAGGCCTGGATCGGCCCCGGGCTCCGGGTCAGCGGGACGAACAGTTCACCGTTCGGCAGAGCGTGAGGTTTCAACCGGACCCGAGGATCGCCTACTTCAGGGGCGCCAACGAGGTCGTCCAGGGGTACGTGGTAGGCACCGGCGAGCGGCAGTAACAGTTCCAGACTGGGGCGGCGCTGCCCGGATTCCAGCCGGGAAAGGGTGCTCTTGGAAATGCCGGTCACCTCGGAGAGCGCGGCCAAAGTAAGGCCACTCTTGGCCCGCAGCCGCCTGAGCCGGGGTGCGACCTCGTCGAGGACCGCTTGGTGAGGTGGTGGTTTCTCCATCCTGGCATTCCATCTCGCCGTCCCGGAATTAGCAACAAAGGTTGCTGCGGACAGCAGGTTCGCGATCGCGGCCCGGGATGGTATTGCCGCGGTCAGCCGGTGAAGAACCACGCGCAACTGGCGCCGCCCGCATTCCAGGGCATATCCATCTAGACGTTGAGCTCTTCCCGGACAGGCGCCATTGATCCCGGGACCTCCACCTCGATGGTTGTGCCTGATCCTGAGGCGTGCGCCAACCGGCCGGCCTCGGCCAGTCGGGAGACCTCGGCCAGCCGGGAGACGTCGGCGATCAGGGCCTGGTAGGCGGACCGGGCCACTTGGGTCCGGAAGGCACGGGCGAAAATCGAATGATCGCGGTCCAGTCGCTCAAGTTCTTCGGCCAGAACATCTAGTCGGTGCCGCGCGAATGGCAATGCGGCCGGATCCCAATCGTCGGCGAGCGGTTGATCCGCCGCCTGAAAGTCGATCTCCCCGCGCTCTCCGGCCCGCGGATCCTGCCGGGTGGCCCCCTGCCGAGGCGAGTCCTGCCAGGTCGAGCGCCACAAGAAGAATTCGAGCGCCAGGAATAGCACTACGAGCAGCACAATCGGCAGCAGTATGTCCATCGCGAACCTCGTATTCAGCGACTTCCATAGTAACTACCAAAAGCGGTTCGCCAAGGGGTTCGCCGGGCACCGTGAACCGGGCCGCTGACCTCGTTCAGTCGACAGGCAGGGTGCGGGCCAGGAAGTCCAGCGTGCGCGGCCAAGCGACCTTGGACGCCTCCGGGTGATGCAACCCGAATCTGTCGTTGTCGAACGCGTGGTTGGCGCCTTCGTAGGTCTCGAACTCCACGAGCGTGCCGCCCTTCGTGACGGCCTCGCGGATCCGGGCGACGGTCGCGGTGTCGATGAAGTCGTCGGCGGTGCCGAAGTGATGCAGACTCGGCGCGCTGACCTGCGGGGCAAGGTCGAGCAACCCGGGCAGCGCCGAACCGTAGTAGCTGACCAGCGCATCCACCTCATCGACCGCCGCCACGTTGAAGGCGAGCCCGCCGCCGAAACAGAAGCCGATCACGCCGGTGCCGCCGCTGATCTCGTCGCGCGAGGACAGGTGATGCAACGCGGCGACGGCGTCCTGGACCGTCGTCGGCCAGTCCAACTGCTGGGCTCGCGCCATGGCTTCCTCGATCGCCCCCGGGCCGGACTCGTCGATCGGGGTGGCGTCCAGGCGCCAGTACAGCTCGGGAGCGAGGACGACGTATCCCGCGGCGGCGAGGTCGGCGCCACGTCGCCGGATGTACTGGCTGACCCCGAAGATCTCCTGAAGCAGCAGCAGCCCAGGGCCCCGACCGGACGGCGGCAGCCAGAGCCGGCCCGGCATCTGCCCGGCGTCGGGAACGGAGATCTCAACGGGCACGGATGCGTCGGCGGGAGCGGTGACGTCGTCACCAGCGGCTCGGGTCATCCACCGAGGGTATGCCGCCGCGGGCGCTCACCAAGTGAGCCACGCGCCGTCACGAGATCCTCGAGCGGCTGACCGGTTCATCCCAGTCCGGTATCTCAACGCCCGGTCCGTTCGCCGGAACGAAGGCGCTGAACCGGGTCGTGGAACGGAAACCGTTCTGCTGATAAAGATCTCGGGCGTAGGCCCACAGGTTCGGTAGCTCGCTGAGCCGCAGGCCGATCCGTTCGGCAACCTTCGGCTGCAGGTCGTACCGGGCGAGCGTGACGAAGAGCCGGACGTCGGCCAGGGTCAGTCGCGCCCCCAGCAGATAGCGGGAATCGGCAAGGAGACCGTCCAGCGTCTCGAAGGCCGCCCGGACACCGGCTCGGGCGTTCTCGGCGTCCTCCCCCACCCCGATTGCCCGGTGCACCCCCTGGTTGACCGTCGGCAGCAACCACCGCTCGAGCTCGTCTATCTCCCCGCGCAGATCGGCGGGATACAGCTCGACCCCGGTCCTGGACCAGGCCAGGAACTCGGTGGCCAGGTCGGCGTCCAGAGTTGGGTAGTCATTGGTCAGGACCCGGCGCAACCGCCGGTCCCAGAGCGCGGGCACAGACACGTGCCCGTCGAAGTTGGGCTCGGTGGCGTCATAGGCCTGGCGCAGCAGGGTGAATCCGTTCACCGGGTCCGGTCCGTTGGCTTCCCGGAACGCCCAGCCGCGAGCATCCCGCACGCCGTCCACGTAAGACACCGAGACGACGTCCTGCAGACCGGCCAGCGCGACCACCAGCGTGCTGCGCTGCGCCCAAGGGCAGAACCAGCCGGAGTACAGGTGATACCGGCCAGGTTCAGCGACGAATCGGCCCGCCGCTTCGTCGACGTCCGCTGCCGCAGCGACGATCCGGCCGGTGAACCGGTAGAGCGGACGCGGGTCGTCGGGGTCGCGGACGATGCGGTATTGCCCGTACCGGTCAACGTCCGGCGCGGAGGCGTATCGCGGCTCGGTGGCCTGCGCTCCGGTCTGGGTCACAGCGGTTCCTGTCGGTGCGAGGGGATCAACGCGGAGAGACGCGCGCGGAAGTCATCCGGCCCGCTGTCGCCCCGGATCACCGTGAGCCACGAACCCGATTGCTGGCCCTCGGAACCGATCTGTGGCGCACTCACCTGCCGGTACTCGCCGTCGTGATGGAGCAGCGGACCGACGTCGTCGCTGGCGCCCGCGTGCCGGAGCCGGGCCACGACGATCACGTGATCACCGACCTCGAACCGTTCTTCGACGACGGCCACGGCCCAGGCTGCGGTGCCCTGGATCAGCGGGATGCCATGGGGTCCCGGCGTCCAGGACGTCGGCGCACCGAAGCGGTCGACGCCGGTGCGGGCGAACCGGGTTGCCAGCTCCTCCTGCTCGGCGGCCAGGACATGGACGCCGAGGTGCTCGGCCACCTCCAGGGCCGGCCAGCTCGAGGAGGTGCGGGCGACGTTGAACGAGACCAGCGGCGGGCTCGCGGAAACCGAGGCCAGCGAGGTAACGAGCAGTCCGACCGGAAGCCCGTGGTGGGACGTCGTGACGACGGCGACGGTCGCGGCCTGTCGGCGGAAGATCCGCCGCAGTTCGTCCGGCCCGGCTTCGGGTAGCCGGATGGGTTTGACCTCGTCCTGCCGGACGGCCGCCTCGCGCCACCTCACGCTGTCACCGCCCTCGGAAGTGAGGCAGGTGCCAACGCTTTTTGCAGCAGATCAGCGTTCTGGTGAATCCAGTCCTGGACCGCCGCCGCCGGGTCGGCCAGTCGTTCATTGCCGACGACCAGGGCAGCGGTCGGGGTGGAGGCGCCCAGCTCGATCAGCAACGGACGCAGATGGACGTCCGCGGCTAGGGTATGGGCCGGGCTGCCGACGGTGGTGACCGGCACCGCGGTGATGCCGCGCAAAGTGCCTCCGTCGATGTGGTCGAGGAAAGCCTTCAGCAGCCCGGTGTAGCTGCCCTTGTAGGTCGGCGTTGCGACGATGACAAGGTCGGCCTCGGCAAGAATGCTGAGCGGACCGGCCCATCGGGCTGCGGATCGGGCGCCCAGCGGCGGCCCGAGTTCCTCGGTCCGTTCGGCCAGATCGATGACCTGCGGTTGGCCGGCTCCGAGAAGCTGGGCGACAGCCCTGGCCAGCTCGACGGCAAGCACGGCCGTCCGCGAACCAAGCCGTGGATTGCCGACGACCACGACCAATTTGAGTGAATTGTCGGTCCGTGGACCGCAGACAGGCACGAAGGAAGACACGCGCGGCTCCGTTCGGATGGTGACAAGGGTGGGTGGCGACAAGAGGGAAGAGCTTGCGGCGGTGGGGCGGAACGCCCGGCACCGGTCAGGCCGGAACTGGCCTCAGGCCCGACAGAGTGCGCTCGAGATCCGCTGAAAGTCGATGTACCGCCGCCGGACCGACGGAACTCCGGCCACTGGATCCGTTCCGGTGATCTGCTCCACGAGTCACTCCCTCGACACCGCACAAGACGCCGACTCGAGTTCGAGTCACGCTTGCCGTCATCACTTCGACGGCCTGGTCTTCACCCGGAGCACCCCGCCGCGACAGGAGGGTTGCTGACCAGCGAGCCGGGGCTGTTCGCTGATGCTCTTGACCGCTTTCAACAGTAAGGAGAACGCCAGCCAGTGTCAATGTCGACCAAATCACTTGTGAATGCGTTCGCGTTGGGGCTGGTCAGCCGCCGAGGACCACAGTCACCGTGACCGCCATCGGGACGACCAGCGCCCACACCGCCGGCGCCGAGCTCTGCAGGGCTGTGCGATGCCGGGCCGCCGACGCCCGACGAGACGCCGCCGTCGCGTGCTGGATCCACCAGGGGTCGTGTCGCGCCTCCAACCAATGGAACACGACACCGAGACCCGCTCCGTAGCCGAGGTGCCCGATCAGGCTGGGAAATGCCGCCGCAGCATTCTGCGCACTCCACTGTGGAGAGCCGCCGAGTGCGATCGGCAGAATCGTCAGCGCGCCGAGCACCCACCAGAGAAACCCGTAGGTCACCCCCCAGCCGATGCCGGAGACCGGGTCATAGCTCTGCCGGCGAAACAGCAGGCCGTACGACGCCCCGAGGATCACCGAGACCACCAGGTGGACGGCGAGTCCGACGCCGGTGACGCTGGATCCGACCAGCCCGGCGACCGTACTGAGGTACCCGATCTGCACCATGATCACGGTGAACAGCAGGCCGCCGATCACCCCGGCGGTGGCGCCCCGACTGGCGGCGCGCAGCGTCCGTGCCCCCGCCCCTTCCTCGTCGACACGCTCGGCGGGCGCGGCCAGGAGCAGCCGGGAGAATCGCGCCAGGCCGGTGTACACGCCGGCGGCGAAGGACCCGAGCAGGACGTACTCGGGCAGTGTGGCGAACACCTCGTGGACGTCGTCCGCGCTCCACAGCAGCCGGCCGTCCCGAAGCAGTGGAACGGCCGTGAGCGGAACCGTCACCCAGAGCAGGAACCCGTAGCCGGCCCCCTGCACCGAAGCCGGCCCGGTGGCTTGCGCCGCGGTCGGGAACAGCAGGGCATAGCCGACACCGACCAGCGCGCCGAGCAGACACCCCAGCCACGTTCCGTCGCCCGCCGTCAGAATCGCACCGCTGCCGGCAATCGTGCTGGTCAGTAGCCAAGTGGCGGCGAGGCCGGCGATCAGCCCGCGAACCACTGTGGGCAAACCGCGACGTGCCGTGCCGTTGGCCGTCCCGCGCGGCCGGCTCGGGCGGGTAGCCGGGCGGCTGAGCAGATCCAGACCAGCGAGCGCGAAGGCCATGCTGGCGCCGTACAGCAGATGCCCGATCAACCAGGGAAACGCCGCCTGGGCGGAGGGGATGTTCCACCCCGCCGGGAGTCCCGAGAGCAACGGAAGCAGGGTGAGAGGGCCGAGGTACCACCAGAACATGCCGTAGGCCAGGCCCCAGAAGACGGTCTGGCCGACGCCTGCTCGCTGCCGCCGGATCAGGACGCCGAATCCGGCCCCGAGCAGCCCGGCGATGACCAGGTGGACCGCGAACCCGACCGTGTCCATCTGGCTGCCGACGAGTTGCGCGACCGCAGGAAACAGGTCGAACCGGTCCAGCGCCGGGCCGAAGGTCAGGCCGCCGATCAGCCCGGCGAGCCCGCCGCGCCCGGCCGCGCCCGGGATCCCGAACCGCTCGTGGACACCGATCAGCGCCTCGTTCGCTGTGCCGTTCAACGGCCTGTTCACCGGTAATGACGCTTTCGGCCTGTTATCAGGGTGAGCAGTGGTGGACGGGAGCACCTGCGAGCGCCCTCGCAGCGGCATCGACTCGCGGGCCACGAGATTGTCGGCGGTCAGGTCGGCCTCCGTGCGGTGCGTGAGAGCTCGATCATCGGCAGGTCCGCATGCCGCCCGCCCGCGCGGCCGCCGACGTCAGCGGACTGGGTGAGGACGACGTCCCGCGGGAAGAACAGGTCGAGCGTCCAGCCCAGGGCAACCCGGACCTTCTTCTCCAGCCCGGGGAGTTTGGCCAGGTAGATGCCGCGCCACATGAACCAGGCGAGCCGGCCTTCCAGCAGGTGACCGCGGATCTGAGCGGCGCCCTGCTGGTGACCGAGCGCGACGAGTAACGCGATGGTGCGGAACCGGAACGGTTTCAGCGCGGTTCCGCGCAGCGTGGCGACGATGTTGTCGGCCACCGCCTTGCCCTCCCGGAGGGCGTGCTGCGCCGTCGGTGGGTAGAACCCGCCGGGCGTGTCCGGGTCCGGGATGGCCGCGCAATCGCCGAGTGCCCAGACGTCGTCGTAGCCGCTGACCCGAAGCGTCGGGTCGGTACCGATCGCACCCCGGATCAGCTCGAAGCCGAGCCGGTTGACCAGCGGATTCGGCTCGTTCCCCGCCGTCCAGACCAGGGTCCGGGTGGCCACGGTCCGGCCGTCACCGAGCACGACCTGATCGGCGCTCGCCTCGGCGACCACGCAGGAGAGCATGAACTCGATGCCCTTCTCGCGGAGCTTGGCCAGGGCGTAGTCAGCCAGGGGCCGGTCCAGTTCGGGCAGGATCCGGTCTTGGGCATGGATCAGCACGAACCGCAGCTCCCCCGGTTCGAGTCGGGGGTAGTACCGGCGCGTGTCGTGCACCAGGTCACAGACCTCGGCGATCAGCTCCGCCCCGGCAAACCCACCGCCGGCCACCACGAAAGTCAGCTGCCGGCGGCGCTCCAGCGGATTGGTCTCGACATCGGCTCGTTCCAGCAGCCCGATCACGTGGTCGCGCAGTCGGATCGCATCCGGCAGCGTCTTCAGCGGCCAGGAGTGCCGGGCCAGGCCGGGCAGGCCGCGGTAGTTCGGCACGGCTCCGAGAGCCAGCACCAGGTGGTCGTAGCTCAATGAATGCAACGTATCGTCGTCCTGGCGCACGGTAATGACCTTGCGGACCGGGTCAACCGCTTCCAGAAGCCCTCGTCGGCAGTCGGTCTGCGGGCAGGCGGCCCGGACCGGCGCGCTGATGTCCTGAGCGTGCAGGGTGCCACCGGCGACCCCGGCCAGCATCGGGGTGAAGAGCAGGTAGTTGCTGTTGCTGACCAGAGTGATGTCGATGTCGCCGCGTCGGGCCATTCGGTGTTCCAGCCGTTGCGCCACGCTCACCCCGGCAAAGCCACCGCCGATCACGACGACCCGCGTGACCACGTGATCCGGCACGGCGTCCGCCAGCACGGCCGCCGGTCTGGCCCGCACCCAGACGGTCAGGAAAACCTGCATCAACAAGGCGGTCAGCCCGCCGAAGATCATGCTGCCGACCAGGAACCCGAAGTCCGCCTGAGCCTCGCGCAGTGACCAGGTCACCCGCCGTCCCTCGAGCAACGGCAGCAGCGTCAGCCATTCGACCGCCCACCACAGCAGCCCGGCCAGCACTCCTGCGGTGATCGCGGCGGTCAGCCCGTCCGGCCGGTAGCCGAGCAGCCCGCCGACGCCGATTCCGCCGACGATGGCGAACAGCAGGGCGAAGCCGATTCCCGGCGCGGTGGTACCCGTGCCGATCAGCCCGACAGCCATCAGTCCCTGCCACAGCTGCACGGCGCCGACCATCAGCCCGGCGCTCAGGCCAGCGGCTCCGCCGGCTATCAGCTCGATCCGGCGAGGCACTCGCCCGATCATCAGCACGACCTCCCCCTGCTTGAGTGCTGCCTTCGCCGATGTCACCCCTTCTACGGCCACCGACCGAGGACGGTTCAACAAGCATGGAATTGAACACGTTCAGTTTCTGTTGACGGGCGCCTCAAATGCCCCTACCTTGACCTTATTGAACACGTTCAAAAAAGGAGAGACATGAACACCGCCGTCACCACGTACCTCGTCTACCTACTGATCAGCCTGGCGCTCACGGTCTGGGTCGGGCGCACCTTGCACGCCAACGGAGCGCTCTTCCTGGTCGACGTCTTCCGGGGCAACACCGAGCTCGCGAAGGCCGTCAATCACCTGCTGGTGGTCGGCTTCTACCTGATCAACCTCGGCTTCGTGTCGCTGACCCTGCGGATCAGCGACCCGCCCAGCTCGGCCCAGGGCTCAATCGAAAGCCTGTCGATCAAGATCGGAAGCGTCCTGCTGGTACTGGGCATCCTGCACCTGGGGAATGTCTTCGTCTTCAACCGGATGCGGATGAATGCCGGCCGGCCACCGTCACCGCAGCGCGCCGCCTGGCAGCAGCCGCTTCCTACCGGACCGGCCTGAGCCCAGCCCGGACAGTTATCGTTCACCGGAGAGGCTCCCGGCGGAAGGTCGATCTGTGAATACCGGACAGGACGAGGCCACCGGTCAGTCGGAGCCGAAGTCCCCCCGCAAGGCGGAGGTGACCAAGGCCAAGATCGTCGACGCCGCCCTCAGCCTGTTCGCCGAGCGCGGGTTCGAACAGACCACGATGCGCCTGATTGCCGACCGAGCCGGGGTCTCGGTCGGCAATGCGTACTACTACTTCCGGTCCAAGGAAGACCTGATGCAGTCGTACTACCACAGCCTGTTCGAGGCGTTCTCGACGCAGGTCAGGCCGGTTCTGGAAGCCGAGACCGACTTCGTCCCCCGCCTCGTCGGTGCGGTGCATACCTGGGTAGACACCGCGCGTCCCTATCACGCGTTCGCCGCATCCTTCTTCCGGATCGCCGCCGATCCCGACAGCCCGCTGTCGCCCTTCTCGCCCGAGTCGAAGCCCACCCGCGATGCCATGATCCAGGTCTTCGAGCAGGTCGTGAGCGGTGCGAAGAAGCTCCGCGCCGCCACCGAGGTGCGCGAGCGGTTACCCGAGCTGCTCTGGCTGTTCCATATGGGCGTCGTCCTGCGCTGGGTGTACGACAAGTCTCCCGAGCAGGCCGAAACCAAGCTGCTGGTGGCCCAAACCGCCCCCGTCATCGGCCAGTTGGTGAGCTTGTCCCGGTTGCCGGTGGTACGCGGCTCGGCCAACGACCTGATGGCCTTGCTCGATCTGCTGGCCACGAGACCGTAGACCCGCTCGTGCGCGAATCCATGGGTCTCGTACGTCCTACTCGTTGGCCAGACGGAACGGCGGTCAGCACCGGTTTGGATCGCGATTCTGGCTCTCTGAGACCACGTTTGCGGTCCGAACCGGTGCTGACCACGCAGACATCAGGCAGGCCGCCGTGCGTAGCCGGATCAGCTCAACCAGCGCAGCAGGCTCCGGATCCGCTCTGCGTCGCGGCAGTGGCCACCAACGGCAACGACCCCGCCTCGGCCAGCGTCTTGCCCTCCAATTCCGCTCCGGCGTCGGCCAGAACGGTGTAGACCTCCCACTTCTCCCCGCCGGGGCCGGTCGCCCAGACCTTGTCCTGCAGCGCGTAGCAACACGTCGTGCCTTCCTCCACGTCGACCGACAGCCCTTCAGCTGCCAGTCGACGAGTGGCAGCGACTACCTCGTCGGTTGATTCGACTTCTACGCCAAGGTGATTCAGCGATCCACCCGAGCCAGGATTCTCGATCAGCACCAGCTTCAGCGCCGGATCCTGCAGGGCGAAGTTCGCGTAACCCGGGCGGCGCTTGGCCGGCTCGGCCTGGAACAACTGAGAGTAGAAGAGCACTGCTGCGTCGATGTCATCGACATTGAGCGCAAGTTGGACGCGAGACATTGGGGTTCCTCCTTGATCGGCCTGTGCCGGACGGCGAGCCGTGCCGGCCTCAGGGTTCTCATCGATGGATGTCGATGTGGAAACCATGGCTCGAGACATAGACGGTTGTCAATGATTGACGTCCATCGATCAGTCGGGGATGATTCGGGTATGGCTGCCCGTCGTCCCGCTCTGCCCCTTGTCGATGTCACCGCGGCGTGCTGCGCGCCGCTGACCGTTGCACCGCTGAGCCAGGCCGAGGCCGAAGATCTGGCCCGCCGGCTCAAGGCAGTCGCCGACCCCACCCGGTTGCGGTTGCTGTCACTACTGCTCGCGGCCCCGGGCGAGGAGGCCTGCACCTGCGACCTGACCGAACCTCTCGGCCTGTCCCAGCCGACCGTGAGCCACCATCTGAAGAAACTTGCCGAGAGCGGGCTGGTCACCGGCGAGCGCCGAGGCGTGTGGACGTACTACAAGGTGGAGCGGGAAGCCCTGGCCGCGGCCGGGCGCATCCTGACGCCGACCCCCGCCGCTACCCGCTCATGAGACACGGGGTCGTACTGTTCGCCAGTGATCGCGGGATCACTCCTGCCGAAGCGGCGCGGGCCGCCGAGAAGGTCGGATTCGACACCTTCTACGTACCCGAGCACACCCACATTCCGCTCCGACGGGACGCCGTCCATCCTGGCACCGGGAACGCCTCCCTACCGGACGACCGTTACGCTCGCACGCTTCATCCATGGGTGTCCCTGGCGACCGCCGCCCAGGTGACGTCGCGGATCCGGCTGGCCACCGCGGTCGCGCTGCCGGTCGAGTCAGATCCGATCACCCTGGCGAAGACGATCGCTACGCTGGACCACCTCAGTGCCGGTCGGGTCACTCTCGGGGCCGGTTTCGGCTGGAACACCGACGAACTCGCCGATCATCGGGTCCCGGCCGAGAGCCGTCGAGCCGTGCTCCGAGAGTACATCGAGGCAATGCGTGCACTCTGGACCCAGGACGTCGCCCAGTACGAGGGCAAGCACGTGTCGTTCGGCCCCTCATGGGCCTACCCGAAACCGACGCAGGAGCACATTCCGCTGGTGATCGGGGCCGGCGGTGGCCCGAAGACCTTCGACTGGATCGCGCGGACCGCGGACGGCTGGATGAGCACCCCGATCGAGCCCGACCTTTCTGCTAAAGCAACTCTGCTCCAGAGTATTTGGACAGATTCTGGGCGTGCAGGTCAACCGCTGATCCATGCCCTCGCGACCGCCAAGCCAACTCCTCAGTTGCTCGACTCCTGGGCAGCGGCCGGCGTCACCGACGCGATCTGGGGACTTCCGGACAAGCCCGCACCCGACGTCGTCCAGTTCCTCGCCCGGCACGCCGAACGCCTGGGCCTGCACCCGGTCGAAGCGAAATAGACGGTTGCATCGGACGATGCATTCGCTACGGTGCAGATCGTGCATCTGACAACAAGTGTCGGCGCGCGGGCGGTCGTGCTGGTCGAAGGGCACAGCGACCGGTCCGCGCTGGAGGCGCTGGCCGTGCGCCGCGGCGTGGCGCTTGACGCCGAGGGCATCGCGGTCGTACCGATGGGCGGGGCCTCGAACGCCGGCCACTACCTGAATCAGTTCGGCCCGCCCGGTCTCGATCTCATACTCGCCGGTCTTTACGACGCCGCCGAGGTGGGCTACTTCCGCCGGGGACTGGAGCGGGCCGGTCTACTCCCCCGCTTCGAGCAGTCGCGTTCCGCGCTCGGGCTTTCCGAACGCTCACGCACCGAGATGGAGGCCCTCGGCTTCTATGTCTGTGTCACCGACCTGGAAGATGAGCTGATCCGTGCGCTCGATGTCGGTGTGGTGTTAGAGATTTTCGAGGCGGAGGGCGAGCTCGGTTCGTTCCGCACCTTCCAGAAACAGCCGGCTCATCAGGCCAACAGCCCGGCGGCGCAGCTTCACCGGTTCCTTGGAACCCGGTCCGGACGCAAGATTCGTTACGGCCGCTTGCTGGTCGAGGCGTTGGACCTCAGCCGGGTTCCACGCTCTCTCGACCTGGCATTGGCTCATGTCACCAACCTCGGTTAATCGGCCCCGGGTTTCGCCGGGCCGAGGACACCCCGACATGTGACCAGTTGGGTTGTGCGGCACAGTAATCGGCAAGTCGGTTTGCTGACGTGAAGGGAGACCTGATGTCGGAACTCAAAGCCCGGGCGCAGGAGGTGAAGCACCGGTACGCGCATCAGCATGACCGGCCGCTCGGTTCATTCATCGCCCTGATCGGCGCGTACTCGGCTGTCGCCGGTGCCGGTGCCCTCGCCGTCCAACGCACGCGCCAGCCATTACCCGAACGGCTCGAGCCCGCAGATCTCGCGCTGCTCGCGGTGGCTACCCACAAGATCGCTCGGCTGCTGGCCAAGGACCCGGTGACCAGTCCGCTGCGGGCGCCGTTCACCCGGTTCGAAGGCACCTCGGGCGAGGCCGAACTCGCGGAGAGCGTGCCGGGAACCGGCCTGCGCAAGGCACTCGGCGAGTTGGCCACCTGCCCGTTCTGTCTCGGCCATTGGGTTGCTACCGGGCTGGCATACGGGTTCATCCTGCTACCCCGCGCCACTCGCTGGACATGTTCGGTGTTTACTGCTCTGACTGCTGCGGACTTCCTGCAACTGGCGTACGCCGCCGCGCAACAGGCCGAGCAGAACGTCGGCCAGCATGAGCCGACCCGCACATCCGGGTAGGTATCCCCGGTTTGGCGAGGTCCTAACCGGGTATCGATCCAGGTATTTCTCCCGGTTCCCCGTAGAGCCGAATGGGTGAAGATATCGGTATGGCAGTCTTCCCCTCCGGGCCCCGTGAGCCCCTCCATCCCCCCGGAGGGGGAGGCTCCATCTGGTTGTCTCCCGGGCGTCGGCCCGGCACTCGGGCGATCGGCGTGAAGCCCGCCCCAGCAAGCGGTAGATCGGTGAAGCTGATGCCACGACAGCGCCTCGGTGCGCGCGATCTCGCGTTGGAAAATCAGCGTTTCACGCGTCGGGTCACGAGTCGGCTGGCCGCCGCCGGGGTCGATCAATTCCTCGTGATCGGCGCCGGTTCGGTCACCAATCCAGGCGTTCACCTGGTGCTTCAGGACGTCGAGCCGAGCGCCCGGGTGGTGTACGTCAGCGACAACCGGATGGTGCTCGCGCTCAGCCGCTCGTTGCCGCACGTCAATCGGAGCCGGTCCGGGGGCGGAGTCGGGTACGCCTATGCGGATCTGCGTGAGTCGGAGAGCATCCTCGCCGCACCACAGGTACGCACCTTGGATCTGGCCCAGCCGATTGCGCTGTTCGTGGTCGCCGGTCTGCATCTCATCCCGGACTGCGAAGACCCGTTCGGCCTGGTCGGGCGGCTGGTGAAGGCGCTGGCGCCGGGAAGCTACCTGGTGATCTCGCATCTCACCTTGGATTACCCGTCACCGGCGGTGGACGCCGCGATGCGGCTCTACGAGCGCTCCGGCATCCCGGCCCAGCCACGAAGCCGTGCCGAGGTCGAGCAGTTCTTCGATGGCCTGCACTTGCTCGATCCCGGCGTCGAACTGGTTTCTCGCTGGCATCGGAGCCCAGGTGACGGACCGATGTCATCTCCCGAGCAGATCGCCTGCCTAGCCGGCGTCGGCCGAGTCCAGTAACCGCCCAGTACTGGTCCACGACCTAAGCGACATAGTCGATCAGCGGATCGATGTCCTCCGGCGGAACGGCACGTTGCCAGAGCCACCCCTGGCCTTGCGAGCAGTCCATCTCGATCAGGACGTCAAGCTGATCGATCGTCTCCACTCCTTCGGCGATCACGGTCATCCCGAGCGTCTGGCCCAGGGTGACGACGCTCCTGGTGATGGCGGTGTCGGTTTGATCCCGGCCGAGGCCGGCCACGAAGCTCTGGTCGATCTTCAGGACGTGCACCGGCAGGTGGCGCAGGTAGGTGAAGCCCGCGTACCCGGTGCCGAAATCATCGACGGCTAACATCACCCCCAGCTCGGCCAAGGCCTGCAGGTCAACTGAACCGATCCCGGCGACATCGATCGCCTGGCGTTCGGTGATCTCCAGGCACAACCGGTCCGCATTCAAGCCGCTGGTTCGCAGGGCGTCGCGGACCCGAGCGGTCAGATCGTTGCGGCCGATCTGCCGGGAGGAGATGTTGACGGCCACCACCGGGGCTCGGTCCCCGAACCGCGCGAACCAGGCTGCCGCCTGGTCACACGCCTGTCTCAGAGCCCAGGCCCCGATCGGCACGATCAACTGGCGGTCTTCGGCGACGTCCAGGAACTCGTGGGGCAGCAGCAACCCCCGGTGCGGGTGCTGCCAGCGCAACAAGGCCTCCACACCGACAAGCCGACCGGTGCGCAGTTCGATCGTCGGCTGGTAGTGCAGGACGAACTCGTCGTTCAGCAGCGCACGATGTAACCCGGACTCCACCTCGACCAAGCGCACAGCCGCCGCTTGGAGTTCCGCATCGGCCAACTCCCACCGAGACTTGCCCCGCCGCTTCGCCCGATACATCGCCGCATCGGCGTCCCGGAGTAGGTCTTCGGCGGTTGTCCCGGGGCCGCTGACCGCGACGCCGATACTCGCTGAGAGGTCGACGCTGTGCCCGCGCACGTGCATCTCGGCTTCGACCACTTTCAGCACCCGGTCCGCGACCGGGTGGACCTCCTCGGGATCGGCAAGGTTTTCGCAGAGCAAGACGAACTCGTCACCGCCCAGCCGGGACGCGGTGTCACTCCCCCGCAGGGTTGCACTCAACCGTCGGCCCACCTCGACCAGCACGTCGTCGGCCACGCTGTGGCCGAACGAGTCGTTGACCGCCTTGAAGTCGTCCAGGTCCAGAAACAGCACAGCGACCCGGTCGCCGGTCCGCTGCGAGTGCGCCAAGGCGAGGGCCAGATGGTCCCTGAGCAGCAACCGATTGGGCAGCCCGGTCAACGCATCGTGCAGCGCCTGGTGAGTGAGTCGCACCTCGGCCTCCTTGCGCAGGGTGATGTCCTCGACCTGGCTCACCGCCTGCGCCAGTCGGTCCGGCTCCTCGCCCAGCGCCGCGGTGCAGATCGACACCCAGACGAACCAGCCGCGGGCGTGCCGGAGCCGCTTCTCGCCGTGCCAGGAGGTGAGCCAGCCGGCAACCATGGCCTCGATCACCCCTTGGCTGGCCTCCGCCTCCTCCGGGTGGGAGATCTCTGCCAGCGTCATTGCCGTCAGTTCCGATTCGCTGTATCCGAGCAGGTCACAGAGGGCGGCATTGACTCGAAGCAGGCGCCCCGGACTGGCCGGGTCCAAACAGCTGAAGAAGAGACTCACCGGAGTGCCATCGAACGAGAGCGGGGAGAGGTCATCCGCCGCCCAGGAAGCAGCCGCCGGGTCCGCCGAGGGCGTGATCTCCACCAACTGCAGGGCAACCGCGGGACCGTCCACCAGCAGCACCGGGCCGGCCGCAACGGCCACCGCCGACGCCGGCGCGCAGTCTCCGGGCAGGTCCGCGGCCTCCAGCGGCGGATGGTTCGGTAGCGCCGTGCCGTGCAGCAATTGCTGCAGCCATCCGGTGAGGCTGGACCAGAGCGCGGTCGACATCAGATCGAGGAACCGGCAGCCGATCAGCTCGTCGGCACCGCGACCGAGCAGCCGCATCGCCGAGTCGTTCAGGTAGTAGATCATCAGGTCGCTGGGCTGGTCGCCGTAGGAACGCAGCACCACGATGCCGACCGGGGAGGTCTGCACCAGGTGCTGGAACACGGCGTCGACGTGCCGAGGGGCATGATCGAAGTTGCCTTGGGTCGTCACGGCTTCCCGCCCAACTGTCGGCATCGACATCGGACTTCCCGGAATGACCCAGCCGTGCATTATCAACCGGAGCGATGTGTCGTAACCATTCGAATACGTAGTGCAACGCCCGTCAAGGTCTATTGACCCCAGTGACACCGCGAACGACGTCCGGTGGGCCGGACTCGCGGATCGGAAGCGCCCGACAACCCGCTGCGGAGGGTATTCGATGGCATACTTTCCGTGTGGCGCTAGCAACAGCGCGGGTATCGGGTGGAGCAATACCGGCGGATCTGACCAGTTTTGTCGGGCGCGAGCACGAACTGTCAGAGGTACGCCGCTGCCTATCCGCGGGCCGCTTGGTGACCTTGACCGGGCCGGGCGGTGTCGGCAAAAGCCGGCTGGCCCTCCGGGCGGCGGCAGAGCGGCGGCGGGCATTCCAGGGCGGGGTCTGGCTGGTCGAGCTGACAGATCTGCGTGACCCGGAGCTGCTGGACCGCGTAGTGGCCGCCGCGATAGGAGTCACCGAGCACTCCGGTCAACCGCCGTTGGGCACCCTGATCGAGTGGCTCGGCACCGAACGGGTCCTGCTTCTGCTGGACAATTGCGAGCACCTGCTGGACGCCTGTGCGGAGGTCACAACCAGGCTGCTGCGGGCCTGCCCGGGCCTGCGGATCCTGGCCACCAGCCGGGAGCCACTGAACGTCGCCGGTGAGATGACCCTGACGGTGCCACCGCTGACGTTGCCTCCGGTGAGGTTGTCAGATCTGCAGGTCCTGCCGTCGGTTTCCACGCTGGGCCAGTACGGGGCGGTGTCGCTGTTCGTCGACCGGGCCACCGCGGTCCTGCCGACGTTCCGCCTGACTGGGGACAACTGTGCCGCCGTGGCCGGGGTCTGCCACCGCCTCGACGGGCTACCGCTGGCAATCGAACTGGCGGCCGTGCGGCTGCGGGTACTGACCCCCGAACAGCTTCTGGAACGCCTGGCGGACCGGTACCGGGTGCTGGCCAAAGCCCAGCACGGCGGCCAGGAACATCAGCAGACCCTGCGCGCATCCATCGACTGGAGCTTTGCCCTGTGCACCCCCCAGGAGCAGCGCTTGTGGGCCCGCCTCGCCGTCTTCTCCGGAGGATTCGAACTGGACGCCGTCGAGGCGATCTGCTCGGACGAAGCGGTGCCCGGCGAGGCCATGCTCGACCTGGTCGCCGGGCTGATCGACAAGTCCATCCTCAGCCGGGAGGAGTATCGGTACGGAGTTCGGTACCGGATGCTGGAGTCCTTTCGCGAGTACGCCGTCGAGAAGCTGGCGGAACACGGCGAATCGGCCCAGCTCGCGTGCCGCCACCGGAACTGGCATGAGCAACTCATGCGGCGCGTCAACTCGGAGTGGATCAGCCAGCGGCAGGAATACTGGCTGGAGCGGCTACCCCATGAACATCCGAATCTTCGGGTGACCTTCGACTACTGCCGCAGCGCCGCCGGCGGAGCCGAAGCCGCACTGCGAATCCTGGTGGCAATCCCACCGGCCTATCTGTGGGCCCGCAACCTGCTGGGCGAGACCCGTGACTGGCTCGTCCAGATCCTCGCCGGGAACGTCCAGCCTGGTCCGCTGCGCGCGCGGGGATTGCTGCTGGCCGCCCAGTTGGCCATCGCGCAGGGTGATCTCGACGCCGCCGCCGGGCCGCTGGCGGAGGGTCGGCAACTGGCCCAGCAGTACAAGGATCCCGCCGCGCTCGCCTTCGCCGGATATGCCTCCGCCAACGCCGCCATGTATGCCGGTGATCTAGCGGCCGCGCTGACCTTCTTCGCCGAGGCACTTACCGCCTGCGAGTCCCTGGATACCCTCAATCAGCGATTGGACGTCCTGCTGGGGCTCGCCATCGCCAGCGGTCTGGGCGGTGACGAGCAGCGCGCCGTCGCGTGCCACGAGCAGATCGTTGCCCTCACCAAACCGTTGAACGAGCGCTTCAATCGGTCCAACTCGCTGTGGGCGCTCGGCCTGGCCGCCTGGCGCCAGGGCGACCGCCAGCGCTCCGCGGAGCTGCAACGGCAGGCGTTGCGGCTGAAGTGGGAAATCGATGATCGGCTCGGGGC
>DATINJ010000392.1:0-7178 GCA_035474375.1 Kineosporiaceae bacterium | reverse complement strand
TCTTGCCCGGGACCCGGGCGCCCGGTCCTTGGACCGCGCCAACGCGGTGACCACGGCCGTCAGTGCGACGAAGCCCACGATTGCCCCGAGATAGGTCAGGGTACGCAGGTTTACGGTCGCGGGATCGCCGACGGCCGGCGGGTTGGCTGGGACGACGATGGCGGGGGCCAGGGTGAACGAGAGGAACCCCAGACCGGCGAGCGCCATCGCCGAGCCGGCCACGGTCCGGCCCGGCAGCGTGGTTCCGAGGAACCGGTGAATGAGCCCGAACGCGATCCCGATCAGGATCCCGATCAGCAGAACCGTGATCAGGCCGAAGACCACCTGCTCGCCCCGCGAGACCAGCGCTTCGGCCGGATGGCTGTGGCCGGTGGCTTGATCTGCCACCGCGTGAGCGTGATCGCCCATCTCCGAGCCGGTCGCTCCGGCGTCCTCGATGGCGATCGCCGCGCGAATCGAGGGCTCGACGAGCCAGTACAGCGCCGCGGCTCCCACCCCGCCGGCCGCGGCGCCGGCGAGAGCGCCGTGACCGACGGTGCGGCCCAGGGTCATCGTGACCATCGGATGACGACCGTTACTCAGTGACACGGCACGCCGAGGGCGTGCCGCGCGTCGTGGGTGGCTTCGTGCAGGTAGTTGGCGGCCTGCGGGGACAGCTCGAGTGCGTTCGCCTGCAGCAGGATCAGCACGCTCAGCAGCGCGAGGGCTGCAAGCGCGAGGCTGAGAACGTTGCCGAGGGCGTTGCGGAGGGCGGTGGTCGCGACCGGGCCGCTCGCGACGGCGGTGATGCTCTGTGCCATGGTGTTTCCTTCCGGTCAGGCGGGGACGGGGCAGGCGGGATCGATCGCGATGGGCTCGGTGTGCGCCGCGTGGTGGTTGCGGTTGGGTGGCAGGGCCAAGAAGCCCTCCGTCTCCAGGTCGAGGTCGGCCTGGCTGAGCAGGCCGGCGTTGGCCAGGACGGCCTCGAGCGCCGTCAACCAGTGCTGGTAGTACGACCAGGGGACCTCGCCCGGGTCAGCGTTGCTGCTCTCCCAGTCCTGGATAGACGCGATCAGGGACGTCTGGAACCGCGACCAGTCGAACCCGAGCTGGCGGTGCGCCGCGACGGCCATCGCGAATGCCCTGATTTCCCAGGGGTGTTGGAATCCGCGCTCCTCCGGGTCGCCGCCCGGCAGGCCGCAGACGAGATTCTCGACATCGCGGCGCGCGCGGCCAACCTCGGCCGCGCTCGGGTACGGCGCCGGCAGGGTCGGGATGGTCATGACGTCACTGCGGCGACAGGGCCGACGCCGATCATCGAGTCACGGGTGACCAGATTGACCAGTTGGTCCTCGGTCCAGCCTTCGGTACCAGCCGGGCGCTGTGGGAGCACCCAGTAGCGCATCTCGCTGCTGGAGTCCCACACCCGCACCTCGACGTCCTCGGGCACCGCGAAGTTGAACGCATCGCGAAGAACGCCGCGCGGCTCCCGGGTGATGGCGGCCCGGTACTGAGGGTCTTTGTACCAGTTCGGTGGGAGCCCGAGGACGGGCCAGGGATAGCAGGAGCAAAGGGTGCAGACGATGATGTTGTGGACCGTGCCGGTGTTCTCCAGCACGACCATGTCCTCGCCCTGCAGCCCGCTGATGCCGAGCTCCTTGCAGGCCTCGGTGGCGTCCTCGACGAGCCGTGCCTTGAAGTCGGGGTCGCTCCAAGCCTTGGCGACTACTTTGGCGCCGAGCTGCGGCCCGACCTCGTTCTCGTAGATCTCCACCATCCGGTCGATGGCCTGGGTGGTCATCACGCCCTGCTCGATGAGCATCGACTCCAGCGCCTTGACCCGGGCCGCGATCTCTTCCTGGGTGCGGACTTTGGCGCTCATGCGGGCACTCCTTCGGTGGTGGGTGCGGGGGTGACCAGCTCGAGGTACGGGTCCCAGACGTCGAAGTAGACCGATCCGTTCGGTTCGGCGTGCTCGGCGCCCCACAGTTCGGTGTTGGTGAACCGGACGGTGTAGACGTGCTCGGGGTGCTCACCGAGGCCGTTGCCGGCGGTGTCGGGATAGATGAAGCTGCCGTGGGCCATCACGATCTCTCCGACCGCTCCGCGGACGTACCGGGCACGGCGAGTGTGACCCTTGGGCGCCGAGCGATCGATGCGGACCGTGTCGCCGACCGTGAACCGCGCTACCTTGTCCGACTCTCGCTTGGCCGATGCCCCGGCCGGGATGACCGCCTCGACGAACGCCAGCAGCTCGGGGTTGTCCTGGTGCTCGGGCAGGGGTGCCTCGGGGTTGGCGAGGTAGTACTCGGTCCGGCGGTCGAGCTCGGCCAGGTCGAGCTGGCCGAGCTTCGCGCCGAAGTGCTCGACGGTGTGAACCCAGTGCTCGTAGTACGGTGACTTCAGGTAGACCGCGGGATCGATCAGTTCGATGCCGTGGCGGAACTGGTCGACTCCGAAGAAGCCGGCTCGAAAGCACATGGCGAACATCGGAAAGACGGCTTTTTCCCACTCGGCCCGGAAGACCGGCTCATCCTCAGGGACGGTGACCGGGCCGACGCCGTCGGTCCCGGCGAGGTCGAACACTCCATTCATGTGGTGAGCTCCTTGTGGTGGTTGGGTGCGGTAAGCGTTCCGAGCGTGCGCTCGAAGGCGTGGGCGGCGCGCAGCACGCCGAGGTCGTTGAACTTGGTGCCGACGACCATCAGCCCGACCGGCAGACCGTCGGCGAGACCGGCGGGGATGGAGCACGCCGGGTGCCCAGTCACGTCGAGCGGAGCCGTGTTGGAGACCATCTCAAGAGCGCGGGTGATGATCTCCACGGCCGGTGCATCGGCCGAAGGGATCAGGCTCGCCGTGATCGGCAGCGTCGGCATGACCAGCACGTCGAAGTCGGCCAGTGCGGCGTCGTAGGCAGCGGACAAGGTTGCTTCGAGGTTCCTGGCCTTGGCGTAGCTGGCGCCGTACCCGGTGCGGAGGGCGTAGGTGCCGCCGAGGACGACCAGCTTGACCGTCTCGGAGAAGGCAGCGGGGTCACGGCGCCACTGCCGGCCGAAGTACGCGATCAGGTCCGGGTCGTAGGCACCTTTCCAGTTGAGGCCGTAGGCGTTGCCCTGCACCATCTGCCACGTCGCCCCCTCCACAGAGATCACGTCCCAGATCGCGGCACCGTGCTTGTGCCAGGGAATCGACACCTCCTCGGCCACGTGGCCCGCCGTGGTCAGGTTGTCGATGGCCTGCCGGACAACGGCATTGACGGCGGGGTCGGAGTTGGCCTGGTCGAATCCTTCAGTGACCACACCGATCCGCAGGACCCGGTCCAGTTGCTCGAGGCCGGCCAGGTAGTCGGTTCCCGTGATGCCGGCCGGCTGGCGGGGGTCCTTGCCGTCCGAACCGGCAATGACGGTCAGCAGGGCTGCAGCATCGGCCACGGTCGGGGCGATCGGGCCCAGATGGTCGATGGACTGTTCGATCGGGAAGGCGCCGGTGTACGGCACCAGCCCGAAGGTGGGCTTGTGCCCCACGACCCCGCAGAAGGAAGCGGGAATCCGAATCGAGCCGCCCTGGTCACCGCCGAGCGCGAGGTCGACGGCACCCGAGGCGACCAGAGCGGCGCTACCGCTGGACGAGCCGCCACTGGTGCGATCGCGGTCCCAGGGGTTGCGTACCGGGCCACTCTTCGACGTGTGGGAAGCGCCCGAGAAGCAAAGGTCTTCGCAGACCGCCTTGCCCGCGATGGTGGCCCCGGCGCCGAGAAGGCGAGTGACGACCGTGGCGTCCACGCTCGGAACGAATCCCCGGACCGTCTCCGACCCGTTCATCATCGGGACACCGGCGACGGCGATGTTGTCCTTGACGGCAACCCGTCGCCCGGCGAGTGGGCCATCGGTGTGCTCGCTGATCTCGGTGGTGACATACCAGGCACCGAGCGGGTTCTCGTTCGGTTCTTGCCATTGGCGCTGCGGGGTGGTCGGCGCCACCTCACGTTCGTAGAGATCGTCGACAACTGCCCAGGAGCCGAGCAGGCCCACGGTTGCTGCGTGATAGGTGTCGAGGTCCCCTGCGGGGATGCCGAGCCGCAACTCGTTCACGATGTCCTCGACGGCCGTGCGCGATGGAAGCTCCATGCTTTTCCTCCTGGAGGTCAACCCGGTCGACGGATGCACCCGAGGGAGGCCGCGTTCCGCTTGGCACGTCAGGCAACTCGCCCAGGCCCGCGTGGTCAACAGAAGGTGTGGTCCGCAGAGCCACTTGGGTAGCGAGAGTCAATGGGGTTGTAGGGACGTACCACCCGACCTCTTGACCGGAGCCCTTTCCTGGCCCACGGTTGTCCCATGACGGGCTGGCTCCAGATCGACTCGGCGGATCGCCCGCCGGCTGAGCGCGCCGAGTACTGGCGATCGAGCGTTTGCGACCAGTTCGTGCCTCTTTCGGTGGATCCCGGGGCGGGCCTGTTGCGTGGCCGCGTGGCGGGCGGGAACATCGCCGAGACCCGACTACGCCGAATCAGGGCCACTCGGCATTCGTTCGAGCGGCGAATGAAGGACATCCAGACCGCAGATCCGTGCGTCCTGCATCTCCTCTTGCTCGACCATGGGCGCACCCGTGTGGAGCAGGACGATCGAATGGCCTCGATGGCGCCGGGAGACCTCCTGCTCTACGACAGCTCCCGTCCCTTTCGGGTCGAGACCGACGGCGACTTCCAGTTCACGATCTGTCTGCTGCCAAAACGGTTGCTGCCGTTGCCCGAGAAGGTGCAGCGCGACCGGACCGCCCGGGTGTTCGGCTCCCACGAGGGTGTCGGCGCAGCCCTGGCCCCACTCCTCTCCTCGTTGGCCCGGAACACCTTTGACGCGCAACCCAGCCAGCAACTCGCCCTGCAGCACGCAATGGTCAACATGTACGTGGCCCTCATGTCTGATGACGAGATCAGCGGTCGCCCTCCGAGCGTCCACTTGTCACTCGCGAAGTCGTTCCTCGCCCGAAACCTGGGGAATCCGAAGCTCTCCCCGGCAGACGTCGCCGCCGACTGCAACATTTCACTGAGCTACCTGCATCGCCTGTTTGCCGACGACGAAACCACAATCGCCGCCTACCTACGGGAGCAGCGACTCCAAGCCGCGCACCGGGATCTGACCGCCTCAACGGTCGCCGAACCCGTCATTCGGATCGCCGAGCGATGGGGTCTTCCCGACCCGGCCCACTTCAACCGAATGTTCAAAAGGCGCTTCGGCGTCACACCAGGAGAACTGCGGCGCTCTCAAACCCCCTGAGCGCGACTAACAGTGCATTTTCGACATCGATAAATGCGCCGAAATACCGCGAGATGCCATCAATTTCACGCCAGGCGCTCCATGGTGGTCAGCGCGGCGCCATGCGTAGGGCACCGTCCATCCGGATCGTCTCGCCGTTCAGATAATCGTGATCGATGATCATCATGACGAGCTTCGCGTATTCCTCGGACAAAGCCAGGCGCGGGGGGAATGGGATCCCGGTTGCCAGCCCGGCGCGGAACTCGGCACTGACCGTGGCCAGCATCGGGGTGTCAACGATGCCCGGGGCGATGGCGCAGACCCGGATGCCGTACTGGGCCAGATCTCGCGCGGCCGGCAGCGTCATCCCGACGACACCACCCTTGGACGAGGCGTAGGCGACCTGACCGACCTGGCCCTCGAACGCCGCTATTGAGGCGGTGTTCACGATCACCCCGCGCTGACCGTTGGCCTCTGGATCGGTGGCGGCGATCGCCTCCGATGCAAGGGCGAGCACGGTGAACGTTCCGACCAGATTGATCTGGATAACCTTGGCGTATAAGGCGAGGTCATGCACGCCCTTTCGACCGAGAATCCGCGCTGACGGGCCGATCCCGGCGCAGTTGACCACGGTCCTCAACGGCACGCCGGTTCCAGCCGCGACCGCGACCGCCGTGCGGACCTGCTCCTCATTCGTCACGTCCGCAGGCAGGTAGGTGACGCCTTTGACATCGGGCGCGGCGTCGATGCCGGATTGGAGGTCGAGCGCGAAAACCGTTGCTCCTCCGGCGGCCAGTGCAGCCGCTGTGGCCGCACCCAGGCCCGACGCACCACCGGTGACGATGGCGGCGGTATCGATCAGCTGCATCAGGGTTCTCCCGTGCTCGTGAATGGAGTGCTGGTCAGCGGGCGAGGTCGCGGGCGATGACCAGACGCTGGATTTGATTGGTGCCCTCGAAGATCTGCATGACCTTGGCCTCACGCATGTACCGCTCGACCGGGAATTCCTTGGTGTATCCGGCACCGCCGAGGACCTGGACGGCGTCCGTCGTCACCTTCATGGCGTTATCGGTGGCAACCAGCTTGGCGATCGAGGCGGCCCGCGTGTACGGCCGGCCCGCGTCCTTCAGGCGGGCTGCCGCCAGATACGTGGCACGGGCAGACTCGATCGCTGCGGCCATGTCCGCCAGCAGAAACCCCAGGCCCTGATGGTTGATGATCGCCTTACCGAACGTTTCGCGTTCCTTGGCATAAGCGACGGCAATGTCCAGCGCGCCCTGGGCCAGACCGGTGGCGACCGCGGCGATACCGAGCCGGCCCGCATCCAGGCCGGCCAGTGCGATCGGCAACCCTTGCCCCTCCGCGCCGAGCCGGCGCTCGGCCGGGATCCGGACGTCGGTGAAGACCATCGTGGCCGTGGTCGAGCCGGTCAGGCCCATCTTCTGCTCGGGCGGGTCCGCGCTCAGGCCCACGGTCCCAGCCGGCACCAGGAAGCAGGAGATCCCGCGGCCGCCGTCGTCCGAGGTCCGGGCCATGACCTTGTAGAAATCCGCTTGGCCGCCATGCGTGGTCCACGCCTTGGCTCCATTGATCACGTAGTCGTCGCCCTCGCGGACGGCCCGCGTGCGCATCGCCGCCGGGTCCGATCCGGCATGCGCCTCCGACAGGCAGTAGGCGCCCAACTGGTCCCCGGAAAGCATGCCCGGCAACCAGGCCTGCTTCTGCTCGTCGGTGCCAGCCGTGAAGAGGCCGAAGCACGAAAGAGCGTGCACGCTGGTGCCGACTCCCACGCTGGCCCACGCACCGGCGATCTCCTCAAGCACCTGCAGATACACCTCATATGGCTGCGCGCCGCCGCCGAATTCCTCCGGATACGGCAGTGACAGCAGCCCGGCCTCACCGAGCGTCCGGAAGACCTGCCTCGGGAAGGCCGAGGCTGCCTCTGCG
>DATINJ010000391.1:0-11687 GCA_035474375.1 Kineosporiaceae bacterium | reverse complement strand
GACGCACCCGGCGCCGTCGTGTAGAGCGCCCCGAAGAGCGCTTCGTCGCCGTACCTGTCAGCCAGGTGCGTGCGCATGGTCGCGGTCTGAATTGCCATCAGTCAACGCCTTTCAGGGGGTCGAGCCGACCCCTCCGGGTGGATGAGGCCCGGAGGGATCGGGAACGAGAGGTCAGGACGCCGCGACGGTGGCGGCCGAGGAAAGGGGCACCCACGTGACGCCCCACTTGGCCCGAGCAGTCGTGCCGATGGCACCACCGCCGGTGACGTTCAACTTGAGGTCACCGACGTCGCAGGCAATCGGGGTCGCCAGCTTCACCCCGTAGGACACGTTCAACGTGGCGACCAGCACGCCACCAGCGGTCGCGTTCAACCGCCAGTAGGTCCCAGCCGCGGCCCCGCTGATGGACAGCGCGGTGGCCAGGGCAACGTCGGATCCGCCGTCGTCCGGGTCGAGCGCCAGGTCGAACGAGAGCACCGCGACCGGCATGGCTACGGTGGCGTAACCGTAGAACCCGGTAAGCAGGATCGGCCCGCCGTCGATGGTGAACAAGTCCGCACTGACTCCAGTGGCGGGTGGGAGAGCAGCGGCACGCTCGGTCAGCTTGCCGACCGAGGTGTCCCTGAGACGCGATCCACGCGACATCAGCTATGCCTTCCTTTCGATTGAGAATGGTTGGTACAGAACAGATCAGGTCGCGGAGTACGTGACCTCACGAACGCCTGCGAGTCTGGTGTTCGCGGTCGCTTTGTAACCCCAGACGGCCAGGTCGACGTACTCGACCCGGTACTCGAAGTCGAACCGGCGCGGCGGGGTCGCCCACCCGTGGACGTCGGCCCGGTTGAACAGGTAGCTGGACCCGTCGCCGCCGTTGCCGGCCTCCAGCGCCCACGCGGGCTTCGCGGGCAGCAGGCCGACCATGACCTGACCGAAGAACCCCTCGGTGCTGCCGTTGGCGTTCTGCGGGGCCAGGACCGGGTACAGGTGCCGGCCGACGTCGTCGACCGCGCCGGTGAGGGCGGTGAACAGGTTGCTCGCGAGGAAGAAGTCCCGGAACCGGTTGCCGCCCCGGATGTACGACAGCGCGGCCAGGTTCGCGGTTACGTCTGCGTCGAGGTCGGAATCGACACCGTTCAGCGCGATCGCCGTCGGGGTCAGGGCGTCGAGCATGTCGACCGCGGCGACCTCGAGTGCCTCGTAGTAGGCGCGGACGATCTCGCGCCAGAGGATCGAGGAGAACTGCGGGTTGCCGCCCTGGTCCCAGACTTCGCGGGTGATCTCCACCCGACCGGAGACCGCCGATGGGGTGATGGTCTGCCCGGTCGTGGTGAACGAACCCGGCGTCGGGGCGACACCTTCGACGTGAGCAGCGACCAGGCCGGACGCGCTGTTGAACTTCGGCAGGGTGAACGGCGTGCTGTCGGGCAGGGTGCCCTTGCTGATCGCGTCCCAGATCGGGTACACGAACTCGAGGTTGTCGACGTACATGTCCGGGCGCTGCCGGTCCGGGTTCAACTCGTTGACGTCGGCCTTGTCGACGTCGAACGCCAACGACATGAACTTGTCGAGCCGCTGTCCCGCTTCGCCGTCCTTGTTCCGCATCGCGTTGATGAGGTCGCTGCTGAAATCGTGGTCACCGCGGGTGCCGTCGAACCGGTACGGCACCGGCTCTTTCACCACCAGTGACGTGCCCGCGGGAGCAGCGGGGATCACCTTCGGGCCGGGCTTCCCACCGGGCTGGTCGGCTTCGAGCGTGACCGGCGGGACAACCGCCGGCGGCGCCGGCTGGGCAGCCGCGAAGGCTGCGGTGATGGCGGCGATGGTGTCTGCCGACAGGCTGAGCGGGGCCGGTGGTGCCGCACACGGCGGCGCGCCCTCGGCGTGAGTGTGACCGCAGATCGTGCACGGCATGGTGGTTTTCCCTTCGTCTGCTGATGCGGTGACTGAACTGACCCGTGCGTCGTCGAACGACGGGAACGGGAGAATGCTGATCTCGGCCAGCGGGGCGTCGACCGCGTGGAGCACGCCGGCGCGGGTCGCGAATTTCGCGTCGTTGCCGAGTCCGATGGACAGGCCGTCGTACACGCCGTCGTCGGCGAGCTGGAGAATGTCGTCGCCCTCTTTGCCGAGGGCGACCTTGAAGCGGGCCCAGAGGCCTTCAGGGGTGTCCTGCAGCTCGATGGCCTTCCCGACCGCCTGCTTCCGGTCGTGGTCCCGCAGGAGCTTCACCCGACTGACCGCGCCGTACTTCAGCGTTCCCTTCGAAAACTGATACTTACGGCCACCTTTCGAGGTGGTCACCCCGTAGGGCACAGCGAGCCCGAAAATCTCCCGCTTCGCGACGTCGACCTCGAACGCCAGCGAGCCTGCCTCAGTGGCGAACCCAAAGTGAGCGTTGTCGTCGGCGTCGAACGTGGGCCCACCGATCGCGCGTGCAGCCAAGGTTCCCTCCTGGGTAGGTGTGGGTACCGCCTTCAGCGGTGCCGGTGTTGCTGGTGCGGGTGCCTCGTTCGGGGGCAGCTCTTCGCGGCGCTGGACGGTTTCGAGACTGTAGAGGCCGACCCGGATCCCGGCCTCGTAGGTCTCAACCCGGGTCTTCTCGTCCGCGCGGACGAGGCCGCCGAGATCGAACCGGGCCATGAACCCTTCGGCGGACACGTCACCCATCGACAACCGGTCCTGCACCGCGCTCATGTAGCCGGCCAACGTGTAGTTGACGAGCTCCTGCTGCTTCTGGACGGCGTTCAGGTACGTCCGGCTGGTGGTGCTGACCTCGAGGTCCTCGGCGCTGATACCGACCAGGCGGGCGATGTCACGGACCGCGCCCTCGCGCGTCTCGACCAACTGCAGAGACGCCGGATCCCACTGCAACGGGTTGAAGTTGACAGCCCCGGACACGTAGGCAGTGGCTCGTTGGCGCCTCTTCAACTCCCAGTCGGCGAGAAACTCATCGACCTCATCGCCCTGCAGGATGTCGTCTGCATCCGCGCCCTCCGCCGGCGTGAACACGCCGGTGGGCATCGGCGCCTCGGCGTACCGGGCAGCCGCCGCGTCCAGGCGCAGCAGCGTGCGGATCGCCCGTGCCCCGGCCACGAGTAGCGGGTCGTTCGGCGACCAGAACCGGATCAGATCCTCGTCAGGCACGAACTCCCAGGCGCTGCCCTGGTTGCTGCCGTCGCGCCGGACGAACACCTTCTGCTCGTCGCGGACGTCCACGCTGCGGGCCTCGAGTCGGCGGACCTTCACCGGCCACCCGTCAGCGTCGCGGGCAGTCACCCGCCAGAACGCGCAGGCCTCGAACAGCAGATCGTCCAGGGTCTGCGTCATCGTGACCGAGCGCGGGACCGCCTCCTCGGGCTGAGACAGCAGCGGGTTCGGCTGCTGCTCGAACGCCGGGGACAGGTAGTTGAGCGGCAGCGCCCCGATCGTCCCGGCCACGATGTCCCGGGCACGCTTCACGGCGGGGACCTGGATCGCCTCACTGCGGCTGATCCGCGCGACCGGCCCCACCGTGGCCTCGTACGCAGGCAGCCCGAAGATCTCCGGCGGGACCGCGTCCCGATCGATCGCGAACTGTGGACCGGTCGGCTGCGACACGACGGCGACGTCCCGCGTAAATCGCAGCCGATCCCAGAAACCCATACCCGCATGTTACGGGCCAGTTTGTTCGAAACCTACAAAGTCAAGCGCTCCGAACGCCGTGTACCTGCGGTTTACCGAGACTCTTTGGCAGAATCCTACAAAGCTGCACCGCGCCAGCGAGCGCGTAGGCGCCATCCACGCTCGGTCCACCGAGCCGCACGAACCGCCATTTGTCGCCGACCGGCAGCTTCCCCGCGCCAGCCAGCTGTGCCGTCAGCAGCGGGTCGCCGTTGTTGACGATCCGACGGCTGAGGATCTGCTGGGCCAGGGACATGCACGCCGCGGGCGCGTCCTCACCGGTCAGCGCTGTGGCCTTCTTGTCGTTCTTGAGCAGAGCTGCCAGCGCTGCGGCCGGACCGCCCGGGTACCAGCCGAACGCACGCGGGCGGATGGTCGCGCGCCACACCGGGATCGCGGCGCACGCCTCCTGGACAGCGTTCGGACCCGACCACGAGTCGACAACAGCAGCCTGCACCCGCCCGTCCGACAGGACCGCAGCACCCACCAGCGTCACGTGGTTCCCGCCCGGGTCGACGTCGACGCACAACGCGACCTTGCCCCGCAGCGACTCCATGGTGGCCGCCTCATCGAGGCCGGCCGCCCACCCGTCCATGTCGATCGCGGTGTCGAGCAGGTCGACCCGCTGACAGAGGACCTCGGTCCGGAACACCGCGGCGTCATCCGTGCGCATGTCACTGGCGATCGTGGCCTCGGCCATCGTGTACCCCATGGCCGGGTTCGCCTGCGCCCACTGCTCGACGTCGTCCAGCGCGCACTTGTCGAGCGCGGACCACTCGGCCAGGAACAGGCTGTCGTCGCCGAGCTGCAGCTGCTCCGCGACCTCGTCCGGGTCGGCGTCCGCCTCGACCTGGACGTCGAGGCCGAGGCCGGCCATCGCTGCGGCCCGCAGGTGCGCGAGTACCACCCCGGTGCGGTCGCCCTGGTTGGTGATCGCCCACTTCTGACCGTTCGGACGCGCGTTCGTGGTCTTGCTGGACGCCGACCAGGCGGCCCACGTCTGGTGCTCGCGGAGCTCGTCGAGGATCAGCAGGTCCACCGATAGCGACCGGCCGCCCTTCCGGTTGGCCGCAGCTGTCTTGTACCGGGCCTTGTTCTTCGCCAGCAGCTGCGTCGAGCTGTTCTCCCGCCGGACCGCCGCACCGCGCCCGTCGAACCGGAACTCGCCGGCGAGCGCCTCCGTGTCCTCGGCCAGCGTGACCGTCTTCTCCCAGGCCTCCTTCGCCAGGTCCACGGTCGTCGACGTGCCGAGGACCAACTTCGCGCCGTCGCAGAGCATCCGCCACAGGGCCAGCACACTCAGAGCCGTCGTCTTCCCGTTCTGCCGCGCCACCAGGACCAAGCAGGTCCGGAACCGGTACGACCCCCACAGATCGAGCTCCAGGGCGTGGATGAAAAGCCACCGCTGCCACGGCAACAGCGCGACACCCAGGACGTGGTGGGCGAACTCGACGACCTCGAAGCCCTTCGACGTCGCCGGCGTCAGCGCACAACCGCACCCGCACGGGCCCGGCTCCCCAGTGACCGCAGGAGGTGTGCAAATCCGGGGGGTCGTCGACCCCTTCCGGGAGCTCCGCGCGGACGGCAGACCCACAGGACGGCCCTCGGGGTCCGCCTCCGGCACCGTCTTACCCGCGCGCCGGTCCCGGATCCGGGCCAGCACCGCAGCACCCGCCGAACCCTCCGGCTCGGACGCCTCCGAGGCCGGCACCGGCGCCGCCCGGGCGACCGGCCGGACCGCCGGGGCGAGCCCGAGCGTCGTCATCACCGAGAGGAGCTTCGGGGCGTGCTGGTACTTGCCGCTGTCGACGCCGCGGGCCAGCAGGCGGGCCAGGGTGACCGTTGCGCCGTACTCAGGGGCCACGTCAGCAGCGGCGAGCGCGGCCTCCAGCGCGGCCACCATCGACAGCGGGTCGACCACCGGCGCGACCGGCGGGGCAGCGACCGCAACGGGCGCGGCAACCGGAGCAGCGGGGGCGGCCTCGGCGACCGGCCGGGCTCGCGGGGCAGACGGAGCAGCCGGGGCGGCGATCTGAAATTCCGGAGCGCCCCCAAATTCCTTCCGCCCGGACCACCCCTCCACCCAGCCGAACTCGTCGTCGCTCATCGGCCGGCGAGGGCCCTCAGCGTCGTCACTCTGCGTACCTCACAGAGAGTGACGGCTCTCGGGGCCGGACCACCGACCCGACCGATGTCACTCAGAGCAACCTCCCCGGGGTCACGCAACGTCACCAGCCTGGGTGAGGTGACCCGCCAGTAACCCCCCTCTGACCTGCGACGATGCGTCGTCACGCAGCGTGAGAGAGAGGGGGACAGGCCGTGGGTGGCCTGGCCGGTCCTTGGTGGGGAAAATAGGACATAGGGTGCACGATTCACTGTAATCGTTACGTTCTGTGCATGATCGGGGTGATTCGATGACTGTATGTCGCTGGCCCTGAGGTGCTCACCCCCTGACCCCCCCTCGTCGTCACGTTCTGTGTTCATCATGGGGTAGCTCGCTGTGCTGGTGATCATCCGCCCTCTACCCCTCCCGCTCATGCTCACGTTGTGTGATGGGTAGCCGAGCCACCTTGCTCACGTTGTGTGATGACCGCCTGGTCCTCACCACTGCGTCACCCTGTGTGGTGGGTCCCCATCCGGCTGGCCCACGTGCAGGTTGCACGCTGCGCACGCCGCCACGATGTCGATGTCCAGTTCGCTGACGCCTTTACCGAGGACGTGGTGCGCGTGCTCTGCGGCCTGCGTACAGACGTTCGGGATCTTGAGCTGGCAGGTGTTGCCGTCACGCAGCAGGATCCGGGCGCGCTGCGTCCGCGACGCCCTGGTGGATCCCCCTTCCCAGCTCTTGCTGATGGCTATCGCCTACCCTGAGGTTGTTGGAGTGTGGTCCGGGTCACCGGGTAGCCATCGGCGACTGATCCGCTAAGTGCAAGCCGTGCAGCCTTCTGGGTGGGTCAGGGTCGTTCCGTGCTGGTAACCGGGCCTCCGCTTTCCTCGGTCACGTTCCATTCGTCCTGCCAGCCCTCGCGGCCGGCGTACGGCTGGGCGAGGTTGCAGACGCAGCGCCACAGGATGGCTCCCGGATATCCGAGATGACCGCCTGACCGAAGCCGCTCGTCTGCGTTTCTCGACTCTTGCTCGACCTCGTCCAGCACGGCTCGTTTGGCCCTCAGTTCGGCCAGCACGCGGGCCGGATCCCAGCGTGTGATGTGCTCCGCGTTGCCGTCCTTGACCCAGGCAAGCTCCACGGACGCGACGTTGCGGAGCTTCTCGTCATCGCCCATCCAACGGCCACCGAAGATGGTCAGCGGGTCGAGATGCTCCTTGTCTGTGAAGCGCCGCCACGGCCCTGGGTTGGCCGCTAGCGCGATGCGCTCGTCGTCGTCGAGCTGGGCGCGAAACCACTCGATCAGGGCGTAGATGGTGTGCTGCATGGCGCTCCGTTCGGTTTCGGGAGTTCTCGCCGGCCTTTGACGCCGAGCTCCTTGTAGATGATGCCGAGCCGCTTCCGGACCGTCTCGCTGGATCGCTCTATCCGGGCTGCGATCTGCGCGGTGGTCAGTCCGGATGCGGCGAGCTGGGCAATCAGCTTGTCCCGGTCGGTCATCGGGCGGGTTCTCCGGCGGTCTGTGGGAGGCCGAGGAGGCCCCAGACCATGGGCCCGATGACGGACCAGTCAGCGAAGGGCCGCTCGACACCCTCCCGGGTGGTGAGGGGGCAGCCTGCTGCAGCGTCGTCGATGTAGAGGTGCGCGAACTGCTTGGTGGAGGATGTCCACCCTGATTGTTCGGGGTTGGTGTTGACGCCCCAGAAGGTGATTCCTCGTGTGGCGCAGTACATGACGGCTTCGGTGAGGGTCTGGTTGTCGCGCATGGTCCAGAGCATCAGTTTGACGTTGGCGTCCTGCAGTTTGTGGAGCCATTGGAATGCGCCGTCGACTTCGCGGCCGATCCGGGGGTATGCGTGTTCGACGAGCGTGCCGTCGAAGTCCACTCCGACGATCTTCACGCGTTCTTGCCCTCCGCCCAAGTCTTGAGGAACTCGACGCCGGGCGCGTCGGTGACGGCTGCGGTGTACCAGGTGAAGGTGTCGTCCGGGTTGCGGAGGGCGAACGGCAGGCCGGAGGCGGCGGCGCTGCGGACCTTGTCGGCGAGGTCGGGGTAGTCGGCCTCGGTGGGCTTTGGCGTGGCCTCAGCGGGCTTGCTGGCGGCGGGCTTCCTGGCGGTCATGGTGTGGCCCTTCTGGTCAGACGGTCGGGTGGCTTGTGCGGCTGAGGGCGTCGACCAGTTGCTCTCGTAGTTGCAGCTTTTCGGTGACGTCGTGGGCGGTCGGCATGGTCCCGTAGATGATGAGGCGCAGCACTCGGGCGATGACTTCGGGTTCGATGCCTTCGTCGTGCATTGCGACCTCGGCGACCCGCAGGACTTCTCTGGTGATGGCGACTGTTGCTTGGGTGGCGGGGTCGTTGAGTCTGGCCTGGGTGAGGCCCATGCGTTCGATGTGGTCGCTGAGCGTGCGGGAGGTGTCGGTCACGGTGTGGATCCTTCCGGTGTGGCGGTGAGTGTGGCCTCTCCGTGGATCGAGCATCGGCCGGCGACTAGCGAATGGCCGCAGGGCATCGCGTAGGGGCCATCCCAGACGGGCTCTGGGCATCCGGCGATCGCTTGAACCCCGAACTCGCGGGCGGTGTCCAGTGGCGGGTTGAGGATGATTTCGCGGAGTCCGAGGCCGCGGGGTTGGTCGGGGTCCGGGACGATGGCGAGGGTGAGTGCTCCGGAGCGGATGAGGGCGGCGACGGGGTCGGGGATTTCGAGGGTGACGGGTGGGTTGCCGACGGCGCTGAGGTCGGCGATGACCTGGTAGTGCTGTTCGGGTGGGTGTCCGAAGGCGGTTACGTGGTTGGTGTGGTCGGGGCCATCGTTGCCGTCGAAACTGTTGTTGCATCGGGTGCAGGTCGCGATCATGTGTGGATTCTCCATCCGTTGTGGGCTCTTATCGTGCCTGGCAGCTCGGGCAGCTCGCAGCGCTCGGTGCTCGTCTGCGTCGCCGGCCTACGACCGTCTCCCCTGTGGCCCCGATGGCGATCACTGTCAGCCACCACAGCGCCCAGAAGTGCTGGTCGATGAACTCGGGCCACGTCATGCTGTCTGTCCTTCCTGGTCGCCGAACGGGTCGAATGATCGGCCGGGTCGGATCGGTGCGCCGAGCGCGTCGAGCACGGCGATCACCTTGTTCCACCGCCAAGCGAACGGTCCGGTGATAGCGAGCCGATCATGGATGCCTGGACCCCGGATGTCGGTCCATGAGCAGGCCCGCCCGGAGTCGATCACCCAAGGCCCGAACCGCGCCGTGACCACGCCACCGTCGGTCCCGAACCTGAGGTCAGCCTCGGGCGGTAGGCGCTCGCGGAGGATCTGCTGCCACCACTCTTGCCCGCTCATCGGTCGCACTCGCAGACGCGGGCGGCGCGGTCCTTGGGGGCGTCGTCGTGGCCGCAGGTCTCGCCGGTCTGGTGTTGGTGGTGGCAGTGCCAGCAGGGGTACTGCCGGTTGGTGCGCTTGTCCTTGACCGGTGGCCCGCCCGCCAGAAACCAATCGGGCATGGGCGCGCCGTCCTTGGCCCCGGGCCAGAAGCTGCCGCAGACGAACAGTTCGCTGTCATCGGTGATCAGGTGGGTGAAGATCACGGGCCCTCCATCGTGTTCAGATCTCGGGTGGTGGGGTGCATGTCCGGGGCGGCCCGTCTTGCTTCCCATGCCTGGATCTCGTCCTCGGTGAGATAGGTGCCCCACGCCCAGCCGCAGCCGCATTCGCCGCCGACGGGCCCGTCGATCGAGGCGGCCAGTTCGGTGGTCGCGCAGGGTCCTTCGAACATCGGGCAGCCCTCGGGGATCTGGCTCATCCGTGACCCTCGGGTGTGAGGACGCATGGGACGCCGGTCGGGTGGTGGGGGTGCGCGGCTTCGGTGCACTGGCGGCAGCAGAGATCGGAGGGTGGTTCGCAGTTGGTGCCGTGCAGGTCGCAGCAGCCAGCCGCGTCCACCGGCCAGCGCGGGTTCCCGGTGATGTCGCAGTACCAGTACCCGCCGTGCTCGCTCGTGTAGGTCATTGCGTGCCGGTGGTTCAGACACCACCCGCCCTTGCGCTGCTCGGTGTCGGGCAGGTCCAGCAGCAGGCCCTGTAGCAGGTCGCGTTCGGCGCGCAGCTGGTTGACCTGGTCGACGTATCCCTGCAGGACGGCGCCGCTGACCGGGTAGAAGTGGTGGTCGTCCGGTGGGTGTGGCAGTTCGATTCTGAGGCGGCCGTTTTCGTCGTAGATCACGGGGTCGCTCAGGTGCCTCGGTGGGGTCACGCCGGATCCGCCCGACGGTGGGGTTTCCGGCTTCGGGCGGTCGGGAGTGGGCACGGTCATGATCCGCTCCGGGCGTCGTCGATGGCGCGGCTACGGAGGTCGTCGGCCAGGGTGATGGTTGCCTCGATCGGGACGGCACCGAATTCCCTTGCGATGAAACGCAGGTGTTCGGTTCCGCCGAGCGTGTTCTGGGCGATGTCGACGGCGGCCACGTACCCGGGGAACCCGAGGGCAAGGCGGGCCCGGTTGGTTGGGTCGGCGTGGGTGATGAGCTCGATCAGTCGGACGGTGAACGATCCTGCGCGAACGCCGCCGCCGCCGAAGTGGTGCAGGACGTGTGCGGCGATGGCGGGGGTGATCGTGGTCATGAGGTTTTCTCCAGGGCTTGGCGGATGATGGCGAGGCCTTCGCTGTCGTCGAATTCGCCTGCGGTGAGGGCGGCTTCGGCGAGTTGGCGCAGGCTCGTGTTCTCGGTTGTGAGGCGGGTGATCTCGGCGGCCTGGGCGTCCGCCTGCGCCTGGTCGCGGACCAGCATCCGGCCCTGCAGCTGGATGATCTCCTCCGCGAGCAGGGCGTAGTTGTGGAGCCGGGTCTTGTCGACGAACGCGATGGGTCCGGGGCCGGTGCGGGCGAGGCCGAACATCTCTCGGGCGAGCTCTTCGCGCAGCGGCGGGTCAGGGTGCGCGGTCACTGGGCGGTCTCGGTGCGGTTGCGCGAGGCCTTCGCGGCCCGGGTGGCCCACCCGAAGCAGAGGAGACCGGGGCGGCCGTCTGCGCGGTACGGGACGCCGTTGACGATGGGTGGGCGCCAGTCGGCGGTGTCGCCGGGGATGTCGCCGAGGGCGGGGTGCCGGTAGGCGATCGGCCGGACCATGCCTTCGTGGCACCAGAACGGCTCAGCCTTGGCGGGTAGGGCCAGCAGGTGCCGCTCCGTGAACCCCTCGGACCGCTCGGGTGAGTCCGGGCGGTAGGCGCAGTCGCCGCACATGCGCGGCTGGACGCCGAGATCGTCGGGCCCGGCCACGGGGACCGGTGGGGCCTGGACGGTGTCGTAGACGGGCTCCCAGCAGGTGCACCGGTGCGGCCCGTAGTACGTCGCCGGGTCGCAGCAGATCACCGCCTCGACCGGCCACGTGGTCTCGTCCGGGTGCGCTGCCGCCCAGAGCCGGCCGCCGGGGTAGACGTGGTCGTTGCTGAGGTGGTCGACCACCGCCTGGACGCTGTCCGGGATGGTGACGCCGGCGGCGGTCGCTTGGTCGATGACGGCCTGGACGGCGGTCAGTTCGAAGTCGCTCATGATGCCTCAACTGATCGAAGGTGCGGGCGGCAGGTGGTGCAGCGGTGCGCGGATGGCTGGCCGTGCTCGTCCTTCGTCCACCCGCCGAGGCACTCCGAGCAGCCGGGTGCTCGGCTGCCAGCGCGCTTCGCCGCGGTGCGGAGCCAGCCGAGCAGCGCGGCGCCAGGGTCGCGGAGGTCGGTTCCGGCGTTGTGGACAAGCCAGGCCTTGAGCTCGGTCTCCAGGTCGGCGTTCCCGACTGCCTCGGACCACAGCGAAACCTCTGCGTCCGTCGTCGTCGATCGGGCGTCACCGAACAGACGACGACAGACCAGGGCGACCACAGGGGTTTTGGCTTGGTTTGGTTCTTGGTACTTGGTACTTGGTACTTGGGGTTCAACG
>DATINJ010000390.1:0-55821 GCA_035474375.1 Kineosporiaceae bacterium | reverse complement strand
TTCGATTCGCCACGCTGGGCCTCGAGTCCCGGCACGACCCGGCCGACGCCGAGGCAGCAATCCAGATGCTGCAGCGAAGCGTCACTCATCCGTTGGCTGATAAGGGTTTTCAGGCTTCCTTACACGGCCTGCTGGGAATCCTCCGATGGCTACGAGTTATCGCGTCCCAAGGTTGGACTCCGCACAAGTCTCTCACCGAGTGGAACCTTCAGTTCTCGCCAACCGATCTCCTGACGAACCCGGATTTCAGCCGGGCGGTAGAACATTTCCGCGCCCTCCGGGCCCTGGACCCGACCACCCCGCCAGCCGCGATCGTGGTCCTGGCAGAGACCCTGTACGCGTTTCGGGATGGTCTCGAGAGCATGACGGATGACCGGCTCGGTGAGCTGATCGAAGCATTGAAGTCCGTCGACCGGGCCGAGGCCGGCCTGGCCTATCCGACGCTGGCTGCTTTTCGGGGCAACCTCCTGGTCGAACTGGCCGGGCGTACCAGGCGGGCCCAGGATGTTGACCGAGCGGTCGCCGACCTGCGCGCGCAGGTCGGTGACCTGATGCCGGGTGATCCGATCCGCAACCTCGTCCAGGATGCGCTGGGCCGGGCACTGAACCTGCTCGACGAGCCGGAGCCGCCGGCCGCCGCAGGCCAGGATCCGATTGCGGATCTGCAGCGGGTGGTCGCGGCCGACGGTAGCTACATCCCGACGGCTGGCACGGCTGCCCGGTTGGTCGAGTTGGCCGATGCTCATCACCAACGCGGCGAGACCGGGCGAGCAATCGAGGTCGGACGCCGGGCCCTGGCTGAATTCGCGCAGGCGGTCCTGGTCAGCGACGATCCCGAGGTCGCGATGGAGACCGCACGCGCCGGGAACCAGCACGTCGGCCGGCTGGCGCACTGGTGCCTGGAGCGCGGCGAGCCGACCGCCGCGGTCGACGTCCTGGAAGCCGGTCGGGGGTTGATCCTGCACGCCACCACCCTGTCGATCGGCCTGCCCGAGTTGCTGCGCCGCAGCGGGCACGCCGATCTCGCGGCGGCCTGGGTAGCGGGTACCGCCGAGCCTCGGGTGCGCTCCGATGCGGTGGCAGCGCTCTATCGCTCACCCGCCGGGATGCGACTGCTCACGCCGCCGTCCCCGGACGAGCTCGGAAAGGTGGTCTGGGCGGCGGAAATCGACAGCCTGGTTTACCTGATGGCCGGGCAGGACGGCCCCGGCGCAGCCTTGCTGGTCCGGGAAAGCGGTGTGGTAGAGCATCTCCCGCTGCCAGAGCTGAGACTCGAGGACGACGGGCCGGTGGCAGCATGCCGGGCAGCGCACCGGGCCGCCTTCCTGGACCGGTCGATGGCCGACCTCGGCTCGGATCTGGCCTCGGACCCGGCGATCGGCCATTGGCACGAGTCGCTGAGCCGGGTCAGCGAATGGGCCCATGACGTCGCGATCGGCCCCTTGCTGACCCACGTGAGCGGCTGGGGTCGTGACCGTCTGCCCCGGCTCAGCCTGGTACCTACCGGGCCGCTCGCCGCGGTTGCCTGGCACGCGGCGCGCCATGGGGTGGCCGGCGAACTGCGCTACGCCTGCCAGGATGCGGTGCTCTCGTACGCGGCCTCGGCCCGGCAACTGGCGGACGCCACCGGCCGCCGGCGGCTGCCGCTTGCCGCCGCACCGGTGTTCGTGGCCAATCCGTCGGGCGGGCAAATCTGGGCCTCGATGTCCGCAGTCGGCGCCCGGTCCGCCTTCTATCCGGAGGCCGGCTATCTGGGGTACCCGACCACCGTGCCGGGGCGGCTTCCTGGCACCCCGGAACAAGTGCTTGCGCACCTGCCGTCGGCCGAGCGGGACGGCGCCTCGATGCTGCAGCTGAGCTCGCACGCCAAGGTCCAGGACTCCTCCACCCGGTCCTACTTCGAGCTTGCGCAGGGCCACCGGCTCGCGGTGTCGGAAATCCTTGCGCACAGCCACGGTCGGCGACCGGACGCCCCCGGAGGCCTGGTGATCTGCGATTCCTGCATGACCGATTTGAGCGAGCAGGACCACGACGAGGTACTCACCCTGGGTACCGCGTTCCTGGCAGCCGGGGCGGTCTCGGTGATCGGCGCCCGCTGGCCGATCGACGACCGGACGGCTGCGGTGATGACCTTCGTTCTGCATCACCAGTTGGCACTCGGGCTTCCGCCGGCCGAGGCGCTGCACCGGACCCAGTTGTGGATGCTCGACCCAAGCCGCCCGATTCCACCCCAGATGCCGTTGCTCCTCGCCGCCGAGGCCAAGCGGCCGGAGCTGGCCGAGCTGGCCGCGTGGGCGGCCCTGACCCATCAGGGCCAATGACTGGGACGCCGGGAAACCGGGGCACCGATCGAGCCCGAGATCCAGGAGAACACCATGCCAGCAGATGACCGCCCGTCCGTTGGCGGATGGAACCGAGAGCAACTCTTCGGCCCGAATCCCTCGCCGCCGCCGACTACGTCACCGCCGTCACCCACGAAGGCTGTGCCACCAGCGCCACCCACCAAGACCACCCCACCGGCGCCACCCATCGAGCCACCGGCGCCCGTCAAAGCCGCGCCCCCACCCGTCAAGGCCGCACCACCCGCCGATACCGCATCACCACCAACGCCGCAGTGGCCTTCGTCCAGGTCTTCATCGAGCCCGGTTCCAGCCTGGCCTGCCGGCGACACGTCCACGGTGGATGAGCCGCCGACCCCGCCAGGCGTTGGCCGGTTGGGACGGCGTACCGGGGTTGCCCTCGCCGCCCTGGTCGTCGGCCTGACGATCACTGTTGTCGGCGTCGTCCTCACCCAGCAGTCGAATGATTCGCCACCCGATTCGGCGCCTACCGCCCTTCAGCCGACTGGCCAGCCGCCGTCCGATGACCCCGCCCCAACGCCCGAGCCCAGCCCGACGGATCCGCCGAGCCCCGCAGGCCCGACCCCCACCGAAGACCCGGCCTCCGATCCGGACAGCGTTGCGCTGGCCCAGCTGAAGAGCTACCGAACCAAGGATTTGGCGCGGATCTCGATGCACAATCAGTGGGTCGCCCAGCTCGCATCGAAGGCGCCCGGCTACGTTGATCGCTATGCCACTGCGAGCGACGGCACGCACCGATTCAAGCTTCCGGACATCTTGGCCGAGCATCAGGCGCTGCGCGACAGCAGTGCGCTCGGAAACGTCTTCCTGCTGAAGACCACCGACTATGGAAAGCGCAAAGTGTATGACGGGGAAGCACTTTGGGTTACCTTCGCGGACAATGACTTCTCCTCGGCGGCCGCCGTTCACCGCTGGTGTGACGAGCAGTTCTCCACCCTGTCCACATCCCACCGGAACGAAGTCTGTGCCGTTCGCCGTCTCCGGCCACCCCAGTGACGCGCGACGGAATGGTCGCCGTGGTGCGAGATCCGGGCGAGCCGGAGACGGATCTCCGGTCGATCATCGGGGCCGTCGCGGGGCTCGCCCTGCTCACCCCGGCGCTGGTGATCGGAAGGAACGACCGGTTGCTGCCGGTAGGCCTCGCCCTCGCCGTCCTTCTCCTGGCCGGAACGCTGTCGACAGCGGCCCTGACCTGGTGGTCCGTCGTTCGACACAGGTTGCCGGAAACCTCGGTCCGGTGGTTCGGGCAGTATCGGCGGGCGTTGACCCGAATCCGGGTTCGAGCCCTCGACAGCACCGAGTTCGACCTCCGGCTGATCGGCACACCGGATCACCCGCTGGACCGGGGTGCCACCATCCGACTGCCCCGCAAGCTGACCTCCGGCCCACCCGCACGTGTCCGGCGGATCGAGGTGCTGGCCGGTCCGGACGGCCCACCGGTCGGCGTCGTCCTCGGTCGCCAGTCGGTGGCCACCAGGCTCGCCCGAGCCACCACCGTCCTTGGCTATCTGACCTGTGCGGCGATGCTGCTCCTGCTGATCCAAGCGGTGCGCTAAAAGTAGGGGCGCGGTCAGCTCCAGCCGGTGTCCGGCGCGGGCCGTGCACCGCCCCCCGGGCCGCGGGTACCGCCTGCTGGGCCGGCCTCTGCGCCGGTGACCAGCACCCGGCGCCCGCCATGTGGGCCACCCCGACCGGGCGTGCCACTCGCTCGTCCCGCCGGGACCGCGCGCTCTCGACCCCACGCGCGAATGTCCTCGATCTGCTCGGGATTGGTCCGGCTGAGCGGGCTGGTGTTGGCGAACGAGCTGATCACGAAGTCCGGGGCCACCGGTTGCTGGCTGAGCAGGATCTCCGCACCCACCTCGTAGAGCGCCGATTCGATGTCGGAACCCGCGAACCCGTCGGACAGCGCGACCAGCTTGTCGAGCAGGGCCGGCTCCGGGTCGGCCTTCACATAGCGGCGATGGTGCAGCGAGATGATCTCTCGCCGGTCCTCTTCGTCGGGCAGGTCGACGAAGAACAGTTCGTCGAACCGGCCCTTGCGCAACAGTTCCGGTGGCAGGCTCCGGACGTCGTTCGCGGTGGCCACGACGAACACCCGGTTGCGAGACTCCTGAAGCCAGAACAGGAATTGCCCGACCAGCCGGCGGCCTACCCCGGTGCTGTCGTTCTGCCCGGCCAACCCCTTCTCAATCTCATCGATCCACAGCACGCACGGTGCCACCCGGTCGGCGGTGGCCAGTGCCTCCCGCAGCCTTCCCTCGGACTGCCCGACGTACTGGCCGAGAATGCTTGCCAGGTCGAGCCGGTACAGCGGCAGCTGCCACTCCACCGCAATCGCCTTCGCGGACAGAGACTTTCCACAACCGGGGACGCCGACCAGTAAGACTCCGCGCGGTGGCCGCAGCTCGGTGCCGCGCAGATCGGCCACCATCAGTTGCCGCCGACGCCGCAGCCAGGTTCGCAGACTGGTCAAACCGCCGACCCCGGTGTCCGATTCGGAGACTCGAACCCGTTCGATGCCGGCCAGGTCACCGAAGATCCGATCCTTGTGCCCGGCGACGGCCAAGACGTCGTCCTGGTCAACGCTGCCCTTGGTGATCAGCGTGGCCAGAATGTTGATCGCCTCCCCCTCGGTGATCCCGACCAGGTACTCGGCGGCCCGCCGCGCGTCCTGCTCGGTCCACGAGATCGGCACCCGGTCGCGCTGCTCACCGAGAAAATCCACGATGATCTCGTACATCTCGGCGGGGTCCGGGAGATCGAGGGTGACATGCATGCCCAGTCGCTGCAGGCCGCTCCACACCGGAGAGTCGGTGACCAGGATCAGACTTCCGGAATTGGCCTCGCCCAACCGGGCCAACTCGGCGACGTGTCGGGTTTCCGGGGTGTCGTCGCTGAGCTCGAACGGCTCGACAAAGATGAACGTCGCCTGGGCTCGGGTGGTGAACTGGTTGGCCGCGAAGTCCATCGCGCCGGTCAGCGATCGATCATCGTTGACCGGGGTGTTGTTGCGCAGATCTCGCAATCCAGTAGCCCGGGTGTAGATCCAGAACGGCAACTGCGCCCGCCGGTCATCGTTGGCCATGCGCTTGATCATCCGCAGCGCCCGAGTCTGTTCGATGGTCCGAACCGTGATCACCGGAACCCGGGCCGAGATGTATCCGTCGAGATCCTTCTGCGCCGCGATGAGGTTGGACATCAGGTCCCTTTGATCGGTCTGGGTGATGGTCAGTCGAGGATGACCCGGCGGCGGCGCGGCGCGGTGGGGTCGCCGAGCCAGTCGGCACCACCGGCCGCCATCGTGGTCCCGGCCGTGGTGCCAGCCGCGGTCTCGGCCGTGGTCGCCGTGGTGATCCCGGATCCGGGATCGGCCAGCACGGCCGTCAATCGGTTGTCCCGAATGGTGCGCCGACGAGCCTCGACGACCCGGCGAGGGACTCCGCTGCTGGTGAGCCGGCTGAGATCGGTCTCCAAGGAGTCCTGTGCGGCCTCGATCTGCCGGTCGATCAGGTCGCTCAACTGACGGCGCAGATCATCCGGCAGCGCGGGGTGGGCCGCGAGCACCCGGATGGCTTGCAGGCCTTGGCGGGCCTGGGTGAGCGCCCTGCCGACGGAGAACTCATCGGACTCGGCGGCCATCGCCCGGGTCATCCGATCCGCCCAGGTCTGCAACCGGGTTGCCAGCGCGCTGAAAATCCGGTCGGTGAGCCGGACCAAGGTTTCCGCGTTCAGCTCGCTCGGATCCACCCGAGGCAGGTCATCGATTCCGGCGGCGTCCCCGGCCGTCCACCGATCGAGGAACACCGCCCACTCGTGATAGGTACCGCCGGTGAGCCACATGGTCGTTCGCGATCACTCGCGCGGACGGCGAACCAGGATCTCACCGGGTGGCAGCGGATCCCAGGCCGGCAGCCCGTGCACCAGGTTGTGCATCCGGTCCGTCACCGGTTTGACGTCGGCCGCAGGTGCCTGCCGCGCCCACGGCACCCGGTCGTCCGCAGCGCTCTGGTCGTCGGTCATCGGTGCTCTCCCTCTGTCTAGTTCTGCGCGAAGGACCGTTGTTCGAACGGCTGGACCCCGCCGCCGGCCCGGCGCAGGTCGTCGAACATCGAGCGGACATCGGTTTCCTTGCGATCCTCGGTCTGGAAGCGCGTGGACCAGTCGGTCAGCTCGGCACCGGCCTGACGCAACTGCCGCAATGACTCGGCTTTCGCCTTCTTCAGCGCGGCTTCGGCCTGAAGCCCGGTTTTCTCGACCTGTTCGCCCTCCATCCAGATCAACCCGCCCCAGATCGCACCGCCGACCAAAGCAGCGATCAGGCCGAAAACGACTGCCCCGACGGCCGCGAAGAAGATGAACCCGCTCACCAGGACAACTGTCGGGAGGATCGCCGCCTTGCCCCAGTCGAAGCGCAGCGATTGCACGAACGGATCGATCGCCCGATCCCAATGCCGGGCGAGGTCCCGCTCCAGATCTGGCATCTGCTGGATGAAAGATCCTTCCCAGGGCTGCATCTTGAAGGCCGACGAACCAAAGGTCAGTTGCGAACTGATTTTCGCGCGCACGTCGTCCGGAATCTGCTGCCGATATTCGAGGGTGTATTGCGCGTGGGCCTCGCGCAGCCACGGCTCACACGCCGAGACCGCGACCCGTTGGGTGGCCCGAGATACCCCGATCTGATCCGGGAGCAGCGCGGAGGTGGACTGAATAGTCAGGTAATCGAGCGTCTCGTCCCGGGCAGCCGACTGCAACTCCGCGACTTGTTTAGCCGCATCAAGATCACCGTGCGATTCAATGATGGCTTCCTGCTCGTCAAGTTGGCGCTTCAGCGGCAGTTCCTCGACGTCGTACTCGCTCACCAGCCGATCGAGGATGTCGTCGACGGCGTCCTCGATTCGAGCGCTCGGCTTCGGCTCTTCAGCCATCATCGCCCGATAGGTGTCCAGCAAGCCCTGCTGGGAAGCGGCTCCGGCGAGCGCCCGGTCCAGGTCCGGCCACTGCGGGCTCAAGGTCGACAGCTTGGGAAAGTCGTCGGAGGCGGATTTGCCGCGGTACCGCTCGATTTCCTCCCGCCACCGCGCGACCTGAGTGGCGGTCGCATTGTCATCGTTGCCGAGTTGCTCGGCCCACTCGGACATCTTCCGCCGCACCAGATCACGTGCTGCGGCACCGAAGGCGCCCTGCGCAACGGCCTCCAGGATGACGGCGAAGTCGCGACCCAGCGCGGACGGGCTGAGGGAGTCGAGATAGTGCCGCAGCCAGCGGGTGGCCGATGGCAACCGGCCTTGCCGACGCAAGATCAGAGTGAAGAACAACGCGGTCCGGCTCGGCGAACGCCCGAATGCCGTTTCGATCGCTCGGGCGCAGACCTCCTGGTCGTCGCGAGACCACGCGGCCAACCCCACCAGCGCCGGCGCCAACCAGTATCTGGGCGCATCGATCATGAGCTCCTCGCCGATCGACCGGACGGTGTCCTCGGACACCAACCCGACGTCGAAGGCCTGGAGCAATCCGGTGGCCGTCCGCCGGACGCGCTTGTGATGGCCGAACGTGTGCTCCATCTCGCCCTGCAGGTTGCCGAACTTGGTCTCGGCCCGCCCGAGGTTCGCGGCAAGCTCGGCCTGCCGGAAATATTTGTGAAGTTCGGCCTGCAGCCGAGCGAGTTCGTTCTGCGTCTCTTTCTGGGCGGCGGCGACCCCACCGACTTCGACCGAGACAGCGGTGAGCTGCTGCTGCGCTCGCTGCACCAGGCTATTGACGTCGCTTACCTGGCTACTTACCTGACGTACCTGGCGCTGCAAATGGGAGACATCGCTCATGACTGTCCTCGGTTCGCGGGGAGGACGGGTGTTCCATCGGCGTGAATCGGAATCACCTGTCCGCTCAGATAGACCTCGACGTATTCGTAGGTGCCCGAACGCACCAGCATTCGGCACCCCTGGAAGGGTTCCGGCATGGTTTGCGCGGCGGAGAAGTGGCCCACGATCGTGTGGGTGAGGTCGAGTCGGTGCTCGACCCGGGGCGGCCCGAGATAGCAGACCGCGACGAACCCGAGCGGGACGTCGTCGGCTCCGAACTCCCGGTGATACTCGTCGCGGATCCAGCCCGCGAGTTCCTTCGCAGCCATCTCGTCCACGGTGGCGTCCAGCCTGCGCACGGCCGCGATCAGGGCGGGGCTGCGTGGTCGGCGGACCGGGTTGAGCAGCGGTCCGGTCGAAGATAGACGTCTGGACCTCGGTGAGTCGCGCCCGAAGGATTCCTTGAAGGTGGCGCTGTCAAAGAGCGGTTTGCTGCTCTCGGCCGCCTTCTCAGGGCGCTGCCTGAAATCCATTGATCCCCCGGATCGATGCCTGGAGCGGGGCTGGCCGGCTGCAGCTCGCACTACAGCCGTCAGACCTTTATCCATGAGCCACGTGGGGTTGAACAGCCAATCACGCCAAATGTCATTGTTCTGTCAATCCGGCCAATTGATCGTTCATCAACCCCGGTCGACGGGTAGCCGAGCCAGTTCGACCCGCGCGAAATCGAGCCTGCGGGCGCCAGAGCTTGACGATCCCCGCGGCAGTGGGGAGCATGGAGAGTGTTCACCAAATGAACGTGCGTTCGCATTGCGAACACGATCTCTGATCGGCCGGCTACTCAACCACCTGGAGTCATCACGTCCGCCTTCGTCTATCAAGCCATCCGCACCCCCTTCGGTAGGTACGGCGGTGCGCTCGCTCGCGTCCGGCCGGACGACCTAGGTGCTCATGCCCTCGCGGGGCTGATGGCAGGGCTGCCGGACCTCGACCCGGCAGCGGTCGAGGACGTCGTCTTCGGTAACGCCAATGGGGCGGGAGAAGACAATCGCAACGTCGGCCGGATGGCGTCCCTGCTGGCCGGGCTTCCGGTGACGGTGCCAGGCACAACGATCAATCGACTCTGCGGATCGAGTCTGGACGCCGTGATGGTCGCCTCCCGGGCGATCGAGACCGGGGACGCCGACATCGTGATCGCCGGCGGAGTGGAATCGATGAGCCGGGCCCCGTGGGTGCTTCCGAAACCAGATCGCGAGTTCCCGGTCGGCGACGTCACCGCCGTGTCGACAACCCTGGGCTGGCGGTTCGTGAACCCGCGAATGCCGAAGGACTGGACTGTTTCGCTCGGCGAGGCCAACGAGCAACTGCAGGAGAAGTACGGCATCTCTCGGGAACGCCAGGATGCCTTCGCCCTCCGCTCTCACCAGCTCGCCGATCAGGCCTGGACCTCTGGCTTCTATGCCGACCATGTGATCGGAGTGCCTGGCGTTGACCTTGACCGGGACGAGGGGATCCGGCCCGGGACCACAGCCGAGAAGCTGAGCACCCTCAAACCGGTATTCCGGTCGAACGGGACGATCACCGCCGGCAATGCGTCGCCGCTGAATGACGGCGCCTCGGCGCTGCTGATCGGCTCCGAGCGCGCGGCCGACCGGATCGGTCGCGGACCGCTGGCCCGGATCGCCGGCCGCGGGGTCAGCGCGATCGAACCTCAGTCGTTCGGCTACGCACCGGTGGAGGCGGCCGAGCGGGCGCTTCGCACTGCGGGTCTGACCTGGTCGGACATCGGCGCCATCGAGCTGAACGAAGCGTTCGCGGTGCAGAGCCTGGCCTGCCTGGACGCCTGGAAGGTCGACCCGGAGATCGTCAACCAGCGGGGCGGCGCGATTGCGATCGGCCATCCACTCGGCGCGTCCGGTGGCCGGGTGGTGGCCACGCTCGCGCACCAGCTGCGACACAGCGGCCGGCGCTACGGCCTGGCGGCGATCTGCATCGGCGTCGGTCAAGGGCTGGCGCTCGTCCTCGAGAACAGCGACCCGCGCTGATGGTGACCTTCAGCCCAGACCCGGACGCCGCCGTTGAAGGAGTCCAGGACGGCGCAACCGTACTGATCGGCGGCTTCGGGGCGGCCGGGCAGCCGATCGAGTTGGTCGACGCGCTCCGCCGGACCGGAGCCGGGGACCTGACCGTGGTCAGCAACAACGCCGGCAACGGAACCACCGGAATCGCCGCTCTCCTGGCTGCCGGCCGGGTCCGACGGGTGATCTGCTCCTTTCCTCGGCAGGTCGATTCCTTTGTCTTCGACGAGTTGTACCGGGCCGGGCGAATCGAGTTGGAGGTCGTCCCGCAAGGCAACCTGGCCGAGCGGCTACGCGCGGCGGGTGCCGGGATCGGCGGGTTCTACACCCCCACCGGGGTCGGCACGCTGCTGGCCGAGGGCAAGGAGACCCGGACGATCGACGGCCGCGAGTATCTGCTGGAGTTTCCGATCCGGGGGGACGTCGCACTGATCCGGGCAAGCACCTCGGATCGGGCCGGAAACTTGATCTACCGCAAGACTGCTCGAAATTTCGGTCCACTGATGGCCAGCGCCGCAGCACTTTCGGTGGTTGAGGTCTCGCACATAGTCGAAACCGGCGCTCTCGACCCGGAAGCCATCGTCACCCCAGGAATCTACGTTGATCGAGTGGTGCTTACCCATGAGTGAACGCCTGACCGAGCGCACCATCGAGCATCTCGATCGAGGGCCGCTCGATCGCGACGAGTTGGCCAAGCTGGTGGCCGGCGGGATCGCTCCGGGCTCCTACGTCAACCTGGGCATCGGCCAGCCAACCGCCGTCTCCGACTACCTCGCACCAGGCAGCGGAATCATCCTGCACACCGAGAACGGAATGCTCGGGATGGGGCCGGTGGCCCACGGTGACCAGATTGATCCAGACTTGATCAACGCGGGCAAGATCCCGGTCACCGAGTTGCCCGGCGCCTCCTATTTCCATCAGGCGGACTCCTTCGCGATGATGCGCGGCGGGCACATCGATGTCTGCGTCCTCGGCGCGTTCCAGGTGTCACAGGACGGCGACCTGGCGAACTGGCATACCGGGAAGCCGGATGCGATTCCCGCTGTCGGAGGCGCCATGGACCTTGCCACCGGCGCCAAGCAGGTCTACGCCTTGATGACCCTGTTCGCTCGGGACGGCAGCCCGAAGCTGGTGCCCAAGTGCACTTATCCGCTGACCGGGCGCGGCTGCGTCAGCCGGGTCTACACCGATCGGGCGGTGTTCCAGCTGGACGGCGGTCGAATCGTGGTCAGCGAGACGTTCGGTCAGAGCTTCGACGAACTGGCCGCCTCGCTGGACGTCGATCTGCTCCGAGCACAGGACCAATGATCCTGACCCACCCCCAACCTCGCCCCCGCAACCTCCCCGTGATCATCAATGCCGGTGAGTTAAGCGCTGGGTGAGGTTGTCTGAGGTCGTATCTGCGTCTCTTCGACCCGTGATCATGCACGATTGCCCTGGCCTGACGAGCAAGCGTGCATGATCACGGCTGTCGGTCAGGGGTCCCGCGGTGGCTTAACTCACCGGCATTGCCGTGATCATGCACGGATACCCGCCTTGAGGTGAGCAACCGTGCATGATCACGAGCCATAGACGGGTAACCGTGCATGATCACGGCATGGTTTGGGGCTAACTGCCGTTGTGCAGTTTTGCTGCCAGGTCGTGCTCCAGCGCCCCGGCCACCGCGAGCAGCGGCGGCAACAGCCGCTGCTCGGACTGCTCCACCGAGTCGTGGCCGACGCTGACCGATACGTTCATCGCGGCCACCACGCTGGCGTGCGAGTCGCGGATCGGTACCGCAATCGACCGCAGGCCTACCTCTAGCTCCTGATCGACCAGCGCCCACCCCTGCTGCCGAATTCGATCGAGCTCCGCAAGCAGTGCCTCGGCGCTGGTTATCGTGTTTCTGGTCAGGGGTTTCAGGTCACTGGCCGCAATCAGCTCGGCCGCCTCTGAGGCGGACAAGGCAGCGAGCAGCACCCGACCCATAGACGTGGCGAAGGCTGGAAACCGGGTGCCGACGCTGATCGATACCGCCATGATCCGGCGGGTGGGCACCCGGGCCACGTAGACGATGTCGGTGCCGTCGAGCACGGAGACCGACGCTGACTCATTCACCTGGTCGGCGAGCGACTTCAGGTGCGGCGCCGCGACGTCCGGGAGGGAGAGGCTGGAAAGGTAGGCATAGCCAAGCTCGAGAACCTTGGGCCGCAACCAGAACTCGCGACCGTCGGTGTCGGTGTAGCCGAGGGTGACCAGGGTGTGCAGGAATCGCCGAGCGGTGGCACGGGTCAGATCCGTCTGCCGAGCCACTTCGGAGAGCGTCATCCGGGGCCGGGCGCCGTTGAACGCCTTGATCACCGCCAGCCCGCGAGCCATCGACTGCACCGACTCGACCCGCTTGAGCGTTCCCGGGACGTCGGGCGATGCGCCGTCCTGAACGTCGTCCTGCATCGAACTCCTCAGGTTGGGACTGAGGTCAGTTTACCCGAGTGTTCGCGCAGCGAACGGACCCACGGTGGTTGCGGCGACCGCCCGTACCAGCCGAAAGGATGATCCGATTTCGCCCACCTGCGGCGTTACTGCCCCGTAGCGTCCGGGGCATGCGAATCAAGAAACTCTCGATCACCCTGCTCGCTACCCTCAGCCTGATCGCCAGCACGGCCGCGATTGCGGCACCGGCATCAGCCGCGAGCAAGATCCATATCGTGAAGGTGAGGTTCGACAGCGCGGGCAGCGACGCCCCGGTCACGAACCCCAAGCTGAACGACGAGTTCGTGGTCATCAAGAACACCGACACCGTGGATCGGTCGCTGACCGGCTGGACGATCGTGGACGAAAGCAGTCACCGGTACACGTTCGGAGAGACAACGATCAAGGCCGGTGCGACGCTCAAGGTGCGCACCGGTCGGGGCGACGACACAGCCAAAAACAAGTACCAGGATCGCGGCTACTACGTCTGGAACAACACCTCCGACACCGCCTACCTGCGCAACACCCGGGGTAGGGGCGGCGACACCTGTTCCTGGGAGACCAGCGACCCGGGCAGCACCAAGGTCTGCTGAGAACGACACTGGTCCCGTGTCGCCATGAAGCGCCACGGGACCAGTGCTACGGCTCAGGCCTGGGTGATGTTGACCATCCAGTTGATGCCGAATGCATCGGTGCACATGCCGAATTCGTCGCCCCACATCTGCTTCTCCAAGGGGACCGCGATGGTGCCGTTGGCGGCGAGCTTGTCCCAGTAGCCACGCAATTCGGCGGCGTCGTCCCCGCTGAGACTGACCGAGATGTTGTCGCCGGGGTTGTGCTTCATCCCGGTCGGCGTGTCGGCGCCCATCAGGGTGAGCCCGCCATCGGTCACCAGCATTCCGTGCATGATCTTGTTGGCGTCCGGGGAGTCTGGTTGTCCGAACTCCCCGAAGGTGTTCAGTTTCAACTCGCCGCCGAACACACCTTGGTAGAACTCCATTGCTTGACGCGCATTGTCAGTGAAGCTGATGTACGGATTGAGGAGAGTGGCCATCAGATGCTCCTTCGCGAGACGATGGGTCCGATCGGCAGGCTAGCCGGTTACCAACTGGTCCGCAGGCGAGAGACCGTGATCCACAGCGGGTACCGCGCACCAGGACGCCAGCGGCCGATAGTTGCCAGTTAAAAATGATTCGCCCTTTTATGGTGGATTCAAAGGAACAGTCGGGTTAGCGTCAGGGGCATCAACTTCCTAGCCTTCCTCAGGAGTTCTGATGAGCGCATCACCGCACCGCCTGCTGCCCCTCCTGCCGCACGCCGGCGGTCGTAGCGCGACGGTCTGCCATTACCGATGTGGCGACGCATGCGCCCAGCCAGTGCCGAATACCAGCGACAACGAGTACCTGGGCGACGTGATCGCCACCTCGCTCTCCCGGCGGACACTGCTCGCCGGCGCTGCCGGTGTGGTCGGCCTGGGTGCGGCGACACTGGTGGAACCCTCGTCCGCCAGAGCGGCCACGAAGGGTGCGGCGGCTTCGACAACAGCCAAGGGCAACGGCCTCGGATTCACTCCGATCGCGCCGGACCCGGTCACCGTGGACGCGGTGTCTGTCCCCGCCGGGTTCACCTGGTCCACCCTGATCAGGTGGGGTGACCCGGTCCTCAAGGGCGCGCCCCCGTTCGACTTCGAGAACCAAACGTCGGCGGCACAAGCCCTGCAGTTCGGGTACAACAACGACTTCACCGCGCTGATCCAGGCTTCGTCTCGGGACGGCGTCCTGTTCTGCAATCACGAGTACACCAACGAGGCCCTGATGTTTCGGGGGTGGGTGAACGACGCCGCCGCCAGCGTCGAGCAACTGCGGATCTCAATGGCCGCGCATGGTCTGTCGGTCGTCGAGGTGTCCCGCCGCTCGGTCTCCAAACCCTGGGCGTACGACCCCAAAGGTCGGAAGAACCGGCGATTCACCACGAAGACACCGTTCAAGGTCACCGGCCCGGCGGCAGGTTCGCGCTATCTGAAGACGTCGGCCGACCCGAGCGGCACGAAGGTACTCGGCACCTTGAACAACTGCTCCGGCAGTGTCACCCCGTGGGGGACGATCCTGTCCGGCGAGGAGAACTTCAACCAGTACTTCCGGGTAGCCGCTGCTCCCACCGACGCCGAGATCGCCGCCGGTTACCAGCGTTACGGCGTCCTCACCGGAAGTGCCGGCCGGGACTGGTACCGCGCCGACGAACGGTTCGACACCGGCGTGGAGCCCAACGAACCGCACCGGTTCGGCTGGGTCGTCGAGATCGACCCCGACGACCCCAAGTCCACCCCGCGCAAGCACACCTCCCTGGGCCGGTTCAAGCACGAGGCCGCGACGATCCGGATCGCCCACGACGGGCGGGCCGCGGCCTACAGCGGGGACGACGAGCGGTTCGACTACCTCTACAAGTTCATCTCGAAAGATCGCTACCAGAAAGGCAAGTCACGTCGGGCCAAGCGCCACAACATGTCCCTGCTGGCCGAGGGTGACCTGTACGTCGCGCGGTTCGAAGGCACGCCCTCTCCTGAGTACGACGGCACCGGGGTCTGGCTCCCCTTGATCGAGAACGGCGTCTCGAAGGTGCCCGGGATGAACGTCGAGCAGGTCCTGGTCTTCACTCGCCTGGCCGCCGACAAGGTCTCGGCGACCAAGATGGACCGCCCCGAAGACGTCCAGCCCAACCCGGTGACCGGCAAGGTCTATATGGCCTGTACCAACAACGTCAATCGCACGCCCGCCCAGGTCGATGCCGCCAACCCGCGCCCGGCGAACAAGTTCGGGCACGTCATCGAGATCACCGAAACCGACAACGACGCGGCGGCCCTGACCTTCGACTGGGTCATCGTGCTGGTCTGCGGCAACCCGGAGGACCCGAGCACCTACTTCTCCGGCTACGACAAGACGAAGGTCTCACCGATTTCCTCCCCGGACAACGTCGCCTTCGACCGAGCGGGCAACCTGTGGATCGCCACCGACGGTCAGTACGAGATGGGCCTCAACGACGCGCTGCACGCCGTTCCGGTCAGCGGCCCGGAACGCGGTCACGTCCAGCAGTTCCTCAGCGTGCCGACCGGTGCCGAGACCTGCGGTCCGGTGATCAGCGAGGATGGCTACACCGTGCTGGTCGCCGTTCAGCACCCCGGCGATGTCACCGGCGCGAGCGCCGCAGCACCGGCCTCGACGTTCCCCTACGACGGCACTGGCCAGCCACGCCCGTCCGTGATTCAGGTCCGCCGTAAGGACGGGCGACCGCGCGTCTAACTGGACGCGATCAGGTGATCACCCTGGCGGCGGAACTGGATTCACGGACTGACGACGACCGCCGGGGTGATCTGCCGATGCCAGTTGCTGCCCGCTCTGGCCAGCAGGTATCCCTGAACATGGGTGATTCCGAGGGTGGTCAGATGCCGCAGATCGTCGATGTCCTCGACTCCCTCGGCGCAGGTGGCCAGGCCGAGATCCCGAGCGTAGGAGACGAGTGCGCGAAGCACGGCGGTGCGGCCGGCGTCCTCCGCGCAGCCTTGGACCAATGAGCGGTCGATCTTGATGATGTCCGGCCGGAGCGCGGCCATCCGGGCGAATTCCTGTGCGCCGGCGCCGGCACCGACGTCGTCGAGAGCGATCCGCGCTCCCGCCGCCCGCAGTCGCGCGACCGCGGTGGAAATCGTCACCAGGTCGACATCGTCAGAACTCTCGCTGAGTTCGAAGACGATCCCGGTCAACCGGGTCGGCAGCCCGGCCAGGAAGCGCCCGGAGGTCAGCGCCCTGGGCGTCACGTTGACGAACAGGTCCTGCCCCTCCGGGCGACCTTCGAGGGCCAGAGCCGCCCGGACGGCGGCCAGTTCGAGCAAGTCTCCGTCGCCGCCGGTGTAGGTGCGACGGAACACTTCCTGCACGTCGCGGACGCCGTCCGGGCCGCTGAAGCGGGCCAGTGCCTCATGAGCGGTGACCGTGAAGGTGGTGATGTCGACGATCGGCTGGATCACCATCGTCAACGTCGGCAACGGGTTTGCCTGCGGAGTCAGATCGCTGTGTCCGTGGACGACGATCCGGTCCCGGCCACCGCGTTTGGCGGCGTACAGGGCCTCGTCAGCGGCGGCGATCGCGGTCGACGGATCGGTCGCGGGGTCCCAGAGAGCGATCCCAGCGGAGAAGGTCTGACCGTCGGGGGTCACCGCGCGCAGGTATCCCAAGGCGTCCGCGGCGGTCTGGACGTTGAATCCGGGGAACAGGACGGCGAATTCCTCGCCCCCGTAGCGAGCCAACATCGCGTCGGGGGGAAGGAGTTCAGTCCAGGCGGCAACCGCCTCGCGGAGCAGTCGGTCACCGGCTTGGTGTCCGCGAGTGTCGTTGTAGCTTTTGAAACGGTCCAGGTCCAGGATCGCGACGGCCAGGCTGGTCTGATGTTCTCTACTCAACATGCAGGCCCGGGAGAGCTCATGATCCCAGGTACGGCGGTTAGGCGCGCCGGTCAGGGCGTCCGAGCGGGCCAGCGCCGCGAGCCGAACCGCCTGAATCTGGACCACGTGCAGCAGTCCAATCATGCGCAGCAGGACCAGGACCGACAGCAGCAACGATCCGATGCCGATCACCGGCCACAGCACGCCACCGCCGGTCGCTCCGTCGAGAAGCAGGGCGACCCCGGGCAGAGCCAGGCCACCGCCGAGAGCCAGCAACCGTCGGACCGAAGGAGCAGTCTCCGCCTTGTTCGGAGCCGGCTCGGCGAGCGTGGTCATCGAAGGCACACAGGCCGCCGCTCCGATCAAGAGGTATCCGGCCAGCCAGCCCACGTCGATCCAGTCGGAGGAGATTGGGTGGCCGGTGATTCCGACCGCCAGATTCCACGCCGCGTCCGCCGCCAGAGTGGCCACCAGCGAGCCGGTGAGCAGGCGGTAAGCCATCGTTTTGGCCCCGGGTGCAGCGTAGATTCGGGCGATCACGCCCAGCAGGAACAGGTCCCCCAGCGGGTACGCCGAACTGGTGATCTTCCCGGCCAGGCTCAGCGAGGAATCCTGCGTCAGGGGGGCGATCAGGAACACCGCGACCAGCACCCCAGCACCGGCGGTGATGATCGAGGCATCCAGCACAGCGGCCGTGTCGCGGCCCGCTCGGCGGGTGCGCACCAGCACCAGGGTGCCGGCCCCGAGGGCTAGATATGCACTCAGGTAGAGGCTGTCCGAGGGAGCTGGATACCGGTCCGGCATCCAGTGACTCTCGATCGTCCACATCAGGTCCCCGGCCGCCCAGACCCCGTATCCGACCAGCACCAGAAACCAGCCGCGTCGCCGCGCCGGATGATGCCACTTCAGACCAAGGAAGCCGACAATCACCCCGGTGGTGGCGATCACCTGGTAGAGCCCTTGGTGCACGCCATCGGGCAGCGGGACCAGCAGATAGACGACGATGCCGACGGCCATCAGCCCGAGCAGCCCGAACAAGAGGCGAAGACGTAGCGCCAGGTTGGCGAAGGGCCAGCGGGTGAGGCCGGCCGGCGCTGCGCCGATGAGCTGCAGCTGCGGCCGATCAGTTCCGGCAGGTCCGGGCATGTGCAACGCAGGCTGAGCAGTGTCAGTCATCGCTGTAGCTCCCGTTCCCGCACTCGTGGGCCTGCCCGTGCCCGGATCAGTTGGGTTCCAGAGTGCGTCATTCACCGGGGGAAACTCCATACGGCGATCGAATGATCACTCGTAGTGCCCAACGGCCTATCTGCGCGCAGGGTCAGCCGAAGCGCCTCGCGGGTGCGGGACTGCCTTCGGGCCCACCTCCTTGGCGAGATAGGCCTCCGCATCGGCTGCATCCATCGGCCGTGAATACAGGTATCCCTGGCCGAACGTACAGCCGGCCGCGATCACCACCGCGAGGTCTCGCTCGGTCTCGATCCCCTCCGCGACGGTATTCAGCCCGAGCGCCTCGGCGATCGCCACGACGGCCCGCAACAACCGGGCCGAGCGCTCCGGTGCGTCCGAAAGTTCACTCAGGAACGCCCGGTCAATCTTCAATGTGGTGGCCGGAATCGTATGTAACCTGGCGATAGTGGATTCCGATGAGCCGAAATCGTCGATGGCGAGCGGCAAACCGAGCGCCCGGATCTTTCGCAGCTGCTCGGTGCTGTCACCGTGCGAGGTGAACGCCGACTCGGTCAGCTCCAGCTGAAGGCTGTGCGGTGGCAGGCTGTACGCCGTCAGAATCGCACTGACCTGGTCGACCAGATGCGGATCGTCGAGTTGCCGGGGAGAGAGGTTGACCGACATGACGAGATCGGCGAGTGGATACTGGCGCCGCCACTGACCGTGCTGCCGAGCGCTCTGCTCCAGGATGCACATGCCCAATTCACCAATCAGGCCCGCCTCCTCGGCCAGGGCGACGAAGACATCGGGCGGCACCGTGCCGAAGATCGGGTCGGTCCAGCGGGCCAAGGCCTCGAACCCGTGCACCTGTCCCGTCGGGAGCTCCACGATCGGCTGATAGGCCACGGTGATGACCCCCTCGGCGAGAGCTTGGCCGAGCCGGTCACGCAACTCGAACCGGTGCAACAGGGCCTCATGCAGGGTGGCGTCGAACATCACCGCCTGGCCACGCCCGCTGCGCTTGGCGGTATACAGCGCGACGTCCGCGTTGCGCGCCAAGGTGCGCGGATCGCCGTGCGGCACGGCACCGACGCTGACACTGACACTGACATTCGCACCGTCAAAGAACACTGGCTGGCGCATCGCCTCGACGATGGCGTGGGCCAGGGTGACGGTGCGTTCCGCGGATTCATCGCCATGCAGCAGGACGGCGAATTCGTCGCCGCCCAGCCGGACGATCGTGTCCCGCTCCATGGTCAGGCCCTGCAGGCGCTCGGCGACCGAACAGAGCACGGCATCCCCCATCGAGTGCCCGAAGGTGTCGTTGACCTCCTTGAAGTGGTCGATGTCGACGATCACCAGGCAGGTGCCGGGATTGTCCTCGGCGAGAATCTCGGTGAAGCGGCGGCGATTACCTACCCCGGTGAGCGGGTCGTACAGAGCCTGGGCCCGGCGCTCGGATTCCAGGTCACGTAGCCGCTCGGCCAACCGTCGAGCATCATTCAGGGCGGTGAGTTGGCCCTGGGAGACAAACATGAAGTCCGGGGTCGGGTCGTGGGCGGCGAAGTCGCCCAGGGTGAGACCGGTCCGGTCGAGGTCGGCCAGTCCATCGAGCCAGGGAGTGACCAGGAGCAGCATCTCCTCGTCCGCACCCTCGAGCACCTGGCAGCGCAGCCGCACCTGGAGGGCGCAGGCCTGCAGGATCACCGCACGCCCGGTCAGGAGCCGCAGGTCCGCGCGCAGCACCGGGGTACGCCCGGGGAAGGACTGGACGTGCGCGCACAGCTGCGTCCCGACGGCGATCCCCGGACACAGCCGTGACATCGACTGCCCGAAGCTGATCACCGCGAGGGTGTCGTCCAACCGCAGATGGAATGGGAAGGCCGCATCCAGGAGGTCCTGAACGTCCTTGATCGGTCCTTTGCTCTCGCCCCGATCGATGTTCGGCATCGTCGGCCGTCAGGCTCAGCCGTCGACCGGGACAGGGGCCATGATGGTCACCGCGAAGACGTCGTGCGGGGCCCCGTCCTCGGTCCGGGCCAGCCGTTCGACGCTCAGTCGCTGCCCGAAAAGCGACCCGACCCCCCGCAACAAGCCGGTCACCATTGGCCCCAGCCCGGCCCGAGTGGAGTGGTAATGCACCAGAAAGCGCTCGGTTCCGTCCTGGACGATCTCGAAGGACGGCGGGCGCAGGTTGGGCATGATCAGCGCAACCCGGGCATGCATGGCGTCCAGGTTGTGCAGGAATCCGGCGACATCCGTGCCGTACGCGCTCATCAGATGGCCGTAACCCTCGCGACCGGTGTAGCGCACCCAATGTTCCCCGAAGCTCTCCAGGACCTCCTCCGATGACAGGCCGAGAACCTCGCTGGCGGCTCGGACCAGGCGATAGGTCTCGTCATCGGCGTAACTGTCGAGGCTGATGAAGGTCACCGTCTCGAGGCCGGCCCGACGGACGATCTCCAGCCAGGTCTGCTCACCCGCGAGGCTGATGGCCAGATCCTCGATCGCCTTGTTCACGAGCCCGTACATGCCGCCTCCAGCGCCGCCAGCGGGATTGCCACGGCGCCGATGTTCAGCAGCGTGCGACGTGACATCCGATCTCTGCGAGAACGTCGGCAGCCAGGCCCTTCGGCTTGACCGATCCGGCGCCGCTCACGATGACACCGGAGCCGAGACCCGGCGCCCGGCGAAGCCGCCCTCAGCTGCGGACTCCAGCAATGGGCGGGCGCCCGGCACCGCTCCCGAGGTGAAGACGCTTTCCGGACGATCCAGGCCGTAGTGCTCGCGCAACGTGCTGCCTTCGTACTCACGGCGGAACAGCCCACGGTCCTGCAGGATCGGAACCACCTGGTCGACGAACGTCTCCAGCAGGCTCGGCAAGAGCGGGGGCATGATGTTGAAGCCGTCGGCGGCGCCTTGCTTGAACCACTGCTCGATGGTGTCCGCAACCTGCTCCGGAGTGCCGGTGAAGGTTCGGTGTCCACGGCCTCCACCGAGGCGGGCGATCACCTGTCGAACCGTGAGCTTCTCCCGCACCCCGAGATCGGTGACCAGGGTGAAGCGGCTCTTGTTGCCGTTGATCTCTGCTTCTCGCGGCAGATCGAGATCCGCCAGCGGCCGGTCCAGATCCGCCGAGGTGAGCGGGACGGTGAGGATTCCGGCCAGCTGAGCCAGGCCGTAGTCCCAAACCAAGAGCTCCTCGAGCTCGCGCTCCAGGTTCTTGGCCTCGGCCTCGGTGGACCCCAGCAGTGGAACGATCCCCGGCAGCACCTTGACCTGCTCGGGTTTGCGCCCGTGCGCCGCGACTCGAGCCTTGATATCGGAGTAGAAGGCCTGCGCCTCCGGCAGGGTCTGCCAGGCGGTGAAGATCGCCTCGGCGTACCGGGCCGCGAATTCGCGGCCGTCCTCCGACGACCCCGCCTGCACCAGTACCGGCCTGCCCTGCGGCGAGCGTGGCACGTTCAGCGGCCCTTGGATCCGGAAATGCGGTCCCTGATGGTTGATCTCATGCACTCGCTCGGTGGCCGTGTACACCCCTGAGGGCTGGTCCAGTACCAGCGCGTCGTCCGCCCAGGAATCCCACAACTTTATGGCGACGTCGATGAATTCGGCAGCCCGTTCGTAGCGCACCCGGTGCTCGAGGTGCTCGTCACGACCGAAGTTTCGGGCCTCTGCCTCGCTTCCCGAGGTGACGATGTTCCAGCCCGCCCGGCCATTCGAGAGGTGGTCCAGGGTGGCGAACTTCCGAGCCGTGTTGAACGGTTCATTGAACGAGGTCGAGACCGTGGCGATCAGCCCGATTCGCGACGTGTGGGTTGCGACGGCGTTCAGGATGGCCAGCGGCTCGAGCCCGCCCTGACTGTTGTGCCGAACATTGCCGCGCACCGCCACGCCGTCGGCGAAGAAGATGGAATCAAGCTTGCCGCGCTCAGCGATCTGCGCGAGCCGAATGAAGTGACGAACGTCGTTCGCGCTCTGCGGATCGGAGGCTGGATGCCGCCAAGCCGCTTCGTGGTGGCCGAGATTCAACAGGAACGCGTTGAGGTGCAGATGCCTTGACATTGTCAATCACTCCAAAGGTAATTTCTGGTCAACCACGGACGTCGGTGCGCCAGCCGGAGAATCGGCGCTCGAGCCGGACCAGACCGGCGTTGACCGCAAGCCCGATAGCGGCGATGGTGAGGATTCCGGCGTACATCTCGGGAATCATGAAGTTGAATTGCGCGTAGTTGATCAGGTACCCGAGTCCAGCCTTGGCGCCAACCATTTCGGCGGCGATCAGCACCAGGATCGAGGAAGCGCCGGCCATCCGGATGCCGGTGAAGATGGTCGGCAACGCGGACGGCAGAATCACCTTCTGGAAAAGCCGCAGTGCAGAAAGGTTCATCGATCGAGCCGACTTCACCAGGAGCGGGTCAACGCTCTTCACCCCGCTGACCGTGTTCAGCACCACGGGGAACAGGCAGGCGTACACCACGATGGCGATCTTTGACGTCTCCCCGATCCCGAGCAGCAGGGTGAAGACCGGTAACAGGGCCAGAGCAGCGGTGTTCCGAAAGAGCTCCAGCACCGGATCCACCAACTGGTTCAACCATCTGTTCCAGGCGAGCACGATCCCGAGCGGGATGCCGATCAGGACGGCGATGGTGAACCCCGAGACGGCCCGAACCAGGCTCGCCTGCGTGTTGTCCCAGAGCTGCCCGTTTTCAAGCAACGCCCACCAGGCCCTGGCCACCTTGCTGATCGGCGGGATCAGCGAGGGTTCCACCCACCCGGCTCTGGGCGCGATCTCCCAGAGTCCCAGCAGGACAGCGATCACCAAGATCGATCGAATCAGGCCGAAGCTCTTGCTGAAAAAGGATTTCCGCCGTTGGTTCGATCGAGTCCGAGGTCCGGTGGTGGTGATTGACGGACGCGCGGCAGGCGCCGAGGTGATCAGGGTGTCAGCCAACTCCAACGACCTCCTTTTGATCCGGATCGAGCAGGTCACTGACCCGACCGGGGCGCTCCAAGAGTTCGGCCTTGCGGACCTCGTCCCGAAGCAGGGACCACACCTGGTGCCGATGCGTAGTGAACTCACCGGCGGTCCGAATATCCTTCGCGGCCAGCCGATCGCCGAGCTGAATGTCGACCACCTGTTTGATGCGGCCTGGCCGAGAGGTCATCACGGCGACCCGTTGGCCGAGGAAGACCGCTTCCTCGATCCCGTGCGTGATGAAGATGATGGTCTTTCCGGTGGTCGCCCAGATCCGTAGCAGTTCCTCCTGCAGTGATTCTCGGGTTTGCGCATCGAGAGCCGCGAAAGGCTCATCCATGAGTAGCACATCGGGGTCGAAGGCGAGGGAGCGAGCGATGGCCACGCGTTGCTTCATGCCACCCGAGAGTTCATGCGGATATCTGCCCTCGAAGCCGTCCAGGCCGACCAGTCCAAGGAATTCCCTCGCTTTGGCCTTGCGCTGACGGCGCGGGATTCCCTTGGCCTCCAACCCGAGTTCCACGTTGGCTTGGGCCGTCCGCCAGGGCAGCAAAGCATACTGCTGGAAGACAATGCCGCGATCGAGCCCGGGGCCGGTGACCGGGACGCCGTCAATCACGATCGAGCCACTGGTCGGTAAGGTGAGCCCGCCAAGCAGATCCAGCAAGGTGGACTTGCCACACCCGCTCGGACCAACCAGCGAGAGCAATTCTCCCGGTCGAACGTCGAGGCTGAATCCATCCAGCGCGGTGAAGATCTGATCTGCTTCCCCGCGAATCGGGAACGTCTTTCCGACGTCATCGAAGCGAATTTTCGTCGTCATCAGTTACCCTTTCAACCGCTCGTCGCCGCAGGGTTGAACTCGTTGGTGTACAGCGACTTGACGTCGAGATTCTTGACGCCGCTAGTGGCGGCGAGCCAATCCGACCAACGGGTGAAGTCGGCGTCCTCAATCACGCCGTCCTTGCTGGCCACTCCGGTGCTGTGCCAGTACTTCAGCGAATCAGTGCTCTCGTTCCGCCCGCGCGCTTCGATGATCTTCGTGTAGCGAGCGATCACCTCATCGTGCGGTGTGGCCTTGGTCCACTCAATCGCCTTGGCCACCCCGGTAACGAAAGCTCTTACCGTCTCCGGATTCCTTTTGATGAAGTCGTCTTTCAGAACGTACGTGCCGGCGCTGAAGTCACCGAAGAACTGTGAGTCGGTGAAAATGGCGCGGACCCCGCCCTTGGCGATCGTCTGCTCCCGAAATTGACCGGAAAGTGCAGCCACATCGATTTGCCCTGCCCGGAGCGCCTGATCAGCGTTCGGCGGCGGCAACGGCACGAGTTGCACCTTCTTGATGTCGGCTTCGCTCAGGCCCGCCTTCGACAGGTAGGTGTGAATCACTGCCTCGTTGTGCCCGCCGAGCGTGTTCACCCCGATCTTCTTGCCGATCAGGTCCCGAGGGCCTCGGATCGAACTGTTGTCGAGCACGTAGAACCCGTTGAAGGCGTGCTCATCCGACCCGTAGTAGGTGACCACCGCTTTCAAGGGTGCCCCGGACGTGATGAGCTTGGCGACCGCACCGTTGAAGGCGCCGCCGAAATCGGTCGCTCCGGTCTGTGCGGCCTGGATGTCCTGCGGGCCGCTGATCGTGTTGCCAACCCATTTGAGTTTGACGTCACCGAGATAGCCGAGGTCCTGCGCCAACTCCGGCAGCGTGACTTGATTGGCCCAACCCTGGTAGCGCAACACCTTGGCCTGACTCCCGCCAGAGGCTGCCGCCGCATCATCGGTGCCGCCGCAGCCGCTGACTCCAGTGACGATCGCGACCAGCCCGGCGGCGAGCGCTACCGCAGTCGAAAGTCTTTTCTTCACGGGATACTTCTCCTCAGAAACGATGCGATGTGGATCAGGAACCGGGGATGTACGCCGCGACGTCACCGACGAGCGCGCGACTGCGAACGCCATCGGGGCCGACCGGAACATCACCCGCGATGGTGACCCGTTGCAACTGCCGGTCCGCCCGTCCATAGTCATTGACGGCGTAGTGCTGAGTCGCTCGGTTGTCCCACACGGCCACGTCACCAGACTGCCAACTCCACCGAACCTGGTTCTCCGGCGCGGTGATTCGATCCTGGAAGAGCTGGAACAGCGCGTTGAACTCGCGCTGCTTCAACCCGGGGAACGATCGGGCGAAGCCGCCGAGCAGCAGCGCTCGCTCACCGGTCTCCGGATGAACCCGGACCACCGGGTGCTCGGTCTCGAAGACCTCGGAGACGAACTCCTGGTAGTGCGCCTGCTCCCGGTCGCCCTGCTGAGCGACCGGTCGGGCATAGTCGTACTGGTTGGTGTGCACCACGCGCAGGCCGTCGGCCAGCGCCCGCAGTTGAGCCGGCAGCCCTTGGTACGCCGACGCGGTGTTGGCCCAAGCGGTGTCGCCGCCGGTGGGTGGCAGGGTGACGGCACGCAGCACCGAGAATGCCGGTGGTCGGACGACGAATGTCACATCGGTGTGCCAGCTGTCGGCGCGCCCGGCTTCGCTGTCGATCGGTAGCACGTGACTCGACTCCTGCAGCCCGGAGACCGTGGGATGCGCGGTGGTGAGCTCCCCGAGCAGCCGGCCGAAGGCGACCTGGCCGTCCAGATCTAGGTGGTCTTGACCGCGGAAGAACAGCACCTTGCGATCCAGCAGCAGGGCCCGAATCTCGGCGACCACCTCGCTGGGCAGGTCCGCGCCGAGCCGGATGCCCGTGACCACCTCCCCGATTCCGGCGGTGAGCGGGCTACTCAACCCGGTCGAACGGGAGGTGGCCGTGGCAGCGGAAGCACCTGTGGAGTGGCGCGCAGTTACGATGGTCATGAGAATCTCCAAAGCGAGGTCTGGGCATGCCGATTGGCGGCACCCAGGCGGATGTCGGAAGTGGCGACCGGTGGCAGTCACGGCGGCGGTCAGCCCGGACACGGCGCGGCGTAGCGGCGCGCAGCAATCGCGGGCGGATCGGACCGCAAGTGTGTTGGAGGTTGTGCCTTCAGAGAAGACAGCGAGTGCCGGGCGGTACCGGCGACATGCTGAGGAGATGACGCGTCAGAGCCGGGCCCGTGGGGCTCCCTTGGCTCAGTACGCTCATCGTGCGCTCCTTCTAGTCCCGACCGGAGATCGGCCTAGAACCAGATCATCAGGCCGATGGCACTTTGTCAATCCATTTGGTCTAGAAAGTGGTCGCGGACACTCAGGCCCCCCGGACATTCGCGCGCCCCGGCCATCAGTCATGGCCGGGGCGAGCGAAGCGGCGACGTGCCGCGAGTCGGAGAGCCGAGCTGTTACCGCTCCATCGAGACAACCAAATCAGGTGGATTCGTCGTCTTCAGCGATCATCTGTCGGGCCAGGCGAGTGCTCGACCGACCCGCAGATCAGAGCGACTCTAGAACCGATCGAACTGGACGTCGTCGAAGACCGGCAGCGCGTCCTGGGACCTGGATTGGGCCGGGATCACCGCAGTCCGGGGAGCGGATTTCGACCCGCTCGTGGTAAGCGCCCGACGAGCCGACCGGCTCACCCCCGGACCACCCTGGTCGCCGAGCTGGAAGAAACGCATCAGCTGCTGCAGGCTCTCGCTCTGGCCCGTCATCTCCTCGGCGGTTGCGGCGAGTTCCTCACTGGAGGAAGCGTTCTGCTGAGTGACCTTGCTCATCTGCGACATCGCACTGGTGATCTGGGCGGCGCCAACGGCTTGCTCAGCGGAGGCGGCGGTGATCTCCTGGACCAGATCCGAAGTCCGGCCGATGCTCGGCACGATCTCGGTCAGCAGGGAACCCGCTCGTTCGGCGGTGGCCACACTGCCGGTGGCCATCTGGCCGATCTCCTGGGCAGCTACCTGACTACGCTCGGCGAGCTTGCCGACCTCGGTCGCCACCACGGCAAAGCCCTTACCGTGTTCGCCGGCCCGGGCCGCCTCGATGGTGGCGTTGAGCGCAAGCATGTTGGTCTGGAAGGCGATGTCGTCGATGATCGCGATCTTGGTGGCGATCGCCTTCATCGCATCGACGGTCTGCTGAACGGCCGCACCACCCTCGGTGGCATCCGCAGCCGACTTCCTGGCGATGCCGTCGGTCACCTTCGAGTTGTCGCTGTTCTGCGCGATGCTGTTGGCCATTTCCTCGACGCTGGCACTCGTCTCCTCCACGCTGGCGGCCTGCTCAGTGGCGGTCTGGGAGAGCGTCTGGGAGGCCTCGCTGATCTGCAAGGAGGCACTCGCCAACTGCTCGGTCGCCATCAGCACCTCCCCGACGGTCGAACCCACCTTTTCCATCGCCGCGTTCAGGGCGATCGACATCTGACCGACCTCGTCTCGGGTGTCCAGATCCAGGCGCTGATCCAAGCGGCCCTCCGCGAGCGCCTGCAACAGAGTCACGGTCTTGCGCAGCGGACTGGAGATCACCCGACCGACGGCGAAGGCCAGCCCTAGACCGACGATCATCGCCACCACGCTGGCGATGATGATCGTGCTCCGCGCCGAGTGATAGCTACTGGCTGCGGCGCTCTTGGCGGCATCGCCGCCGGCGACGTTGAGTTCGACCAGTTTCTGCAAGGTCGCACTGAGCTCGTTGAACAAGGTCAGGCCCTCACCGCCGAGCAATGCGGAAGCCTGCGCCTTCAGGTTCTTCTGGGACAGCGCTATCACCCGATCGTGCAGGTCCGAGTACTTCAGCCAGCTGGCCGAGAAGGAGTCGTAGAGATCACGCTCTTGCTGTGCGCCGATCAATGGTTCGTATGTCTTGCGCGCCTGGGCGAGTTTCTCTCCTCGGGCTTGGAGTATTTCATCGGCTTGCCGCAGCCCTTCGGGCGTTGTCGACGTGATGTGCCGGAACTCCGCGACCCGGTAGTCGGACTTTGCGGTGTTGAGGTTCTCGGTTGCCTGGACGCTCGGCATCCAATTGTCCGCGATCTCTACCGTGCGATCGTTCAGCGAACTCAGCGACAGAACTGACAAGGCGGCCACCGCAGAACTGAGGAGCACCACCACGCCTACCGCCACCATTACCTTCAGCTGCACCCGCAAGTGACCAAACCAGCGCATCGGACGACCCTTTCGACGTGGAGGCCGCCTGCGCGGCAGAAAGATCTAGTGGCATCGTCGGCGTCCGTCACCCAGCTCTTGACCGTTGCCAGTGGATCTCCTGGCGCTCGGATGATCGCCAGCTGTGCCAGCTGATGAGCCCATTCTGAGCCCAAACGTGGGCATATCTGGCGATCTTGATGGGTAGGCCGGCGCTGACCCGCCGCTGGGCCGGGTCGGGATTTTCAGCCGCGGCACGGGAAGCACTCATGAATTGTTCAGACTCGGCGCCGATGCTTGCCGAGACCAGGCCAGCACCGAACGGTGCTTACGGGACAGGAGCTCCTTCGTCATGCCCAGCCCTTCGCAGATCACCTCCCTCGACAAGCCGTCCGCCCACCTCGAGCGTGCGCTGATGGAGGTGAAGAAGGTTGTCGTCGGTCAGGACCGCATGGTCGAGCGCATGCTGGTAGCGCTCCTGGCCCGCGGGCACTGCCTGCTGGAGGGCGTCCCGGGGGTCGCGAAGAGTCTTGCCGTGGAGACCCTCGGCCGTACCGTCGGCGGCAGCTCGGTGCGGTTGCAGTTCACTCCCGACCTGATGCCCAGCGACATCGTCGGCACCCGGGTGTACCGGCCGTCCCAGGAGCGGTTCGATGTCGAACTCGGTCCGGTCTTCGCCAACTTCGTCCTTGCCGATGAGATCAACCGGGCGCCGGCCAAGGTGCAGTCGGCGCTGCTGGAGGTGATGGCCGAGTATCAGGTGTCGATCGCGGGCACGACTCATCCGCTGCCCAAGCCATTCATCGTCCTCGCCACCCAGAACCCGATCGAGAGCGAAGGGGTCTACCCGCTACCGGAGGCGCAGCGCGACCGCTTTCTGATGAAAGTTGTTGTTCCGCAGCCCAACGTGTCTGAGGAGATGGAGATTGTCCGGCGGATGTCGGTGCGTGCCCCGCGCGCCGAAGAGGTCTTGACCCTGGAAGATCTGATCGCCCTTCAGGAGGTCGCCGACGGCGTCTTCGTGCACCACGCGATCGCCGAGTACGCCGTCGCTCTGGTGATGACCACTCGCGAGCCGGTGGCCTGGCGGATGCCGGAGCTGGCCCCACTGATCGCGGTCGGCGCCTCGCCACGTGGCAGCCTCGGGCTGGTGCGCGCCGCTCGCGCCTTGGCCCTGCTGCGCGGGCGCGAGTACGTGGTGCCGAACGACGTCGCAGACCTGGCCGTCGAAGTGCTGGCCCATCGGATGGTCCTCACCTACGAAGCGGTGGCCGACGGCGTGCGCGCGGAGGACCTGGTCGGGCGGATCCTGGCAACCGTTCCACAGCCGGCCGTCGCTCCGTCTCAGCAGCACGGCGAGCCCCAGCCAAGCCTCACGCGGACCGTGGCATGAAGGTTCTGCCGGCACTACCCAAGGCGCTCTCGGCAGCGGCGAAACCTCTCCCGCCGCCACCGTACGTTGCCGAAACCCAGATCCGCCGGCTCGCCGTGCAGATCTCCAGCCGTCTCGACGGCCTGCTCCAGGGCGAGCACACGCGTGCCCACCTCGGGCCAGGCAGCGAATCCGCCGAGGCGCGGCTGTACGGCGTGGGTGACGATGCCCGGCGCATCGACTGGGCGGCGACCGCCCGCACCGGCCAGACGCACACCCGTAGCACCACCGCCGATCATGAGCTGGAGACCACGGTCCTCATCGACCTCACCGCCTCGATGGCCTTCGGCACCCGCCGGTCGGAGAAGCGGGATCTCGCCCTGGCCGTGGGTGCCGGGCTGGTGCACCTCACCAGCCGGCACGGCGACCGGGTCGGGGCACTCGTCCTGACCCCGAGCGGCATCCGGCGGATTCCAGCGCGCGGCGGCCGGGACGCCGCGATGGCCTTGCAGCACGTGCTCACGAGTACGCCGCGAGTCGCGGAGGGGTCCGGAGCGAGCCTTGCCGACGCGCTGTCCGGGCTGATGCGACCGCCGCTGCGACGCGGGCTGCTCGTCGTCCTCTCCGACCTGATCGAGCCGGGCGCGGGTACCGACGTGCCGACCTGGGCGAGGCCGCTTCGGCTGCTCACCCTGCGCAGCGACGTCGTGGTTTGTCAGATCCAGGATCCGCGCGAGGCCGAACTGCCCGACGTCGGGACGCTACAGGTGGTGGATCCGGAGACCGGTCGGCTCCTGGAAGTCCGAACTACTCGAACGCTGCGCGAGCGGTACGCCGCTGCTGCCGCTGAGCGCACGGCACGGCACCAGCGGGCTGCCCGCCAATCCGGTGCCGGTTACGTCCTGTTACGTACCGACCGCGACTGGCTCCCCGAACTCGCCCGATCGCTGTCCAACCGGCGTCCCCGCACCGCCTCACTGGGAGCTGTACATGTCTGACTTGTCTTTCGAGGCCCCGGTCCGGCTGCTGCTGCTGCTCGGCGTCGCGGCCGTGGCCCTCGCGTATGTCTTGGTCCAACGCCGGCGCCAGGCCTACGCGGTCCGGTTCACCGACGTCGACCTGCTGGCCTCCGTTGCTCCGAAGGTGCCCGGCTGGCGACGGCACCTGTCCGCACTGTTGCTGCTCGGCGCGCTGGTGCTGATGACCGGTGCCTTCGCCAAGCCGGCCGCCGCGGTCGAGGTACCCCAGGAGGCGGCCACGATCATCGTTGCCATCGACACCTCCGCCTCGATGGCGGCGACCGACGTCTCGCCGGACCGGTTCACCGCCGCTCAGGAGGCCGCAGCGAACTTCGTCAACAGCCTGCCGGACAGCTTTGACGTAGCCCTGGTGAGTTTCTCCCAGACAGCGGCCGTCGACGTCTCCCCGACCGAGGACCACGATTCCGTCGTAACCGCGATCAAGAACTTGCAGATGGGTCAGGGGACGGCGATCGGGGAAGCGGTCGCCGCCTCGGTAGCCACGGCCGGGCAGACTCCGGACGAGGACGGCAAGACACCGCCGGCGCGGGTCGTGCTGCTCTCGGACGGGTCCAACACGCAGGGACGATCGATCGAGGATGCGATCAGCGTCGCGACCGCGGCCAGCGTCCCGGTGTCGACGATCGCCTACGGCACGGCTGAGGGCACGGTGACCGTCCAGGGCCGGACGCTCTCGGTGCCGGTCGACGCCGCCGCCCTCGAGGAGTTGGCCACCGCGACCGGCGGCCAGCACTACGCCGCCGAGAGCAGCGACGAACTGAGCGATGTCTACGACGACATCAGCAAGCAGGTCGGCACCACAACGGAACGGCGAGAGATCAGCGCCGGATTCGCCGGGCTCGCCTTGCTGGCCAGCTTCGGTGCGGCAGCAGCATCACTCGCTTGGTCGCCGCGGCTGCCCTGAGCTCGATCTTTCGCCAATTGAGCGATCGCCAGTTGTGCCCGCTTCGGTGCCCCGCCATGGCACCGAAGCGGGCACAACTGGCGATCTTGGCGTGAGACGGCGTTACTCGAGGCAAACCCGGTGGTGGCGACCGCTCCACCCGAGCTCAGGAGGACCAGTGCGTGACTATCCGCGAATGCTCACTCCCGTCGACACCGTCGAGCCCGCACCCCGGCGAGTGCGCGCCATGCTGGCCAACCAGGTCGTATTCGACACCACGAAGGCGCTGTACGTCTGGGAATGGGAGCCCTACCCGCAGTACTACATCCCGCTGGTCGATGTCACCGCCGGTCTCCTCGTCGACGAAGGCGACCGAGAGAAGCTGCACCGCGGTACCGCCGCTCGGCATGGCCTACGCGTCGGCGAGACGTTCCGGCCGAACGCAGCCAGCGTGTATGGAGCGGACGCGGTGGAAGGACTCACCGACACCGTCCGGTTTGACTGGGCCGCTCTCGATGCCTGGTTCGAGGAGGACGAGGAGGTCTTCGTCCATCCACGTAACCCCTACGCCCGGGTCGACGCTCTGCGCTCACACCGGCGGGTTCGGGTCGAACTGGACGGCGTGGTTCTGGCCGATTCATCTTCCCCAATAATGGTTTTCGAGACCGGTCTACCAACCCGCTACTACCTCGACCGGACCGACGTGAATTTCGAGCACCTGGTGGCCACCGACACCGTCACCTCCTGCCCGTACAAGGGCACCACCAGCCATTACTGGTCGGTGCGGACCCCGGCGGGCATTACCCCGGATCTGGCTTGGGCATACGACTTTCCGACCCGACAACTACTACCCATCGCCGGGATGATCTCGTTCTACAACGAAAAGGTCGACGTGTTCCTCGATGGCGAGCCGCTCCCCCGCCCGCAGACACCCTTCAGCTGAGACCACCCATCCAACCTGAGTTGCGCGCGGTAAGGCCGGGGCCAGCCGAGCATGATCGCTGAAGGATTGGCTGACATAGGCCGTCGCCAAGGCTGCTCGGGGGCGAGGCTCTCAGGCGTCGGTGGAGGGGGCGGCAGGGGTACCGGCCGGCGGGAAATAGTCCGCTACCGGCGGCTGGGGCGGCGCGGATCGGGCAGCCTGGCGCTGGGCAACGGCGCGGGCGGTGAGCTTGTAGCCCTCATATCCGGCGATCACCCAGAACAGGAGGTCAATCGGGCTGAAGCCGGTGGTAAAGACGTCCCAGCCGAAGGCAGGATTGGTGACCATCTCCTGCAAGGCTCGACCGGTGCCGACTCCGACCGCCTCGGCGAGGAGATGCGCATCGGTGAGCACCTGGCCGAGCAGACAGCCGATCAGTGACAGCACCGCGCCGATCGGAGGCAACCGGGTGCTGGTCCCGGCAGTGGCCGCCATCGCCTGACCGACCAGGAATCCGATCCCCACCGCCACGATGCCGACCTCGTAGCCGGTTACCTGGACGAAGATCATCCACAGGACGGCACCGGCCAACGCCGCGCCCGCACCGGCGGCAGTGCTTCGCAGCAGCCCTCCGGAGGCCGCACCGGAACCGTTCTGGTCAGTCGTGCCGTCCACAGGTCGTCCTCGTTTCGAGAAGCATTGATTACTGAATGCAAAGAGTGGTGCAAGCTAGCAGGTCTGTACGCGGATCAGGACGTCTCGGACAAGCCCAGGCAGGGGGCAGCCTCGGAACCTGAGACTGCGATCACACCGTCAGGCATCGTTAGGCCCGGCGAGTTTCTGCGTGCTAGAACAACATGAACGCCGCGCGTCAGCGCGGCAACGGATGGTTGACGAAGGGCGGGCCGGTGGACACCGAAAATCAGCGCTCTATCGTGAACGCACTGGCGGCCAAGTACCCGATATTTGCCGTTTCGACGATCGAGCGCTGGGTGGCCGACACGATGGAGTCGTTCTCCTCGGCGCGGGTCAAAAAGTACATTCCCGTTCTGGTGCAACGATCTGTCGACGCGACCCTTACCGAACTCGCTCGTGCCGACGGGACCTCGACCGATCTACTGCCGGTCAGCAGGTTGACCGAGCCGAGGAGGACGGCGATCTTGCCCGACCTCGGCTTGTGGCCCACGTCGAGGTCGGTTCCGAACAGCTTCGGCTGACCCGACCCCAGGCCTGTCCGGCTCAGTCGTCTGCGCGCCGGGACGCCGGCCGTGGCTGGCACTATGTGCAACATGATCACTAATTCCGACGCCGGGCCTGCCGTTGAGCGCCGTCACCGCCCCCGCCTGGGAGCGGTGGCCGTTTTCGGTGGGCTCACCTTTTTGATCGTGGTGCTGCTGACGCTGCTGGACAGGGCCCAAGTGCAGACCCAGCAGGAGCTGGAGCACGTTGCTTTCGGCATGCCCCTGAACTGGGTGACCCAGACCCAAAGCCTCGACCCGCCGCTGCCCTACAGCACCGAGTTCCTCTCGCCCTGGGAGAACCCCAGTCACATCGACCTGTTGCCGCTGGCCTTGAACATGATCATCTTGGGCTTGGTCCTGGCCGGCATTTGGTCTGCTGTCGCGTCGATGCGTTCCAGGCCTTCAACGACGTGACACCGACTGCGTTGGACGGCTACTGGTAGATGATGTCCGCCATCGTGAAGTGGCAGTACGCATCGTTGACGCCGTCTTGCAGATATGTGGGCTCGCTGCCCTTCGGGGCACCCTGGTATTCGGCGCAGATGTGCGTGTCTTCGCCGTTGATCAGGGTGACTCGGGTCAGCGTGGCGGAGTCACCCCAGTTGATGTTGATGCCGACGACATACTTCGCATTGTCCAGGATGACGTTGTCGACGGTCACATGCCGCTCGTGCGACGTAGTGCAGTTACCGCAGCCACGATAGAGCTTGCCGATGTTCTGGGCGTAGAACCCGGAGATGTGGACCGTGCCAGAACCATTGTGCTGGAACGTCTTGTCGTCCGCCGACCGGGCACCGCCGCCGATCACGTAGGCGTCGCCGTTCGTGCCGAGGAAGGTCGCGGCGTCCTCACCGACGTCCTCCCACCACACGTTCCGCAGCGTGCAACGGGCCAGGCAGTGCACTCCGTCGCCGGCCGGGGAACCGATGTCGCTGGTTATCGCGGTTAGCACCGACTAACGAAGTGAAATCCTTTCAATGAAATCTTTTCAGATTCGGAGAACCGGAATGATCACTTTGCCGAGCCCGGCCGGCTCCTCGAGTTCCGCGCCAGGGATGATGTCTTGATCACATGCGGTGCGGTTGCTCGCGCTCACTGTCACCTCGGACATGCCAGCTCCCACCGCACGTCTTACGATCGGCGGAATCGGTTCAGCAAGACGAAAGGCGGCACACCATGGATCAGGCCTGGGCCCTGGAGCAGGCCTTCTGGAAAGAGGCCGTCGAGGGCAACCCCACGGGCTTCTACGCCCGGCACATGACCGCCGACGGCTTCGTGGTGCTGCCCAATCGGATCGCCAGCCGGAACGAGCTCCTCTCCCGATGGCCAGAACTTGAAGCCATCCGCAGCTATGACCTCTCGGAGCCCAACTTCACGCTCCTGGAAGGCGGCAACGTCGTGATCACCTATCACCTCGCGGTGGAGGCGAGCTGGCTTGCCAACTACGAAGCGTTCGTGACCTCCCTCTACACCTGGGGCGTCAAGAGTTGGCAACTGATCTTTCGGGTACACACCCCGAAAGGCAGCTTTCCGTTCTGAACGCCGATGATCTTGGCAGGCTCCAGCCCGGGATCAGAGTCAGGACCACCAGCCCTGGCCGCGCCCTCCCAAGATGGGAGTGGAGCGGGCCCCGAGCAAGCCGCAAGATCGCCAACGATGCCCGATATCTGCGGATTGGGCCCTGGTCGTTGATGGGTTGAGACGCGCAAGGGCTGGTTGATCTGCGGGGATGGTCGCATCCTGGCCAGTGTGAGGGTGGCGCAGGGATGATCGATTTTGGACGACGCCAGCCCGCTTGTCGAAGGAGCCGACCGCATGAGTACTTCCGTCCTGGTCACCGGGGGCAGTGGGTTCGTTGCCAGCCACCTGGTAGGGACCCTCCTGGCGGCCGGCTACAGCGTCCGGGCCAGCGTCCGCAGCCTGGGCAATCCGGCGAAGGTGGATCCGCTGAATCGGATCGGGTTGGATTTCCCCGGCCGATTGGAACTGTTCGAAGCAGACCTCCTACGACCACATTCCTTCGACGAAGCCATGCAGGATTGCCGGTTTGTGTTCCACGTCGCCTCGCCCTTCCTGATGCCTGAACAGATCCGAGATGCCCGCCGGGACGTGCTCGATCCGGCACTGGAAGGCACGCGCAACATCATCGCCAGCATCAATCGCACACCGGCGGTGGAGCGACTTGTCCTCACCTCGACCGTCGGCGCCATCTTCGGCGACTACAGCGACGTCCTGCAGATGAAGAACCAGACCCTCACCGAGGCGTACTTCAACGACAGCAGCACGTTGGAGAACAACCCGTACCACTACGCCAAGACAGTCGCGGAACATGCGGCCTGGGATGCTGCCCGAGCCCAGGACCGGTGGACAATGGTGGCCATCAATCCCGGGCTGATCCTCGGACCCTCGCTCACCTCGGCATCAGACTCGGGGAGTCTCTTTCTGATGGACGAGCTCATGAAAGGGTATTTCTTCTACGGGGCACCTAATTTCAGCTTCACCGTGGTCGACGTCCGGGAGGTCGTCGCCGCCCACCTGCGCGCCGCCGAGTTGGATTCAGCCTCCGGCCGTTACATTCTCGCCCGACCGGAAATGGTCTCGTTCGCCGAGATGTCGAACATCATCCGGGACCGGTACTCCAGGAAGGTTTTGATCCCCCGACATACCGTGCCCGACGTCGCCGTCCGCATCCTCGGTCCCCGATTCGGGTTGACCCAGGAGTACATTCGCAGGCACCTCGGGATCCGCTTCACCGTCGACAACCATCGCAGTACCCAGGAACTGGGCATCACCTACCGGAGCGTTCAGGAGACGGTGCTGGACCACTACGAATCCTGGCAGCAACACCGTCGACAGCGAAAATCCTGACTCGGAGCGTCAGGAGACCAACAGCAGGGGCAAGGTAAGAACGTAGACGGCCAGGAGGATCAGCCCTTCGGACCGGCTTACTCGCAAATCTCGGCGCAGCAGCACCCAGGCGAGCACGGCAGTGGCCACCATGATGACGATCGAAACCACGGAGGCTTTTGCGGGATGCGCCGATCCGGATGCCAGCCCGATCACTGCACCGCCGCCGAGACTATTGAAAAGGTTGCTGCCGAAAAGGTTACCGACGACGAGAGCGGACTCCCCGCGACGCTGCGCCTGCACCGTGGTGACCAGTTCCGGCAGCGAGGTACCCAGCGCGATCAACGTGAGCCCGATGATCACCTGTGAAACCCCGAACCGGGTGGCGATCGCGGAGGCATTCACCACCAGCACTTGGGAACCGAGCAGCACGCCGCCCAGACCGATCAGCGCCCGGATGGACGCGCGTCGAACCGGGTGAGCCGGGTACCTGGCGGCATCCGGGTAATCCTGGAACTCGCCGCCCGTGTCGTCCTCGGAGCTGTGCGCGGATTCGGTATCCAGGTCGGAGAACGGTGGGTGGATCTGCTCAGAACCGATGAACTCGCAGACCTCAACGGTCATCGCCGGGCTACGGTCGGCCAGGGCCCACCGGATCAGTACCGCCAGGGCCCCGAACAGCAGCACCGCAAGCAGGACGCCCGTGACCGGGTTCAGGCCTTGCCACGCGAACACCGCGAAGACGGCGACCGCAATCACCGCGAGCCGGGACTCGTGGGCAACGACGGAAGCACGTACCCGCACATCCGCGAGCAGCGCCGCGATCCCAAGGATCAACGTCAGGTTGAGGATGTTGGACCCGACGATGTTGCCCACAGCAATACCGGTGTCACCGCGAGCGGCGGCCGTCGCGGAGACGAGGAACTCCGGAGCGCTGGTGCCGAATCCGATGACCACGATCCCCACCACGATCGGGTTGATCCGCAACCAGGCCGCCAACCGCGATGAGCCCTGCACCAGGTGATCGGCTGCCACGCTCAACACCACCAGGCCGACAGCGCAGAGCAGGACCTCGGTCAGCATGCAACATCTCCAAGAGAAGGACGCCAGCAGCGCCGGGCCGATCCCATCGCTTATCCCACGAGCGAGAGTACGTGGGAGAGCGCCATCCGGATCACCTTCGCCAAGCACTCACCGATGGTCGCCGGGGCTGACCTGGATGCGCGTCCTCACCCGGGCAGCATCAGCACCGCAGGGCCGGACTTGGGGAAGCCCAAGCCCGGCCCTTGGCAACCAATGGTTCGCTAGTTTTCAGCGAACGGTCGGGACCGGCGGTGCGACCACGCTCGCCGGCTTCGTGACCGCCGATGAGCCATTGCCATTGCCGTTGCCATTGCCGTTGCCGTTGCCGTTGCCAAGCAGAGCGCCCAAGTCGAGTCCGCCGGCCTTGGCCGTCTCGAGGACCTGGAGCAGCAGCGCCGGAACTGACCCGGCGACCCGGGACAAGGCATCGTTGCCGTTGGCGCCGCCGCTGAGTACCGTCAGGTTTCCGATGTTGCCCATCGGCGCGGCGACTTCGTGCGCGATCTGCGGCAGGATGGCGATCAGATCAGGCAGCACCCGCAGTCGGGCTGCCTCCTGGCTGAAGGCGCTGAGCGCGGCTGCCAGTTCCTTCTGCCCCTCGGCCTCAGCCAGCAGCTTCGCCTTGTCCACGGCGGCCTGAGCCTCACCCTCGCGCTGCAGCGCGGAGGCACCGGCGGTGCGGGCCTTCAGATCCGCCTCACCTTCCAGTTCCCGTCGCCGCGCAGCCGCTTCGGCGGTCGCAATGGTCACGGCCTTGGCGCCCTCGGCCCGGGCCACGGCCGCCTGACGCTCGGCCTCGGCCGGTGCGATGACATCCGCCTGAAGGGCCTGCTGCCGCTGAGCAGCACGCTGCCGCTCCACCGCGATCTGCCGCTCGGTGCGTTCACGCTCGGTATCGACGCCAGCGAGCACCACGGCTCGCTGCGCTTCCGCCTGGGCAAGCGGGCCGGCCTGCGAGGCTCGGGCCTGCGCGGCCTGGACCTCGGTGTCGATGGTTGCCTGCTTGATCGCCAGGGCACGCTCGGATTCCGCGATCGCTTCCCGAGACTTCGCCTCGGCCGTCCGGCCCTGCTGGTCGGCTTCGGCTGCCGCGATCCGGGCGTCCCGGCGCGCCTGGGCCTCGCCCACTTCAGCATCCCGGGTCACCTCGGCAATGCGCTTGCGTCCGAGCGCCTCGATGTATCCGTTGTGATCGCGGACATCCTGGATAGTGAGGACATCCAACTCCATGCCGATGGCACCGAGAGCGGCACCCGCTTCCTCGGCGACACCGCGGGTGAGCCGGTCGCGGTTGCTGTTGAGATCCTCGACCGTCATCTTGGCGCAGATCGCCCGCATATTGCCGGCGACGATTTCGGTCAACTGGCCCTTGAGTTCATTGCGATCTGCGGTGAGGAACCGTTGTGTTCCGGTTTCGATGGCCTCATCGGTGGAGCCGAAGCGAATCAGCGCTACGACATCGACGGCGATTCCAACTCCGTTGCTAGAGATGGCATTACCGACGCTGACCTGGATGTTGAACGGCTCCAGGCTCATGAAATCGACGCGCTCCAACACCGGCACCCGGAATCGGGCACCGCCTCGAACAATCTTGGGCCGACCGCGTCCGGTGAAGACACCGACCATATTCGGCGGCACTTTCACGTAATTCCGGGCATAGATCACCGCGACCAGAAGGAACGTGATCAGTACAACGACAACGGCGATCGCGATCGGAGGGGCTCCGGTCATCAGAACATCCTGTTCAGTCAGAGAGCGAATTGTGGTGCACGACAACGCCGTTCTGGACGATGTCGACAATCTTCACCTGGGTACCCTTGATCACTGCTTCACCCAAGCGGGACGTCGCGGTTTGAGTCACCCGAGCGCCCTGGCGGTCCTGGAACGTCACTTGCCCGATGCCACCAGCGGTGATTTCGAGCGTGACAATCGCATCCTGGCCGACGTAGTTGTAACTACTCATCAGCGAGTTGTACTGCTGACCCGCAAGCGGTTTGAGAATCAGGAAGTACGCCCCAGCGCCGACCGCGAAGAAACCGGCGGCGGCGACGGGCCAGCTGATGAGGTCGGGCAGACCAGCGGAGCTGCTCACATATCCGAAGGCCCCGAAACCCACCATTGACGCGGCGACGACTTTGACGCTCAGCCACGAGGGCCCATGTAGATCGGTAGGGGCCGGATGGCCGAAGTCGACCTCGTGTGACGCTTCGAACCCATGCTCGATGAACCCACCCAAAAGCAGGTTCAGGACGAGAACCAGGAATCCGATCGTCCCGAGCGCGACGAACACCGCTTCGGAACCGTGCATCGAAACCAACTTTCTGCCGGTGGCACTGCTCTGGATCGCAGTGGTGCGCCCGAATGGCACCTGCTGATCTTGAGGCACGTGCTGATCTTGAGCCAGTGCACCACATAGACGCTGGCGACCGCCGTCTCGTTGCAATCTTCAGAGTCACGTTCGGAAGCGGTCGGAGCAGGTCAGCTCCGCTCGCCGCGATGTGACTTATCAGCAAGCTCTCAGCTGTCACCGTCTACGCTGCCCCGACGCCAGGCTGACGAGGCACGACTGTGCACGGCCTAACAGTTCGGTGCCTTGATGGGACGTCGTTTCTTGTGCCACTCCACGAAAGGACACGCACATGCCCTTGCAGCCCCCGACGTCCGCCGCCATGGCCGCCGTACCACGAGTTCACCCACCGACGGCAGTGGGCTATTTCGGAACCGTTCAGGCTCTCTGCCTGGCCGCGCTGATCGTGGTGATCCGAGCTGTCATTAGCCGAGGTCGCCGCCAAGGTGACCGGCGAGCCGCTGGTGCCGCTGAGCACTGGCCTCGTTCATCCCGATAATGGTGACCGTCTTGCCGTAACGGGCATATTTGGTGGTGATGGCATCCAGAGTCGCCACCGTGGAGGCATCCCAGATGTGCGAATCCGTCATGTCGATGACGACGTTCGTTCCATCGTGGGCATAGTCGAACTGGTAGATGAGGTCATTGCTGGAGGCGAAGAACAGCTCTCCGGTCACGGAATACACGGTGGTGTTCTGGTCCGGGTGATCAACGATCGTCACGTCCGTGAAGTGTGCGACGCGACGAGCGAACATCACCATCGCGGTGATCACACCGACGATCACCCCGATCGCCAGGTTGTGGGTGGCGACCACCACGATGACGGTGGCCAGCATGACCAGATTTTCGCTTCGCGGCATTCGTCTCAGGGTGGAGAGCTGAACACTGTGCCAGTCGAACGTCCCGACGGAAACCATGATCATCACCGCGACCAGAGCGGCCATCGGAATGACGGCGACGACGTCACCGAGCCCGACCACAAGGATCAGCAGAAATAGTCCGGCCAGAAACGTTGAGATGCGAGTTCGGGCGCCGGAGACCTTCACGTTGATCATGGTCTGGCCGATCATCGCGCAGCCACCCATACCGCCGAAGAAGCCAGTGACGATGTTTGCCGCGCCCTGACCCCAGGCTTCACGGGTCTTGTTCGAGTGGGTATCGGTGACGTCGTCGACGAGTTTGGCGGTCATCAACGATTCAAGCAGTCCCACCAAAGCCATCGCCAGGGCGTAGGGGGCAATGATGTGCAGAGTGTCCACGGTGAACGGCACATCGGGCCAGAACAGCGAGGGCAGGCTCTCGGGAAGCTTGCCCTCGTCTCCGACCGTCGGCACTGTCGCAGCAGCGGTCACCGTGTACAGGGTCAGGGCCACGATCGCGACCAGCGGTGCCGGCACCACCGTAGTGACCCGAGGCAGCAGCACCATGACCGCGATACCAATCGCCACCAGGGGATACACCAGCCACGGAACGCCGGTTAGATGCGGGATCTGGGCCAGGAAGATCAAAATTGCCAGGGAGTTCACGAACCCGACCATCACCGAGCGGGGGATGAAACGCATCAGCTTGGCGATACCCGCGAGGCTCAGGATCACTTGCAGGACGCCGCCGAGGATCACCGTTGCGACCAGGTAGTCCAGGCCGTGATCCCGCATCATCGGCGCGATCACCAGTGCGACCGCCCCGGTGGCGGCCGAAATCATGGCCGGCCGCCCACCGAGAAACGCAATCACCACCGCCATCGTGACCGAGGAGAACAGCCCCACTCTCGGGTCCACCCCGGCGATGATCGAAAAGCTGATCGCCTCGGGGATCAAAGCGAGCGCTACCACCAACCCGGCCAGGACCTCGCGGCGAAGCCGACTCGGCGACCGCAAGGCCGCCCGCAGCGACGTCACGTCGTCAACAACAGGGTTTCGTGCGCCGGCCTCAGGTTCCTGGGCAGCATTGACAATGCTCAACAGATGACACTCCGAATTCAACCCGGCACGCGCGACGAATTCCCGATTGCCGGATTTGGCAATGTTTCTCGCATTCAGGTGGTTATGCCGGAATGCGCCGTTCAGTGTGACAGAGGGCGGAGGGCCGGTCCCGCTACTGCCACATCATCTCGAGCTGATGCAGTCGCTCGGCATGTTTACTCAGGCCGTCGGCCAGTAGACCGGGGTCTGCGGCGTAAGCGGCCAGATGCGCGGCGACAACGTCGGTACGGCTGAACGTGCCGGCCGAAGTGACCCATTCGCCGTGGTTGTCGGCGCTCGGCTCACCACCCAGCGCCCGAACGATTTGCGGCTCCAGCGGCGCCGACATGTGGTCGAGATAGAACTGCCGAGAATTGAGAACGAGATCGGCATCCAGGTAACCAAGATGAGCCAACAACTGCCGAGCGACCTCGGTGATGAGCCCGTTCACCGGGTGATTGATGGTTCGGAAGCTGGAGGTCGGGTGCTGCCGGATCACGCCTGACAACTGCGCCGTGAACGCAGCTTCTCGGCTGCCGAGCTCCTTCAGCGAGCGTTCCGCATTGTCTCGAACCCAGTTCGGGTCGAGGTGCAGTTCGTCCAGCCTGCGCAACGTGGTGTCGACACCCCAGCCTTGACTGGCCGCGTAGATCGTGCGCAGGTCGTGGTAGTCGGTGATCGGTGCGGAGGCGGCGAGCGGGTTGTTGCCGCGGTTCACGTAGACGTGGAACGGGAACGGTCCCTCGAAGTACGCGACTGGATAGCGCATCACCGTGGCGCTGGCCGGCAGCCGGTCGATGAGTTGCTCGGTGCCCAGGCCCATCCCCCGGTAGCCGGGCTTGATCTCCTGACTGATCAGCACCTCTACCTCGGGCAGCCGACCCTCGATCAGCGCCAACTCGCGTGGGGTGATCTCGTGCACGGCCGGCACTCGCAGCAGCAGATACCGATCGGCGAACCCCGGATGAGTGGCCAGGATCCGGCGCAGGGCTTCGGCCTGACAGTTGCCATACACCAGGGCAACCGGCCGATGGTCGCGGCGAAGCCGCGGCGGCAGGTACAGCTCGCGGTGCACTGCGACGTTCAATACCGGTGCCGGAAGCGCTTTGGCCACCGTGCGGGTCAGGCTCATCAGAACTCTCGATCTGCGCGGCGATATTCGCCCGCCCGGTCGCTGTGGAAGGTCGGCGAGCATGGCCATGCCATAAGCGGGAGCCCTTGCGGAGTATTCCTGCTGAACATGCAGCCCTTACCGTGGAGTGACAAGCCCGATTCGGGCTATAGGACATCTTGGCACCGTCAACCCTGACGCGACGGCAGATTATCCCATGAACTCCGATTCATCGAGCCCACCGGTTGGCCACGGTCCAATGCCGGACGGCGGCCGGCGCCACGTCCGATTTATCTGCGCCGGATATATTAATCCCTGCGGCATGGGATCAGGGAGGTTTACCGTGACTGCGTACCTCGTCGACGGTGGCCCGCTGCAGTGCGCTCGGCTCCTGATTCTGCTGCAACGGCACGTCCGGAGCCTGGCTCCGGGCACGCTGGTGCATGTACGCACGCACGATCCGATCGCCGGAATCGACCTACCGGCCTGGTGCCACATGACCGGGCACCGCTGGCTCGGGATCGTTCCCGACGACACCGGCGAGGCGGCGGCCACCTACGCGATCCAGGTCGCCGCCAGCGCCGTCCCAACCCACCCCGAGCGCCCCTGGCGCCTCCAGCCAGCTGACGACCAGATCACCCCGACGGCCGCGACCGCCGACCCGCCGAAGGGCGCCCTTCCGGACCCGCATCTCTGACCGGCCCCATCAAAGACCGGGCGGAAGTGGTCTCGGGTTCCGCCCCCTCGACTGGGTCAAACCCTGAGACCACTTTCCGGACGGCGCGAGGGGTGGACGGCGCGAACCGGGCAGGCGATGGGACAGACCGGGTCAAAGCGGCCTGCGGGCGAAGGCTGCCAGGTTGGTTGAGACGACCTCCGGTCGGCCGTTGTTCTGCGTCGCAGCGGCGGTAAGGACGTCGAGGTGCTGGTATCCGGGTGCAACGACCGCGTGCAACTCCGCCGGGACGCTGCCGTCACCAGCGATGATTCCGTCGCCGGCCAGCAAGGTGATCGTCGGGTTCGCGGTCAGGCCGTCCCGATAGATCACGTCGCGGCTCACCTCGGGCGCACCGGCCTGCTGAATGTCGGTGATCAACTTGGTCGGGAAGTAATGCTCGGTGAAGTCGAGCGGCTGCTCAGACATGCTCCGGGCGAGTTCCTGGATGTCGGTGACTTCCTGATCGGCGCTCGTGTAGGGCTGCCCGTCGCTGTTCCGGTACCCCGGATCGTCCGGCGCGCCGACCCGGTTGTAGTTGCGCCAGGTGTACAGCGGACCGTTCGGCTGATCCGGGATCGCCAATGGCCGGGTGCCGAAGAGACCGCGCAGCGAGGCAAGCGCCGGATCGGTGAGAGCGTCCGAGGACAGCGGGAAATCCTTGTCTGCGACCCTGCCGCCATCGAAGAACCCGACGCTCGTCTGCAGTATTGACAGTGGCTGAGAGTTGTCGTCCATCAGCGCGCCGAGCACCGTCTCGTTGGTGAACCGGAAGTCCTTCACCGACGGCTTTCCGAGGATGAACGTGGCCAGGTCCTTGGAGAAGAGGACGCGAGAAGTGGTCTCAATATTGAGATTTGGCTGCGGCAGCGACTGCAGGAGGCTGGCTGTCTGCTGAGGCTTGAGCTTCGCGAAGACGCCGGCGATACCCAGGAAGTTCATCGTCTCGGCGTTGATGACGGCCGGACCGGACAGCGTCCGGGTAAGCAGGCCGGTTTGCAGCCCGGCCTGGACGGCGGCATACCCGAGACCCGGGTCGGGAAGATCGCCGGTCGGAGTGGCGCCGCTGAGGTCGGAGAGCCCTGTGGAGATCGTGGTGTCCAGCGCGAAGTAACCGGCGCACTGGTTGAAGCCGGCGTCGGCGGTGGTGCTGTGGTCGCCGTCGAAGTCCCACTCGGCGAAGAAGCCGGTGATCACACCGCCGAGCGAGTGGCCGCCGCACAGCACCCGCTGTTTGCGCAGTTGCTGGCTGGGCAACTCGTGCACCAGCAGCTTGTACTCATCGCGGACGGTCTGCTCCAGGCCGATCTTGGCCAGCCAGCCGACTTGGCCGTTGGTCAGGTAGCCGCCGAAGGTATGCCCGTCAAAGACCTTACCCCGGTAGTAGTAGTCGACCGCGATGGTTGGGTCACCGGCAGCGAGGGCGGCGCGGATTCCGGCGTGGTCCTCCAGGCAGTTGGAGCGCCGGTCGAGTGCCCAGAACTCAATGTGCTGGCCCTGCTTGGCGGCCGCCGCGACGGTGTTCCGGGCGACGCTGTCGAATGCACCAGCACCCTCCAGAACACCCGGTTGGGCGACGAGGATCCGGTCGGCTGCGGTCGCGTCGGCCGGCCCGGCACTGTCGCGAAACCGCAGATAAGACAGCCAATCGCAGGCGGCCGGATGAACGCCGACGGAGGCAGGGAGCGGCAGGCGGACGCTGACCACGGTCTCGGTCACGCCGTCCGCCGGGCCGCTGGAGTTGACTGGTGTTTCGGTACGCAGTGATCCGACGCGCGCCGAGTCGGCTGCGGCGGCGCCTGAGACGGTAGAGGCGGCCAGCAGGCAAGTGACGACGGTGGCGCGCAGGACGGTGACTCTGTTCATCGCTCCTCCTGAAGCGTTGGTGATTTTGGTCGGCTCAGGCGCCGCATCGCGGGTTGCTCAACCACGTGACTGAGCAATGAGCTCAGCGCGAGCGTGACGGCGAAAGCGGCTAGCAGGAAGCCGATTGCGGCCGGAGCGCCGTACTGCCCGCCGCCGAGGGCGACGTGCGCGTAGTGGAGCACCAGCCAGTGCACGAGGTAGAAGGCGAAGGAAAGTTCACCCAGGCGAACCATCGTCGGTCCGCCCAGGGCGGTGCGCAGCTGGCAGCACGATCCGAGCAGCAACATCAGCGGGACGACGAAGGGAGCGATGAGACCGAATGGCACCGGTAGTGCCAGCGACACACCCCAGGCCAAGACCCCAGCCAGAACGGCTACGACTGGTCGGACCCGAGGCCAGCGACCGGCCAGCACGATCCGCGCGATCACGATGCCCAGAGCAAAATCCAGGAGCCGGACGGGCGGTAGGAAGACCGTGAACCACACCCGCCAGAAGGGAGCAGGTAAGCCGAATAACGTTGGCTCGTAAGGGAGCAGCAGAGAGATGAACGGTACCGTGATGATGCCGAGGCACAGCCCGCCGCTGGCCAGCCAGAGCCGCTCCGGTCGGATCCGGGCGACCAGTGGCGCCAGGAACGGAAACGACAGATAGAACAACGCCTCACAGGCAAGGGACCAGCTCGGCCCATCCGTCCCTTCGATGATCGGAATCACCGGAATCCACGCCTGGACGAGCCCGAGGCTCGGCAGGACGTGGCCGAGGGGCACCGGCTCGCTCACGGCGAGCATCAGCAGGAGACCGGCCGTCCAGGTGACGAGGTGATTGGGCAGGACCTTCGCGGCCCGACGGCGCCAGAAGCGACCAGGTGTGTCGTCGGGCCGCGCGGACCAGGTGAGGACGAACCCGCTGAGCATGAAGAAGAACGCAACGGCGGCCTGGGCCAGGCTGGCGGTCGCGCCAGCCAGCACGAAGTTTGCCGTGTCGCTGCGGAAAACACTTTCCAGGCCGGCGTGGTTGGCGAAGACCGCGATGGCCGCAACGAACCGCAGACCGGTGAGTGCCGGCAATCGGTCGGCCCCCGATGAGCGGCCCGACTGCGATGTGGCACGGGTAAGCGACACAACCAGGACGGTAGTGACCGCGATGCTCACCGACATCTACCTGCGATGCGCACGGAACGAAGAGATGTTGTCATCCGAACGCATTGCCCGGCCGGCGACGGCTCCGCAGTCTTCTGTTCATCAGCAATCTATCCGGCCGTGGAGGGATCAACCGATGAAACGAGCCAAGGCTGCTGTGGTTACGGTAGTCGTGCTGACCGGACTGGTCGTGGGGCTGGTCTGCGTGGTCGCCCTGTCGCCACCGGCCTCCGCCGCCGGTATCACCTGCGACGTGTCGGACCGGGCCATCTACACCGCGCCTGAGTCGGTCACCGCCGCGCCGGGCACGCTGCTGGCATGCCGCTCCGTCACGCTCACCGAGGTCCCCGGGAACATCTCGATGCGGGCGTGGAAGGTGCAGTACGTTTCGACGGACGTCAGGGGCCAGAAGATCGCGGTGTCCGGCACGATTGCCGTGCCGACAGCGGCGTGGATCGGGCGCGGAGCGCGGCCGGTTATCGCGTTCCACCCTGGCACGCTGGGTCTGGGCCCGCAGTGCGCGTTCTCCAAGCAGATCGCGGGCAAATTCCAGGACGAGTACGAGGGCGACCAGTTGGCGGCCATTCTCAAAGCCGGGTGGGCGGTGGCGGCCACGGACGGCGTCGGCTACCTCACCGGGCAGACGCACACCTACGTGGTCGGTGCGAACGCGGGGCACGCGCTGCTGGATATCGCGCGGACGTCCTTCACGGTGCCGGGTGGTGGACTGAGCAGCTCTGCCAAGGTCGGCCTCTGGGGCTACTCCGAGGGCGGTGCCGCGTCGCTCTGGGCGGCACAACTCGCCTCCACGTACGCACCGGAACTTCAGGTGGCTGGTGACGCCGCCGGCGGCGTCCCGGGAGATCTGAAGGTGACCGCTGCCGGGCTGAACGGAGGTGCTTTCGCCGGGTTCCTCGCCGACGCGGCCATCGGCGTCACGACGGCGTACCCGAGCCTGCCCTTCGCTTCACTGCTCAACGACACCGGCCGGAAGGCCGTCGCGCAGGCCAAGACGCTGTGCCTGCTCGGCACGGTGGGCGGTCTGGTCGGCGCGAAGATCGAGGACTACACCACCGATCGGCTGACCCTGGACAAGCTGTACCGGGTATCCGGTACTGACGGCATGACCTGGGGTCAGGCGCTCGACGCGCAGAAGCTCGGAGTGGACGTCGGCCCGTCGTGGTCACCAACCGCGAAGTACAGGATCGGCTTTCCCGTGCTGCAGTACCGGGGCCTGTTCGAAGAGGTCATCCCGACGGCGACCGAGGATGCCACCCGCGCCGCCTACTGCCGGGCCGGCGTCACCACGCAGTGGAACACCTACCCCGGTGACCATCTGACCACCGACAGCCAGGCGATCAGCGACACGGTCACCTGGTTCACCGACCGATTCGCCGGTCGCCTGACCCTTGGCAACTGCTAGGAACGGCCACTCATCAGGTTCCTCGGACGGCGAACGTTGCAGCATCGGGAAAGACCACCGGCGCGGTTTCGATCTCGCAGTACGCAAGGAAAGACGCGACCTTTCCCTGCGGTTCGCCGGCTTCAGAATCAACTGTCGCGTCGTCCACGTCGATGACTCCAACAGTCGAGAACGTGTCTGCCGAAGAATCACTGACGTTGAGCATGACGTCGCCGGGGAGGTCGACCTCGTACTGAGTTAAATTCCCCGGCTTTTGGTGGACCTCGGTTCCTTCTGGCCACAGCGGCATCCGCTCCACACCGTCCACGACGACCGTGACGCAGCCGTTCGGGTGCAGTACGAGCCGCGCCTGCATCGGCACGGCCTTTTCGACCAACTGGCCTTGACCTGGAAGACCCAGGTCCCCAACATCCAGGAAGCCCGTCCCGACCTCGGAATCCTGGCCCAATCCGGACGCGGCCACCACGACGCTTACCCCCACGATGCCTACCGCCAGACAAATCCCGCTGAGCCAGATGATTCGCCGCATGATCGAACGGTACCAAGAGCCATTGCCTGCCCCCGGGTGGAATCAGCCTCCACCCGGGGAATCTCCGCCTGGTCAATTCACGTCGGCGAAATTACGACCCGATCAGTTGGTGCCTGTCCTCCGGTGGGTTGCGGCGAAGCCCTTGGCCGGCCACAGCACTGGACAGGGTATTGAAGGTGCTGGTCTGCTTTGCCTGCTGGAGAACCTTCGTCGTCGGCTTGCTGGGTTCCACCGAGTCCAGCGCGGCCGCGGTCGTGCCGCACAGTGTCGAGGCTTCGTCCGAGGTCATCGGGCGGGACCTGAAGATGATGGTGTCGTAGTCATACGCCTGGGGATCGGCGTTCGTGAGAGTCGGATACGTGTACCAAATGTAGTGGCCATGCCGGCGCTTGGGATAAGTGTGAACCATCCGGCCGGTCACTCTTTGCATCGCTTCGCCGCGCTCGATCCAACCCACCGATTTAGCCGGAACCGGCGCTGTATCGGTTGCCGTCACCGTATTCGTCGTGGTCCAGGAATGCCCGTACTCGAGGTTGATGGACACGCTGTAAATCAGCGACAGCTTCGCTTCGACCCCGACGCTCACCGAAATACTGTTCGTCTCGCTGGTGGACTGCGACCAGCTGATGGACTTCGAGGCATTGATATCGGTGCAGTTGTAGGTGTCACCGCTGACCCGAGCGATATTCCCGGTGAAGTTCTCCTTCGACGACGGCTCGAACCAGCAATCGTCGGCCCGACCCAGCCCGTCCACCGATTCGGTGCACGAGGTCTCCAGCGCGGACGGGTCGTACCATTCATCGTCGGCGGCGTGGGCCGCAGGGGCACCTGCAAAGACCAACCCGATCGCTGACGCGCACGTCGCGACGCGCAGCATTCTGCGGTGCGGCCTGGAACGTACACCGTGCACTGGCGCCGGTTTCATCGAACTTTCGGTCACGGGCTCACTCCATCTTTATGGGCTCCGGGTGCAGTTCTGCCTCCAAGGGCCGGCTAGAAGGTCCGCCGTTCGGTTTCCACCCATGACAAATGAATAGATCTGGGATTTCCCCAAACCTCGCCATGAATGCGATCTATACGGTCTGATCGCGGGTTACGCCTCAGGAGTGGATCGCCTCGGACACAATTTTCCGGCTGGTGGCGGCCCCAAGGTAGATGCAGCTTCCGGCCGTGGTCAACACCAGTGGTCAGGACGATTGATGCCGGCCGCTAAATGTGACGCTAATATTAGGCGGTAACTACAAATTGCTATCTTTTTTGAAGTTGCAACTAACTGCTACCTGGCGTATTCAATCCGTAACACGCGAGCCTGCGACAAATTCTCGATTCGTCTCACGCCGGAAAGGTTGCCTCGAGATCGCGACCATTTTAATCAGAACGCCGCTCGGAATAACGGCAAACGCCACTTCCGCCGAGGCGGTCGTCGACTCGGCGGCCCGGACTTGTCACGACCACAGGCACCCCGGCCGAACGGTGGCAGACTCGAGTCGGCGATGCAGGAGTGAGCGTCGAAGGGCACCCGAACATGAGCCAGATGCTTGATGCGGCACGTGCTCTGGTCGCGAGCGCGGATCCAGACCAGGCCCGAATGCTGGGTGAACCACTGACCGACCCGCGGTTACGTGAATGGACCTACCTGCCCGGCGATCGGCCCGGCCTGTCGCTGACGAACATGTCGCACGACCAGCGAGAAAGCGCACTGGCCCTGATCGAGTCCGGGCACGGACCGATCGGGGCGGAGCTCGCGCTGGGCGCCATGCAAGTCGAGCGGATTCGCCGGGAGATCACGACCGGTGAGCCAATTGACAATGATCGCTACTGGTTTCGCATCATGGGCGAGCCGGGTAGCGACGAGCCGTGGGGCTGGCGGGTCAATGGCCATCATCTCGCTGTGCACGTCGTAGTTGCCGATGGTCGAACGAGCGTCACTCCGCATTTCATCGGCTCTGAGCCGGCAGAGATTCCCTCCGGCCCTCTCGCCGGCCGTCGCCTGCTCGGCCCGGAGGAGGACCTTGCCCGGGAACTCCTCTCCGGCCTTAACCCTGACCAACGTGGCGCCGCGGTGTTCTCGGCCACCCCGCCTGACGACATTCTGACCCGAGCCGACCCGATCGCAGACCCAGACCGGCTGCCGGAGGGCCTGCGGTACGGCGACCTGACGGCACACCAGCAAGGCCTGCTGGAGCGCTTGGTGCGCCGGTACCTCGACCGGGCACCAGCCGACTACGCCGAACAGTGCTGGGCGGAAGCCGCCGAAGCGGGCCTGGACCGGATCGGCTTCGCCTGGGCCGGCGGGGCCCACCGCGGCGCCCGACATTACTACTGCATCACCGCGCCTGACTTCTTGATCGAATACGACAACACCCAGAACGGCGGCAACCACGCACATTCGGTCTGGCGGCACCTGCGGCACGACTTCGGCGCTGACCTCCTGCGGCTGCACTACGCCAACCGGCACCGCGCCGACGCGGGCTGAGTCGAACCTTCCCCTCCCGGGTCGCGTACTACCTCTCGATCAAGGTCCTCCCGGTCGCCGCCGCAGATGTGGCTCACGGCCGTGGGCAACCTTCCTACTACGCTGTTGTGAAGGTGGCCGTCGAATGCCCGACCTCTTCCGTTCAGGTGGCAATCACCGGCTGAGGCTCGCCCAGGCGACCCGGCTGTGCGTGGTGGCGGTGTCGCTGATGGCTGTGGCGGCCTGTGCGCCAACCTCGGGTACCCCAGGGTCACCGGACCGGGCCGCAGCGCAATCACCGGCGACACAATCGCAGGCCACAGCAGCTGCGGGAGCATCGAGTCGGCGAAAGAATGGTGCGGCGAGCACCGGCGACACCGACCCGGAGTGCACCAAGGCCACCAAGACGAAGATCGTCGATACGGCGTCTGACACCGGCACCACGTACTCGTTCAGCCGGCGCAGACTCACCATCCAGCGCGGCGCCTTCCTGGCTATCACCAACACGTCCGATCAAGTGCACGCCCTGGTGTCAACGCCGGACGCTGGAATCGTCACCAGCGTCCTCGACCTGCAGGAGCGCCAGGTCATCCAATTCCCGAAGAAAGGCAGGTTCACGGTAAGGAGTGCGTCGGCTGCCCACCGCGCCGTTCTCCGAGTGATCGTCTCCGGCGAGAGCGGGTGCGGCGCGATCGCGCCGAAACTGACTATCACCGGCGAAAATGCCTTTTCACCCGCCAAATTCATCGTGGCGGCGACGGCGAATTTCGCAGTGGTAAACAGGTCTGGGACGGCGCAGACCGTGCGTTGCGCGCCCGACCCGGGCGGCAACAGAGACAACTCCCGCTTGGACAAGGGCGAGACGCAGCTGCTCGCCATCGATCAGCCGGGCCGGTACGTCTGCGCCAGCATCCAACACCCTGAAGCGAAGGTATCCATCAAGGTCAAGAAAGCGTGAGAGGCCGAGAGTTCGCGCATCTGAGCAACGGTGCTTTGGCTCCGCGATTCGCGAGCGGTGGCAACCAGTACTCCGGTACCGGTTTGGCCGGTACCGGTGGCCGATGCGGGTCGGGTTACGGGTGCACCAGGCTGGCGGCATGACCTTCCTGCAGTCCGTCCCGGTCACCGTTGCGCAGCCTGTGGTGACGCCGCTCCCGGCGGGGTCGCCGCGGTGAGCTGGCTGCTGCTGATCGCCTCAGCGATCGGGATGGGGATGGCTTCGGCAGTGGTGCCGGTGGTGAATGCCGAGGCGATGGTCGCCGCAGCAGGAGCGGGGCTGCCGCTGCGGGCGGCGCTCATCACGGCCGTCGCTCTGGCCGTCGGTCAGACCATCGGCAAGATCCTGCTTTTCGAGGCGGCCCGCCGAGGCCGGCGACTGAAAGAGCGCAGCGGTCGCCCATCGCGCGCGCTACGCCCCTGGCAGCAAAGGCTGATGGACCGGCTGTCCGGTCGGTGGGCCGCAGGGGGCACCGTACTTGCTTCCGCAGGTCTCGGGCTGCCGCCGCTCGCCCTCGTCAGTGTTGCCGCCGGGATGGCCGGGACGCGGCGACTCGACTTCGCCGCCTGCTGCCTGTTCGGACGCATCGCTCGCTTCCTGATCGTGGCCGGTGCCCTGACGGTTGTGGCCTAATCTGGGAGAGACTCGGTGGAGGGGCCGTGATGAGTGCCCGCAGGTGGTTCGCGATTCTCCGGAAGCTGACCCGCGCGCCCGCAGTCCCGGCCATGCTCGCGGCCTTGGTGCCGGCCGCCGCCGACGCCTTGGGCCGCGGACCGGGGGTCGGCGGCGACTATCCCTTCTACCTGGCCACCTGTGCCCTCCTGGCAGCGATCCGGATCTCGCCGATCTGGTTGGGGGTCGCGGTCACCGTGGCGAGCGCGGTTGGCCATCAGGTGAACAGCCCGTCCGCATGGTCGGCCTCCATCTACATCTACTGGCTGATTCCAGCGTTCGCCGCCGGGTGCTACAACGGTGCCGAAGGCCGGCGCGGGTGGCAGGTGATGTTGCCCGCCGCGGTGGCCGCCGCGATTGTTGGCCCAGGGCACGGGTGGGCGTACGGGCTGGTCCTGCTGCCGGCCGTGGCGTACCTGCTCGGGGTGGCCGCTGCGCAGCTGTACCAGGACCGAGCGCGGGCGGCGGCGCTACGCAAGCAACTGCGGGTGGCCAAGGCGGAGGCGGCCGAGGCGGTCGATGCGCGGCTCGGCCTTGAAGAGCGGGCTGACCTGGCTCGTGAACTGCACGACATTGTCGGTCACCATCTGTCCGCCATCGCCTTGTTGACCGAAGCCGCAGCCGCGCGACCCGAGATGAGTGCGAGCGTCCTGCCCCGGATCGGCAACTCCGCTCGTGCTGCCCTGGGCGAGCTCGACGTCCTGCTGCTGTCGTTGCGGGAGCCGGGGACGGCACCGGCCACTGACGCGTCACCCGGGCTGGCCGAGCTGCCGCAGCTACTCACTCCGCTGGAGTCCGCCGGCATTCTGGGCGAGTTGCAGGTCGACGTGCGCGACCAGTTGCCCCAGGGCATGCAATTGGCGGTGTTCCGGATCGTCCAGGAGAGCGTGACGAACGCCCTGCGCCACGCCCGGGCGAGTACGGTCGGCGTCCGCGTGGTTCAGGCGCAGGAGCGACTGTTGGTGGACATCACCGACGACGGCACCGGTTTCGACCCCGTCACCAGCCAAGGTCGGCGCGGGCTGGTCGGGATCGGTGAACGGGTGAGCAGCTACCGGGGCAGCTGGCAGATCCGACCAGGTGCGGACGGCGGGTCGCACGTGCACGTCGACCTGCCGATCCCGGGGCAACTTCCGGTGATGCCACTGTGATCCGAGTCGCGATCATCGACGACCAAGAGGTTGTGCGGGTCGGGCTGGCCGCAATCCTTTCCTCCGCCGACGACATCGAGGTCGTGCTGGAGGGCGAGACCGGCCATGACGCGGTGGCTGCCGCGCGCACGCTCATCGATCTGGACGTGATGATGGTGGACATTCGCATGCCCGGCCTCGACGGCCTTGCCGCGACCGGGCTGATCCGCGATCTGCGTCCAGAGTTGGCCGTGATCGTGCTGACCACCTTCGGCGAGGACGACTACGTCATTCGTGCGCTGGCGGCCGGCGCCTCTGGGTTCCTGCTCAAGCGGGCTTCCCGGACCGAGCTGATCGGCGCGGTCCGGGCCGCCGCCGCCGGGGACGCCGTCCTCTCCCCCGAAGTCACTCGACTCGTGGTCCGGCGCAGCCTGGAGTCCGCCGAGCGAGCGACAACCGAACGGGACGGTCCGCTCCCGGAGCTCGCCACGCTGACCCGGAAGGAACTGGAGGTGCTACGTGCTCTTGGCACCGGGGCGAACAACGGCGAGATCGGCGCTGCGATGCACCTGAGTGAGAGCACGATCAAGTCGCATGTATCCAGCGTGCTGCGGAAGCTGGGATGCCGAGATCGGGTTCAGGCTGCCCTGCTGGCGGTGCGACTCGGCCTGCGGGACACCCCGAACTGATCACCGCGCAGGGTACTTGGTGGGCAGGCTCACTGTGACGTTCGATGCCGGGCTCGCCGGGAGGCGCCGTACGCCGGTGCCCGCAACCGGGCGAGCCACTCCGGTTGCGCCAGACCGGGGACTGGATGGAGCACCGGGTCGAAATCCACGTCCGGGTGTTCCGCGTTCTCGGATCCCGGCTCGGGAAGGGCAAGGTGAGCGAAGCGGCGCCAGGAGTCCCGATACCCCGCCACCTCCAGCGAAAAGCCGGTCGCCTCAGGGAAGGCACCTACCAGCAAGCCGCCCGACGGAGTGTTGAAAGGCACCAGGCTGGTGTACGACGCGCGCTGTGGATGGGTCGCCGGGCGCAGCAGGTGACGGACGCCGGGCGCGCGCCCAGCGCTGGTCAGGAGCAAGTCGCAGGCCGCACCCGCCGGTGAGGTCAGCCGGATCGCCAGGCCGAGGAGATCCGGCAGCGGCGGCGGCAGGCCTGCACCCCGGGAGAACCGGACCAGGACGGCGTCCTCACCCGGCTCGTCCAGCCAAGGAACCGAACTGGGCCGGTCCAGCCCTTCCCGGTGCAGCGTGCCGGCCAGCACTACTCCGCGCGGGTGCAACGCTCGCGCGCCGCGCGCTCGCGCCACGCTGGAGAAGACGACATCAATAGCAGTCGCGCCGATGTTCGCAGGCATACCTCTGCCTACCCGCCACCGGCACTTCGCGCCAGCAGACGCGCAACCGGTCGACTGGGCCGTTTGAACACGCAGATAGACCCCGCCGGCCAATTCGCTCGGCCTTCCCAAACCGTCGTGATCATGCACTTGGGAGGCGCGTCAGCGGCGGCGTGCCCGTTCGTGGACCGTGATCATGCACGGTTGCCCGTTCGTGGACCGCGATCATGCACGGTTGCCCGTTCGTGGACCGTGATCATGCACGGTTGCCCGTTCGTGGACCGTGATCATGCACGGTTGCCCGTTCGTGGACCGCGATCATGCACGGTTGCCCGTTCGTGGACCGCGATCATGCACGGTTGCCCGTTCGTGGACCGCGATCATGCACGGCGTGCCCGTTCGTGGACCGCGATCATGCACGGTTGCCCGTTCGTGG
>DATINJ010000389.1:0-11702 GCA_035474375.1 Kineosporiaceae bacterium | reverse complement strand
GACGACGATCGCCTCGTGCGGGGCGGCGGTGAGGAGCTCGAGGAGCATGGAAGCGGGGAGCGGGGAGCGGGGAGTGGGGAGTGGTCTCGAGTCAGGTGGACGCGCGGGGGATCAGAGTGGTGGGGAGGGTGACCGTCGCGTCCCCGCCACCCTCGATCCGGGCCAGGAGCAGCCTGACCATCTCGGTGCTGATCCGATCGAAGGGCTGACGCATCGTGGTCAGCGGGGGGTTGAGGGTTTCCGCGACGCCGGCGTCGTCGAACCCGCCGACCAGGACGTCGTCCGGCACCCGGCGTCCGGCTTCGCGCAGGACCGCCAAGGCGCCCGCAGCCATCAGGTCGGAGGCCACGAAAACGGCGTCCAGATCTGGTGATTCGGCCAGCAAGGTGCGCATCGCGGCACCGCCGCCGGCTTGGGTGTAATCACCGTGCTGGACGCGCTCGGGAAGCACCGGTAGCCCGGCCGCGCGCAGTGCCTGCTGGTAACCCTCCAGCCGCAGAAAGCCACCCGGCGTGTCCATCGGCCCGGTGATCGTGGCGATCCGGGTGGCTCCCCGGGAAATCAGGTGCTCGGTCATCTGCCGGCCGCCGTCCAGGTCGTCCGCCCCGACCATGCTGAGCTTGGCCTCCAGCCCGGGAAAGCGGCCGCAGACCACGGTCGGGACACCCGCCACCACCAGGTCCTCGGTGATCGGGTTACCGGCGTGGCTGGACACCAGCAGGACGCCGTCCACATGCTGGCCACCGAGGTATCCGACGGCTCGCACCCGGTCGGCGGGCGTGCTGGCGGTGACCAGGGTCAGCAGCATGCCGTGCGCCGACAGGGCGGCCGTGCAGCCGCCCATCAACCGGGAGAACGTGGGGTCCTCGAAGAGCAGGTGCTGGGGTTCGGTGAGCAGGAAGGCAACCGTGTTCGACCGGCCCAAGGCCAGGCTGCGGGCCGCGTGGTTGGCGGTGTAGCCGGTCTCCCGGATCGCCTTCGCGACGGCGGCCAGAGCCTCCGGGCTGACTCGGTCGCCGCCGTTCAGCGCTCTGGACACGGTCCCGCGCGACACGCCCGCGATCGACGCGACGTCTCTGATGGTGGGGCGCTTGTCCCCGGGTTGGTGGCGCACCTTTGGAGGCTACCGTCAGCTCTTCACCGCTCCGGCTGCCAGGTCGACCTGCCAGAACCGTTGCAGCAGGAGGAAGAGCGCAAGCAGCGGAAGAATCGACAGCAGGGCGCCGGTGATGACCAGGGCGTACATCGCCGGGGCTTGGGCGCCCTGATTCAGCAGGCTGGAAAGACCCACCGTGACCGGGAACAGTCGGTCGTCGCCGAGCATGACGTAGGGCAGCATGTAGTTGTTCCAGATCGCCACGAACTGGAACAAGAAGATCGTCACCAGGCCCGGGAGCATCATCGGGACGACGATCGACCGGAACACTCGTCCGTCTCGGGCGCCGTCGGTCCGGGCGGCCTCGATCACCTCGTCCGGTACGGCCGCGGAGACGTAGATCCGGGCCAGATAGATCCCGTACGGGCTGATGATGCTCGGCAGCAGCACCGACCAGTAGGTGTTGGTCAGCCCTAGCTTGGCGAACAGCAGATATTGCGGGACGGCCAGAATGACGCCGGGGACCAGGACTCCGGCCAGCAAGATGTTGAACAGCGCGGTCCGGCCGGGGAACCGGTATTTGGCCATCGCGTAACCGGCCATCGCGGACACCATGGTGGACAGCGCGGCGCCGACCCCGGCATAGAGCGCGGTGTTCAGCACCCAGTGCCAGAACAGGCCATCGCGGTAGGCGAAAAGGTCCAGGATGTTCGAGAAAAGATGTGTGCTCGGGGCATAGGTGAAGGTGGAGAACAGCTCGGCGCGGTTCTTCGAGGCGGCCATCACCACCCAGATCACCGGGATCAGGCAGTAGATCGCGCCGAGCAGCAGGATCAAGGTGGCGAGGGCGCTGGGCCGCTCGCGCGCGCTCCGGGTCTTGCGTCCGTCCCGGCTGGTGGCACTCAGCATCGGGGCTTGGGTGTCGATCGCGGCGCTCATCGAGATTCCTGCGCGAAGGCTCGGGCCTGCACCACTCGCAAGAATCCGAACGACAGCACGAACGTCGCCACGGCGAGCACCACGGAGGTGGCCGAGGCGGAGTAGATGTCGTTACGGGTGAAGGCGTCGCGATAGATCATCATCAGCGGGCTCCAGGACGTGGAGATGGTGTTGGTCAGGGGTCGCAGCACCGCCGGTTCGGCGAACACCTGGAGCGTCGTGATCAGGGAGAAGATCGACGTCATCACGATCGCCGGGGTGAGGATCGGCACCTTGATCCGCCAGGCGATCTGGATCTCGTTGCAGCCGTCGATCCGGGCCGCCTCCATCAGGTCGGTCGGGATCGAGCGCAGTGCGGTGTAGAGCACGATCATGTTGAACCCGGTACCGCCCCAGACCGCGATGTTCGCGATCGCGAACGTCACCAGATCCGGGTCCAGCGGATGCGGTAGTTCGACGCCGACGCTGCGGCCGAGGAAGTGGAACGGGCTGACCGAGGGCAGGTAGAGGAACCCCCACAGCAGCGAGGAGATCACTGCTGGGACGGCGTACGGCATGAAGATCACTACTCGGGAGAACCGGCGCGCCCGGGCCCGAGTGGAGTCCAGCAGCAGCGCGAACAGCAGAGCCAGGCCGAGCATGATCGGAATGACGACGCACCCGTACAGGAGTACCCGGCCGACGCTGGCCAAGAAGTCGTGGTCGGTCAGCGTTGCACTGTAGTTCGACAGCCCGGCCCAGACCTCCTTGCGGGCATTCGGCCCGAGCCCCAGCCCGGAGACCTTCACCGTGCGCAGGCTGAGGTATCCGGCGTAGAAGATCGGCACCGCGATCGAGAACGCGAACAGCGCGATGGCCGGTGCCATGAACAGGTACGGCGCCGAGTTCAGTCGACGGCGGGTGGGTCGCCGGCCCGAATCGGGAACCGCGGACCCGGTGCCGGGGGCCCGATCGTTCGTCACAGCCGTCATCGCCTGCTCCAGGGAGAGAACCTGTCGTGGGTTGTGGATCGGAACCGGCGTGCATGGTCATGCGGGGGAGAGGGGAGTGACCATGCACGCCGGCCCAGTAGCTTCAGAGCCTGATCCGGGTGCAGCCTTACTTGGTGCTGTACCCGCTGTCCTTCAGGTTCTTCAGGGTCGTGGTCTGCATCTCGGTGAGGGCCGTGAGGAAGGCCGGCTTCGACTTCGACTGTGCGGCCTTGCCGAAGGCGTCGTTGTAGGCGCTGTATGCCACGTTGGTGTTCGGGCCGTAGGTGAACTTGCCGGCGGTATCGGCGACCTTCGCGACGACGTCATAGAAGTCGGGCTGGTTGCTGAAGAACGCCGGTGCGGTCGAGAGGGCGGCTGCGGATTCGGCTTTGTCCGCCGGGTACACGTTGGAGATCGTCGCCAGCGCCTTCACCCCGGCCGGGTCGGTGTTGATCCAGGCCGCGAACTGGGCGGCGGCTGCCTTGTGCTTGGACTGCGAGGTGACGGCGGTAGAGGAGCCACCCCAGTTACCGGTCGCCGAGGCGGCGGCGTCCCACTGTGGCATCGGCGCCACCTTCCACTTGCCCTTGGTGTCCTCAGCGGCGCCGGCGAGCACTCCCGGGCCCCAGACGGCACTCAACCAGCCGACCTGAGTTCCCTTGTTCAGCGCGGAGTTCCAGCCGGGGGTGTACATCGGCGAGTTGTCGATGGAGCCATCGGCGACGAGTCCGCCCCAGAAGTCGGCGACCTTGCGGGACTGCTCGGAGTCGATCGAGACGCCCCACTTGTCTCCGTCGATGCTCCACCAGGAGGCGCCGTTCTGCTGCGTCAGGCCGGCGAACCAGCCCGGGTCGGTGGACGAGAAGGTGCCGAGGTAGAGCTTCGGGTTCTTCTTGTGCAAGGTGCGGGCGGCGGCGGCGTACTCGTCCCAGGTGGTCGGGACCTTCAGCTTGTACTTGGTGAAGATGTCGTCGCGGTAGTAGAAGACCATCGGGCCCGAGTCCTGAGGCACCGCGTACACCGCGTCGGTGCCGAGGGTGACGGAGTTCCAGACGCCCGGGGCGAACTTGGCTTCGACTGCCGGGTCCAGGTCAGCCTTGATGTCGGCCAGTGCCCCGGCCGCGACCATGGTGGGAATCGCCTGGTACTCGGCCTGCATCAGGTCCGGGGCACCGCTCTTCGCCTTGATCGCGGTGAGCAGCTTGGTGACGGCGGGGTCACCGCCGTCCTGCTTGTTGACGGTGACCTGAATGTCCGGGTGCGAGTCGTTCCAGACCTGGACGGTCTTGTCCATGTCGGGAGCCCAGCTCCAGTAGTTCAGCTCGACCTTTTCGCCGGCCTTCGTCGTACTGGGAGCCTCCGAGCTCGGGTCCGACCCGCCAGAGCATGCGCTGAGCAGCAGAGCGGACAGGGCTATCGGGACCAGGGAGCCGCGCAGCGTGCGCCGCATGACGTCCTCCTCTGAAGCATCAGCTTCATCGTTGAAGCGGGCACCGCTCGACCGTTCCGATTGAACGACGGTGCGTGGGACCGGTCACACCATGCACGCCCGGATGGCATCGTGTCAATGAATGAAAAGGTCACGATTTACCAGCTAGTTCGCTGGTCAGCAGGTGTGGGACCGTGCACACTGACAACGTCTCAGCGGCGCGACTGAAGGTGGATCCATGCGTGACAAGAACCCGTCAGACGGATGGCTGCCCGGGGTGCGTGGCATCTGCTTCGGTGGTGACTACAACCCGGAGCAATGGCCGGAGGCGGTCTGGGCCGAAGACATCGACCTGATGCAGCAGGCCGGTGTGAATCTGGTCAGCGTCGGAATCTTCGCCTGGGGCCTGCTGGAGCCCCGTGAGGGTGAGTTCGACTGGGGCTGGCTCGATCGCCTGCTGGACCAGTTGCACGCCGCCGGCATCCGGGTTGACCTTGGCACGCCGACCACCGTTCCGCCGATGTGGTTCTGGGCCGCCAACCCGCACGTCCGGCCGGTTACCCGGGACGGGCGGGTGCTGGCCCCCGGTTCGCGCGGGATCTGTTGCCCGAGTTCACCCGAGTACGCCGCCGCCGTGCAGCGGATCGTCGGTGCCTTGGCCGGCCGGTACGGTACTCATCCGGCGGTGGTTCTCTGGCACGCGCACAATGAGTACGGCGCGCCGATCTCCGAGTGCTACTGCGAGCGCAGCGCGGCCGCGTTCCGTGACTGGCTGGCCGTTCGATACCGGAATCTGGATGCCCTGAACACCGCCTGGGGCACGGCATTCTGGGGCCAGACGTACACCGATTGGTCCCAGATCGGTTGTCCCTCGGAGTCGGCGTCGGTGACGAATCCCGCACAGCGACTGGACTTTGCCCGGTTCAGCAACGACGAATTGCTGGCCTGCTTCCGGCGCGAGCGAGACTTGCTGCACGAGCGGTCCCCGGGTATCCCGGTCACCACGAACTTCATGGCCACCAGTTGCCCGTCGATGGACCTGTGGGCCTGGGCGCGCGAGGTCGATGTCGTGTCGAACGACCACTACCTCAAGGCCGCCGATCCGGACAACCAGGTCGGGCTGGCTCTGGATGCGGACCTGACGCGTTCGCTGGCCGGTGGCCGGCCGTGGATCCTGATGGAGCATTCCTCATCGGCGGTGAACTGGCAGCCTCGCAATGTCGCCAAACAACCCGGGGAGATGGCGCGGAACTCGCTCACCCACCTGGCTCGGGGAGCCGACGCAATCCTGTTCTTCCAGTGGCGAGCGTCCCGGCGTGGGGCCGAAAAGTTCCATTCAGCAATGCTTCCGCACACCGGTACGCAGAGTCGGGGGTTTCGGGACATCGTCGAACTGGGTGACGTTGTGGCGTCCTTGGCCGAGGTCCAAGGTAGCCAGGTGGTCGCGCAGGCAGCGATCCTCTGGGACTGGGAGTCGCTCTGGGCTCAGGGTCTGGACTGGCACCCCAGCGTCGATCTTGATCCACAGCAGCAGGTTCGGCACTACTACGAGCAGTTGTGGCAGGGCAAGGTGACCACCAACCTGGTTCATCCGGGCGCTGACCTGAGCTCCTATCCGGTGGTTTTCGCACCCGCTTCGTACCTTCTCACCGAGGCTTCGGCGGCCAACCTGCGCGGCTACGTCGAGCAGGGCGGACATCTCGTGGTGGGGCCGTTCTCCGGCGTGGTCGACCAGGATGACGCCGTGCACCCGGGCGGGCTCAACGGTGTGTTGCGGGATCTGCTCGGGGTGGGCGTCGAGGAATTCCTGCCGCTGCGGGAGAACGGGACAGTCGTTCTCACCGGCGGGCTTTCGGCTCGGATCTGGACGGAGGAACTGAAGCTGTGTGGCGCGGACGCCGTGCTGCGCTACCTCGACGGCCCGGCGGCTGGTGGCGCCGCCGTCACCCGGCACCGAGTCGGTCTCGGGACGGCGACCTACATCTCTACCGTCCTGGCAGGTGCAGCCCTGGCCGAGGTGCTGGACCCGGTGCTCGAGCTGGCGCAGGTTCCGGTACGTCGCGACCTACCGTGGGATTTCGAGCTGGTCACTCGCTCCGGAACGGACGCGGACTACCTGTTCGCGATCAACCACGGCGGAACCGCCGTTGACCTTGAGGTCGACGGAGTCGATGTGGTCACCGGGGAGAACTGCCGGAAGAGCGCCAAGGTGCCGGCCGAAGGAGTGCGGGTGTTCCGCACCGCGAATGCCTTGGTGGCGCCATGAGCGAGGTCGGGCTGAACGAACTGCGCCGCACCACAGACCGGTTGGCGGACGGTAGGGAGATCATCTTCTTCGACCGGTCCGGTGCTCCGGAACGGTCGGTGGATGATCGGCGTCCCTTGACGGCATCGGCCACCACTTCCCAGATCCGTCGGGATCCGATGCTGGACGAGTATGTCGTGATCGCTTCGCATCGGCAGAACCGAACCTACCTACCGCCTGCCGATGAGTGCCCGCTGGATCCGTCCACCGCCGGTCGGATGACCGAGATCCCCACCACTGACTATGAAGTGGTGGTGTTCGAGAACCGGTTCCCGTCGCTGTCCGGTACCGGTCGGTGCGAGGTGGTCTGCTTCTCCAGCGACCACAACGCAAGCTTCGCCGACCTGAGCCCGGATCGGGTGGATCTGGTGCTGTCGGCCTGGATCGACCGTTCGATCGAGCTGGCTCAGCTACCGGGAGTCGAGCAGGTCTTCTGTTTCGAGAACCGGGGCGCCGAGATCGGCGTCACGCTGAGCCACCCGCATGGCCAGATCTACGCCTATCCGTTCGTGACGCCGCGCACCACTCGGATGCTCGAGGTCGCCCAGCGGTATCGGGAGACTACCGGCCGGGTACTGGTGGACGACGTGGTCGCCGACGAGCGGCGGGACGGCAGTCGGGTGATTACTGAGACCGCGGAGTGGACGGCGTTCGTTCCGCAGGCGGCGCGCTGGCCGGTGGAAGTGCATCTCTATCCGCAGCGCCGGGTGCCAGATCTGGCCGGGCTGGATGCGGCGCAGCGGGCCGAGTTTCCGGCGTTCTACCTCGATGTCTTGCGGCGCTTCGACCGGTTGTACGGCGACCCGTTGCCCTACATCTCGGCGTGGCATCAGGCGCCGGTGCGGGTGGGGCGGGATTTGCTGGGCCTGCACCTTGAGCTGTTCTCGATTCGCCGGGCGCCGGAGAAGCTGAAGTATCTGGCCGGGTCGGAGTCGGCGATGGGCGCCTTCATCGGCGACGTCCTGCCCGAGCGGACGGCCGAAAGACTCCGCCTGGCCTGACCCTAGCCTCGGGTTCCTGGCCGTGATGATCTTCGGCCCCTGGGGTGATCGGCAGTTGCGCCTGTTTTCGTGCCGCGAGAGGCACTACTTGCGGGCGTAACTGGCGATCTCCGTGGGAGAGCTGCCGCCATTTCGAATGATCACGGCGGGGTTGGGCTCGGATTCGGCTAGGTCGAGATATCCGGATAGGGAAGCGTCAGATGTGCCATCTGCCGGGCATATTCGCGCTGATAGCCGAGTGGTTCGTGGTCTCGCTCGAACATCGCGATGAAAAGAGTGAGCGTCAGAAACGGATGCGCCCCGAGTTCGAAGAGCCGCACATAGTTGTGCCCGGTCAAGGCTTCGCGCTCGGTGTCGTCAAATTTCAGCCACGTCGAGTTCTCGGCGGTGATGCAGTTCAGCAGCCGATTTGCGTGCTCGGCTTCCCACCAACTGACCAGGCCAACCGGATCTTCCCGATACCGCTCGACCAGTTCCGGGTCGCGATCGACGGTGTAGAGAAACTTGTCGATCAGGTACTTGCTCATTCCGGCGCTCCGTTCGGATACCAGGTGAAGTAAGCCTCCATGGTGTGGAACAGGTCGAGCGTGTCGACGTGATCGGCCTTGGCGTTTTCGCCGGCCACGCCCATCATCAGCATGAAGTCCATGAACCCGTGGGTGGCGTTGCCCGGCAGGTGCAGGCTGTCCAGGCTGACTTGGGAGAGACAGCCGTCCAGGTCACCGGAGGCGATCCACTCCACCGCGCGGCGGTCGAACTCCGGGTCCGGGCCATGCTCGCCGAACTGTCTCGGCCCGCCCAACTCCAGCGACAGGTGCCCGGTTCCGATCACCGCGACCCGTTGGTTTCCGGGCCATGACTCGATGATCTCGCGGATGGTTTTGCCCAGCTGGACGAAGCGTTTCGGTTGCGGCAAGGGTGGGGCGAAGATGTTCGTATAGATCGGCACGATCGGCAGGTCAGCCTCCGGCCGCAGCGTGATGATCGGGCAGGTGATCGAGTGATCGATCCGCAACTCGTTGCTGAAAGCCAAGTCGAAGCCGGCGTCCAGGCCCTGCCGCAAGATGTACGCGGACAGGTCTTCATGACCCTTGAGCAGCATCCGCGGTAGCCCGAACTCGCGTTCCTCGTTGTGGAAGTTCGCGTCGTAGAACGGGGCTTTGCCAACCAGGAACTGCGGCATGTTGTCCAGCCACAGCTGATGGAAGTGATCGCTGCCGACCATCACCAGGACGTCCGGCCGGGCTCGGGTCAGCGTCTCCCGGAAGGCCTCGATCTTCGCTACCCAGGCGTCAGCGAACGGCGGCCGGTCATCGCCGGTGGCAGTGCTGGCCTTGTAGTAGAACGGATGGTGCGTCGAGGCGATCACGGCCACAATCTCGGCCATCAGGACTCCTTCGTCGCTGCGTCTTGATTTGTCACTGCACCTTGGCCGTGATCATGCACGCTTGCCCCCGACATGGGGGGCAACCGTGCATGATCACCGGGGGTTTTCGTAGACCGCGTTGCGGTCGATGTTCAGGTACATGTCCATTGCGGTGCCGTTTCGCTGTTCCTCGGCAAGATGTCCGAGCAAACCGGCAGCGCGGGCCAGCAGGGCGAACCCGCGCAACAGATCGATTGGCAGGCCAAGGTCGGCCAGCGCGGCGCCACACACTCCGGCGCCGTTCAGTGGCAACGTCTTTCCCAGAACCTGCGGATGCACTCGGCCAACGGCCTCGAACAGCCTCAGGTGGGCACCCTTGAGGCCCTCCTCCTCGGCAATGGCCAGCAGTACCGGTGTTCGCGGATCCTGCTCCTTGTGCACCGGGTGGCCCAGCCCGGGGACGAAACGCTTCGCCCGCCGGGTTTCCTGGACGGCGGACAGGGCCAGTTCGTCCCAGCCGGCATCGTCGGTCGGCAGCTCACCCTGATGTGCCGCGAGCACGTCCGCGAGATACCGACCGCAGTCCTCGGTGACACCGAGAAACCGGGAACCGCCGCCGAGGAGCCCGGCCGCCAGGGCACCCTGGATCGAGTCCGGGGCGGACAGGTAGGTCAGCCGGGCGGCGATCGCGGTCGGGGTGAAACCGTGGTCGGCGAGCGCCACCAGCACGGTCTCGAACACCCTGGTCTGTGCCGGGGTCGGACGCTGCTGGGTGACCAGCCAGAACGCCAGTTCCCCGAAGCCGACCTTGCCCATCAGGTCCTGGCCGAGGTCCAGGCCGAGCAGCGTGATCTGCTTCGCGGTCGACGTCCCCAATGAGGTCGGATAGGTGTCACTCATCGCTCTCCTTCCAACCAAGCCCGGATCTCGGGCCCGTGCTCGTCCAGGCCAGGCGGCGGGAGGAGGTAATGCGTCGGAGTCGCCGAGAAGGTGATCGGATTGCGGATCGACGGAACCTGATGGTCTCCCTCGCCGACCAGGACCACCGGATCGAGGCCGAGTTCCTCGGCGAACGCTACTCCCTCGGCTACCGAGTTGATCGGGCCGCACGCGACGCCGGCGGCCAGCAGATCGCGGAACCATTCTTGCTTCGTCCGGGTCGCCAGCCGGGCTACCAGCAACGGGCGCAATTGCTCGCGGTTCGCGGTGCGGTCCTGGTTACGGCCGAACCGGGGGTCCTCGGTCAGTTCCGGGATTCCGAGTACCGCACAGAGCTTTCGGAACTGCCCGTCGTTCCCGGCGGTGATGATCAAATCGCCGTCGGCGCAGGGCAGCGGCTCGTAGGGAAACAAGCTCGGGTGCGAGTTGCCCATCCGGAACGGCGTCACGCCGCCGGCCACCACCGCGCTGGTGTGGTTGACCAGCCCGGACAGTGCTGTCGACAGCAGGTTCACCTCGACATGCTGGCCGGGCCCACCGGTATTGCGGTGGTTGAGCGCGGCCAGGATGCCGATCACCGCTTGCATCCCGGACATCACGTCGAACACCGAGATCCCAGCCCGGTACGGCGGGCCGTCCGGATCACCGGTCAGGCTCATGAGCCCGGAGATCGCCTGCACGATCAAGTCATAGCCGGGCAGGGCGGCACCCCCGCCGGAGCCGAAGCCACTGATCGACGCGTAGATCACGGCTGGATTCGCGGCGGCTACCGAGTCGTAGTCGAGTTCGTACTTCGCCAGGCCGCCGGGCTTGAAGTTCTCGATCAGGATGTCGGCGCGGGCTGCGAGCTCTTGGGCGATCCGCTGATCGGCCGGGTCTTTCAAGTCGAGGGCAATGGCCCGCTTGTTGCGGTTGATGCCGAGGTAGTAGGTGGAGATCTCGCCGCGGACCGGCGGTAGCCAGCTGCGGGTGTCGTCTCCGCCAGGGCTTTCCACCTTCACCACTTCGGCGCCCATGTCGGCGAGCAGCATGCTGGCGTAGGGGCCGGCCAGGATCCGGGAGAAATCGGCGACCAGCAGCCCCGACAGCGGCCCTGCCGCAGTGCCTTCGGGGGCGCGATCGTCCGGCTGAATCATGTAGCGGATGCTCCTCGTGTCCGTCAGGCGGACAGCTGTCCGCGCCATCGAGTGTGTGAGTTCCGCTGCAGGCCTGTCAAGCAAACCTTCCCGTGATCATCAATGCCGGTGAGTTAAAGCGCTGGAGAGACTGGGGTGAGGTTGCCTGAGCCGCATCCGCTCCGCTTCGACCCGTGATCATGCTGGGGAGGCGCGTCAGCGGCGGCGTGTCCTGAGCAGACGAGCAAGCGTGCATGATCACGGTTGTTGGTCAGGGGTTCCGTGGTGGCTTAACTCACCGGCATTGCCGTGATCATGCACGGTTGCCCGTTCCGGAGGCGGCAACCGTGCATGATCACGAGGGTTGTGGTCCGCGGGGGTGGGCAACCGTGCATGATCACGAGGGTTGTGGTCTGCGGGGGTGGGCAACCTTGCATGATCACGGGAGGTTGCGGGGGTTGTGGTTTGCCGGCGGGCAACCTTGCATGATCACGGGAGGTTGCGGGGGTTGTGGTTTGCCGGTGGGCAACCGTGCATGATC
>DATINJ010000388.1:0-5235 GCA_035474375.1 Kineosporiaceae bacterium | reverse complement strand
GGTCGGTGCACCGGCCGCCATCTCGAGCAACGTGGTCGGCTCGATCGTCGGTGGAGTGATCCGCTCCCCCTACGGGGAAGGCCTGATCTACGGGATGGGCCAGGCCAGCGCACCAGCGATCTGGTTGGGGCAGGCCTTCGAAGAGGGCACCCGCCGGTTGGTCGCGCACACCGCGCAACGGCAGAACCAGAACGGCCTGTACGACGTCAACCTGAACTACACCTACGACAAGGGCGGGAACCTGACGTCCGGCATCGACAACCCCGGAGTGGCGAATGTTCCGGCCGAAACGCAGTGTTACAAGTATGATTACGCCGCCCAGCTGACCGACGGATGGACACCCGCGAACAACAGCTGCGCCGCGAACCCGACCCCCGACACCATCGGGGGGCCGGCCGGGTACTGGCACTCCTACACCTACGACACGGCAGGGAACCGGAAACAGGAGACCTACCACTCCTCCTGGGGCGACACCTCCCGCACCTACACCTACCCCACGGTGACCGCAGCGGGGAAAGGCCAACCACACACCCTGACCAAGATGGTGTCCACCCCCCTGGTCGGCTCAGCCACCACCCGGGACTACGGGTACGACACCACCGGAAACCTGCAGTCGGTAGCGAAGTCCGGGGCCACGGTGGGTTCGCAGACGATGGCGTGGGATGACGAGGGTCATCTGGCGTCGGCGGTGTCCGACGGGGTGAATAGCTCGAACGTGTATGACGCGGACGGGGAACGCCTGATCCGTCGGGAGGGCACGAAGAACACCCTGTATCTGGACAACACCGAGGTCCAGGTCGACACCACGACCGGGGTAGTGAATTCGACCCGGTACTACGCCTTCGACGGGCAAACCGTCGCGATGCGTCAAAGCAGCGGTGGTGGGGTCCGGGTCCTGCTCTCCGATCAGAGTGGCAGCGCGATCTGGAGTGTGGATACCGCGACCGCCAATGACACGCAGCGGCGCCGATTCTCCCCGTTCGGGGCAGACCGGGTCGGCTTCACCTCGGTGGTGTGGGCGGGTGAGCGAGGGTTCGTCGATGGGACGAAGGACATCGCGACCGGGTTCACGCATTTAGGTGCCCGCGAATACGACCCGTCGACCGGGCGGTTCCTGTCGGTGGACCCGGTGATGGATGCGGGGGATCCGGGGAGCCTGAACCCGTACGCGTACGCCCGGAACAGCCCCGTGACCTTGTCCGACCCCTCCGGGTTGTGCCCGATCGAAATCAACACCTGCTTCGACGGCGGCACACCAGCAGAGAACAAAAAGAACCGGGCCGAGTACGGCAGCAAACTGAACAAAAACCGCGAAGACCGCGACCGCGCCTCAGGCTCCTCGAACGCGGTGAACAACCCCGCCGTCCAGCAAGCCACCGCCCGGCTGAACGCCGCCCGCAGCAACAGCCTCGAAATCAAAAAGCGACTCGTCGAAGCCGCGAAAATGCTCGGCAAGATCGCCATGGATGAGTTGGGGATCACCGCCGGCCTGGACTGCTTCACCAAAGGCGACATCGGCGCCTGCGCAGAAACCGCCCTCACCGCACTGTCAGCGGTGGTCGGCGGCCTCGCCGGGAAGATCATCACAAAGTACGCGTGGCGCTGGGGCAAAGCCGCGAAACTCGCCAAAACCCTCTACAAACTCGGCTCCGACCTCGTCGCAGGTGTCCAAGGCATGTTCAAAGCCAGACGCGAGGCAGAGGCGGCCGGGCGAGCCCTGTCGGTGGCGAGGGCACGCGCCTTCACCTTCGGTGATCTTCCTCAAGACGTGCTGGGGTCAACGGATGAGTTCGGGAACATCACGATCCAGCGAGGCCTCTCGGGTCAAGCATTTGAGGAAACGCTTAGGCACGAGACCGTGCACTCGGTCCTGACTCCAAAGGCTCCCTTCAACAAAGTAACGGTTGGTCTCTACTTGAAGTCCGGTCTATACCGATACGCTGAAGAGGCAGCGGCGGAAGGATATGCGACACGTAGCATCAGGAAGGGAGCAGCCTTCCCGATTAGCAACGGTTACGTGTCTGTTCCGCGGTTGGCGAGCGAGGTTATTGCCGTTGGTGGCGCTGGCGTCGGAGTATACGAGTGGGCGAAGTGAGTCGACTGTTGCGGTGGTTGACATTCGGTTTCGGTGGCCGCGTAAGTCGTGATCAGGCGGCTGAACTGGCCCGACTGGAATGCCTGCGGAGGGATTTGCCCTGGATTGGCCCGATAAAGGTATACGCCCACTATGGGGACTGGTCAGTGTGGACCTTCGCAGGTCACCGTGGGGGCAATATCAGGGTGATTATTGATCGGCGTTCGGGGTCGGTCATCCGTGTTCAAGGGCCGACGCCGCGCTGATGTGCAATTAGCAGGCCTATTGGCGATGTCGTCAGCCAAGGCAAGGACGTTACTAACGTAGAGCCATTTCGCGCAACCGATCGCCACGCTGTGTGTCCTCCGGGAATCTAGCGCCGTGCCGGGACAGGTCCGACAACCCATAATCCAGGTGCTTATGCGTAAATAAACAGATGAAGTCGCGTGTCAGTTTATGTTGACGATCCGGCAGTTCTGAAGGTAGGAATCATTAAATCTGGAAAGTTTCCGAAATGATCTTACCCGCTGAAGTCCTGGTTGTTCGTTCGCTTGCGGAGGTATCAGAGGCGTTCCTTCGCATCGCGGAGATGCTGCGCTCGCTTCCGGGCCTGCTGGCGGTCGGCCGTCGCACTATTTAAGTTCACGGCGAAAGAGGCGCCATTCAATGCCTTGTCTTTCGAATATCCGGAGGACGAGGATCTGTACACCGGATTTGCTGGAAAGGCTATGGATATTTAGGCGGTCCAGTCGCTCCGGCAGTGGGGCCGTTTGAACACGCAGATCGAGACCAAGGGCCCAGGTGGGCGCAGCGGCGGTCGTCGTTGTGCGTGTTCAAATGGCCCCGACCGCCCGGCTGAAAGACGACTTTGCAGTGCCCAAGCGGGTCGCTGGGGAGTCGGTTCGGTCGGTGGGCGACGATGAGGGTATGAATCCGTCCACCGCGCTGGCCACGGTGATCGTCTCTGCGCTGGCCGATCTCGGCGTCCGGCAGGTGGTGCTCTGCCCGGGTAGTCGCTCCGCGCCGCTGGCTTATGCGCTGGCCACTGCCGCCGACGCGGGCCGGATCCGATTGCACGTCCGGGTCGATGAGCGCGCGGCCGGGTTTCTCGCTCTCGGCCTGGCCAAGGGTGCGCCGGGCACCCCGGCGGCGGTGATCACCACGTCTGGGACGGCGGTGGCGAACCTGTACCCGGCAGTCCTGGAAGCGTCGCATGCCGGCGTCCCGATGCTGGTGATCTCCGCAGACCGGCCGCACGAACTCCGGGGGACCGGCGCCAGCCAGACCACCGACCAGGTTCGGATGTTCGGTACCGCCGTCCGTTGGTTCGCTGAGATCCCCGCCCCGCACCGGCAATCCGGCCAGGTGGTTGGGTGGCGGAACGTGCTGGCCCGTGCGGTGGCGGCGGCCTGTGGCAACCCGGGCGCCGATCCGGGCCCGGTGCAGTTGAACGTTGCGTTCGATGATCCGCTCACCCCAGACCCGGCGGAAACCATCGATCGCCGCAAGACCCGGGATCGCCCCGAGCAGACCTGGCCGGAGTCGCTGCCCGGTACCGCCGGGCTGACTGCGATCAGTGCGGCCGCCGCTCCGGTCGCGGTGCGGTTGCCGTCGGTGGCTCGCACGGTGGTCCTCGCCGGTGACGACGCCGGAGCCGAGGCGGCGGAGGTGGCCGAGGCGATGGGTTGGCCGCTGCTGGCCGAGCCGTCCTCCGGGGCCCGGACCGGCCACGCGATCGGGCCCTACCGACTGCTGTTGGATCTGCCCAACCTGGGAGCGGCGATCGAACGGGTGGTGGTCTTCGGGCGACCGACGCTGTCCCGGCCGGTCAGTCGGCTGCTGGCCCGGCCGAATCTGGACGTCGTGGTGGTCTCCCAACGGCCGGACTGGTCGGACGCCGGTCGCCAAGCCACGCTCGTCGTCCCTGCGGTGGCGGTGGCAGACCCGCCGGTTGACCGGTGGTCGGATGCGTCGGACTTGCCAGAGGCGGATCCGGACTGGTGGGACGCCTGGCGGGTCGCCGGCAGGGCGGCCGCTTCGGCGATCGACGCCCTGCTGGACGAGGAGGCTACGGCCGGCCGGTTGACCGGCCCACTGATCGCCCGCGAGGTAGCCGCCGTGACCGGGCCAGGCGACGTCCTTTTCGCCGGGTCGAGCAACCCGATCCGGGATCTCGACCTGACCGCCGCCCCCTTCGATCCGGCTGCTCGGGTGCTTGCCAACCGCGGCTTGGCCGGGATCGACGGGACCCTCGCCAGCGCCTCCGGCGTCGCTCTGAGCGGGGCGAGCCTGAATGAGATGGATCGCAGCGGCGCTGCCCTCAGCGGAGCGGACCTGGGCAGGGTGGATCAAAGGGGTCTGGTGCGCTGCCTGGTCGGGGACCTGACCTTCCTGCACGATGTCGGCGCGCTGCTGGTCGGGCCCTTGGAGGAGCAGCCGCGATTGCAGATCGTGGTGGTGGACGACGACGGTGGCGGGATCTTCAGCCTGCTCGAGCATGGTGCTCGCGCCGAGCTCGGAACGCTCCAGAATGCCCATTTTGAAAGGGTTTTCGCTACGCCGCAGCGGGTTGACCTGGGTGCGCTGTGCGCTGGGTACAGGGTTGCGCATCAGATCGTGGGCAGTGTCCGTGAGCTGCGGAAGGCGCTGGTCGACCCGCTGCCGGGAATGTCGGTGATCCAGATCAAGGTGGACCGCAGCGCGCACCGCGCTCTGACCGACCGGCTACGCGCCGCCGCCCTGGCCGCCCTGGCCAGCTAGCTCGTGCGCCGCGAGCGCATGCATGGGCCACATTTTCTCATTCACGATCGTAGATACGAATGACGCGGCTTGCTCTTCGGGCGAGGGCACGCCGGCGCTGACGCGCCTCCCAAGTGCATGAACGGTTCATGGCCCTGCGGGCCACCCCGAGGGCTGAAATGAGGGACGGCGGCCCAACCTCGGGTTCCTGGCCGTGAAGATCTTCGGCCCTGGGTGATGATCGGCAGGTGCGCCCGGTTTCGTGCCGCGAACGGCACTCCTTGCGGGCGTAACTGGCGATCTTCGCGGGAGGGCTGCGGCTATTTTCGAATGAACGACGCTGGCCGCAGGCCCTCCCGAGGGATGAAAATGGGGTGCGGCCCGTCCGGGTGACGTCGTGTGTGATTAGTGCCTTCGAGCCT
>DATINJ010000387.1:0-23844 GCA_035474375.1 Kineosporiaceae bacterium | reverse complement strand
ACAAGCGAAGCCCGGCACCCAGGTGCCGGGCTTCGCCCGTTTGCCGGCCGGGTTGCCTCACGTTCGCGATCGATGCTCTGCGGATGCTCAGCCCGTACTCGCGGCATCCACCGAAGCGAAGGTCGATAACGGCGTCTGTGGTGGCCGGCGGGAGTATCGAACTCCTGGTGATCCGCCGAAATCGGTCCGGCCGCCGTCATGATCGCCAGTTATGCCCGTGGTTGGGTCGATAGAGGGCAGATTCGCGGGCGTAGTTGGCAATCACTTGGGCGGGTGTTCGTGACTTCGGCCGCGTCCTGCGGCGGCTGATCGGTACCGATCGCTGTCCGAAGCCAGAAACCCGGTCGAACTCGATCGCCTGCGAGGACGGACACAGACCGGCCTCGCGATGTAGCCCATCAGGGGCAGATATCGGGTCGACCCGGGGCGGTCTAGGATGCGCGGATGCTGATGGTTGGGTTGACCGGGGGGATCGGTGCCGGGAAGTCCACCGTGGCAGGAAGGCTGCGCGAACTCGGGGCCACAATCATTGACGCCGACCAGCTGGCCCGGGAGGTGGTCGAACCGGGCACGCCAGGGCTGGCCGAGGTGGTGGCTGCCTTCGGCGCTCAGGTGCTGCTGCCGGACGGTCGGCTGGACCGGCCCGCGCTCGGGCGGATCGTCTTCGGGGACGCTGAGAAGCTGGCCCGGCTGAATGCGATCCTGCATCCGCTGATCGGCGAGCGCACCCGGGCTCTGATCGAGTCCGCGCCGCCGGACGCCGTCCTGGTGCACGACATCCCGTTGCTGGTAGAGAACGGGCTGGCGGACGGGTTTCAGCTGGTCATCGTCGTCCATGCGCCGGAGTCGGAGCGGATCCGCCGGCTGATCGAGGACCGTGGAATGACCGAGACGGAGGCGGTGTCCCGGATCCGGGCGCAGGCCGCAGACGAGGAGCGGCGCACAGTGGCCGACGTCTGGATCGACAACTCCGGTACCCGCGCGGCCACCGTGACCCAGGTCGACGACTGCTGGCGGGACCGGATCGAGCCACTGCGGACAACCTGAGCGGGCCGCTGTTCGAGCTTCAGGAATGAGTTTGTCGGTGGGCACGCTTACGGTTGGACTATGCGACCCATCACGGATCTCCAGCGCACCGTTGCTCCGTTCAGGGTGGTCTCCGACTACCAGCCGAGCGGTGATCAGCCGACCGCGATCGCCGACCTGGCTCAGCGCGTCAACAACAACGAGCAGCACGTGGTGCTGCTCGGTGCCACCGGCACCGGAAAGTCGGCCACCACGGCCTGGCTGATCGAGCAGGTGCAGCGCCCCACGCTGGTGATGGCGCCGAACAAGACCCTGGCCGCCCAGCTGGCCAACGAGTTCCGTGAGCTGTTGCCGAACAATGCCGTCGAGTACTTCGTCTCGTACTACGACTACTACCAGCCCGAGGCGTACGTCCCGCAGACAGACACCTACATCGAGAAGGACTCCTCGATCAACGAGGAGGTCGAGCGGCTCCGGCACTCCGCCACGAATTCGCTGCTGACCCGCCGCGACGTGGTGGTGGTCGCCACCGTGTCCTGCATCTACGGCCTGGGTACGCCGCAGGAGTATGTCGACCGGATGGTCCGGCTGCGGGTCGGCAACGAACTCGACCGCGACCAGTTGCTCCGCCAGTTCGTCGGCATCCAGTACACCCGCAACGACCTGGCCTTCACCCGCGGCACGTTCCGGGTGCGCGGTGACACGGTCGAGATCATCCCGGTGTACGAGGAGCTGGCGATCCGGATCGAGTTCTTCGGCGACGAGATCGACCGGATCTATACCCTGCACCCGCTGACCGGGGAAATCGTCCGCGAGGAGAAGGAGATGTACGTCTTCCCGGCGACGCACTATGTCGCCGGCCCCGAGCGGATGGAACGCGCGATCGAACGAATCGAGGCGGAGCTGGCCGGTCGGCTCGCGGAGATGGAGCGGCAGGGCAAGCTGCTGGAAGCTCAGCGGTTGCGGATGCGCACCACGTACGACATCGAGATGATGCGCCAGGTCGGGTCCTGCTCCGGGATCGAGAACTACTCCGCACACATGGACGCGCGCGAGCCCGGCAGCGCACCGAACTGCCTGCTCGACTACTTCCCGGACGACTTCCTGCTGGTGCTGGACGAGTCGCACAGCACGGTGCCGCAGATCGGCGCGATGTACGAGGGAGACATGTCGCGCAAGCGGACGCTGGTCGAGCACGGGTTCCGGCTGCCCAGCGCGATGGACAACCGCCCGCTGAAGTGGGAGGAGTTCCAGGACCGGATCGGCCAGACGGTATACCTCTCGGCCACGCCGGGAGCGTACGAGCTCTCCCGCGGCAAAGGTGTGGTGGAGCAGATCATCCGGCCCACCGGCCTGATCGACCCGAAGATCGTGGTGAAGCCGACCAAGGGCCAGATCGACGACCTGCTGGGCGAGATCCACGAGCGCGCGGGCAAGGACGAGCGGGTGCTGGTCACCACGCTGACCAAGAAGATGTCCGAAGACCTGACCGACTACCTGCTGGAACAGGGCGTGCGGGTGCGCTACCTGCACTCCGAGGTAGACACCTTGCGCCGGGTCGAACTGCTGCGTGAACTGCGCAAGGGCGACTTCGACGTGCTGGTCGGGATCAACCTGCTCCGAGAAGGCCTGGACCTGCCCGAGGTCTCCCTGGTCAGCATCCTGGATGCGGACAAGGAAGGGTTCCTTCGGTCGGCCACCTCGTTGATCCAGACCATCGGCCGCGCGGCGCGGAACGTCAGCGGTGAGGTCCACATGTACGCGGACCGGATCACCGCGTCGATGGAACGGGCGATCGAGGAGACGAATCGCCGCCGGGAGAAGCAGGTCGCGTACAACACCCTGCACGGAGTCGACCCGGTCCCGCTGCGGAAGAAGATCCAGGACATCACCGATCTGCTGAACCGGGAGGACGCCGACACCGAGGAACTCATCGGTGGCGGGCGCCAGCGCAGCCGGGGCAAGGCACCGGTGACCGGAATGGGCGGTGGCGCCGGCCGGCACGCCTCGGATCTGGTGAACCTGCCGGCGACCGACCTGGCCGATCTGATCAAGCAGCTGACCGATCAGATGCATTCGGCGGCCACCGAACTTCAATTCGAGCTGGCTGCTCGGCTGCGTGACGAGATCCATGAGTTGAAGAAGGAGCTGCGGGGGATGAAGGCAGCCAACGGCTGAGGCTGCCTGAAAGAGGACGTGGGGAGCAGCGCTCACCCGCTGGGGGGTTCTTCAGTCGGGGCAGCGGCCTGCCGATAGTGAGGCGGAGAACGGCAAGGTCGTCGCGCGAGTGATCATGCGAGCTGTCTCGGCCGATCGGATGCCCGCAGTACCCCACGAAAGAGGTCAGAATGTCGCGCCCCCGGCTAACCATCGGACGTCGGCTCGCCCTGCTCGGCAGCATCGGACTCGTCGTCGCGCTGATGAGTAACGGTGCCTCGCTCGTGCTCGGTTCTAAGGTCAACTCGCTTCGCGGCGAGGAAGCCGACTACGGGCAGGCGCAGACGTTGATCCGAGAGCTGGACACCCGGGCCAGCGAGCTCAAAGTGGACGGGTACAAAGCACTGCTGTCGGACACCCCCAAGGAGCTTCTGGCCGACGTCGCCGACGATGCGGGCAAGGTCACCGTCCGGCTGGAGGCGATGGACAAACTCGACCTCCGCTCGGACGAACGGGCAGCGGTGGCGAAGCTTCGCGCCAGCTTCCTCACCTACGTCGACCAGATCACTGCCGTCGTGCAGAGCGCCGTGAAGAATCCGGTGGCTGCTCGGGCCGCCTTCGGCGCGGTGCAGGACGCCAACGATGCGACCGACGAGGTGGTGGGGGCGACCATCGACCAGTTGGACCTCGGCGCCACGAAGATCGAGAAGGAGTCGGACGACACCTCCGGATTGCTCTCCGCCGTCACCTTTCTGATGCTGGGCCTGGGGGCGGTGGCGGTGATCGTTTCCACTTTCCTGCTCAGCCGCTCGATGAACCGGCGGGTGCGAGAAGTGGTCGGTGCGCTGGATCAGGTGGCGAAGGGCGACCTGTCGCACCGGTTGAACGACCGAGGCAGTGACGAGATCGCCGAAATGGCCGGGGCGCTCAACGTGGCGCTGGAGAAGATCGTTGGAGTGTTCACCCAGATCACCGGTACCGCTGCAGAACTGGCCGGTACCTCCAGCGGCCTGCAGTCCATCGCCGCGGACGTGGGAAGGTCGGCCCACGAGACATCGGCGCAGGCCGAGGTGGTGGCCCGGACGGCGGATGAGGTGTCGCAGAACGTCCAAGCGGTGGCCGCCGGTGGCGAGGAGATGGGTACGTCCATCGGCGAGATCGCCCGAAACGCGAACGAGGCGGCCCGGGTGGCGACCGGCGCGGTGCAGTCAGTGGTCGCAACTACGGGAACGATGAACAAATTGGGGGAGTCGTCGCGGGAGATCGGTGATGTCGTCCGCTTGATCACGTCGATAGCTGAGCAGACCAACTTGTTGGCCTTGAACGCGACAATCGAGGCGGCTCGGGCCGGTGACGCCGGCAAGGGGTTCGCAGTGGTGGCGGATGAGGTCAAGCAGCTGGCCCAGGAGACGGCGCGAGCGACCGAAGACATCTCGCAACGGGTGGAGACCATTCAGACGGACGCTGATCAGGCGGCCCAGGCAATCCTTGAGATCGCCACGGTGATCACCAGGATCAATGAGTTCCAGACCACGATCGCCAGCGCGGTGGAGGAGCAGACCGCGACCACCCAAGCGATCAATGCGGGAGTCTCGGACGCGGCGACCGGGTCAGGGCAGATCGCCCGCAGCATCTCCGGGGTGGCCGACGCGGCGGGCGAGACGACGTCATCGATCGGCCAGGCCGAAGAGAGCGCTCGCAAGCTCGCCGGAATGAGCAGCGAACTGAGCCGCTTGGTCGCTGACTTCCGATTCTGAGGCGAGCTGGACGGTAGCCGCAGCCAGGTCGGCGCTGATTGCCCGCGGTGGATTCCGCCTAACAGCGGACTGAGATCGATCGTTCGGATCGGGTCGGGCGGGCAAACGGTCCGGGGAGGTTCGTTCATCGGCGCTGTCCGGGCGACCCGGTGCGAGAATTCAGAGCTGCGGTGTTCCCGGACGCTAGGCCATGGTCGATGCAGAGTCGACAGCGTCTGGCCAGAAATTTGACGGCACTGAACCGGCCAGGAGAAAGGTCACCATGCCCGGCGCAATGACCCGGCTGAACGGCACGACGACGCAGAACTGCCTGGTGATGAGATCCGGCAGGTGGGCCCTGAGCCGGCCAACCGGCTCCTCCTGCTGGAGGTGGGCGCGATGAGGACCAGGCTGAATCGGGCTGAGCCGCTGGTGGATGGCCCGGTGACCAGCCCGGCACAGGTGAGTGCCATTCCGGTACAGCCGAGGAGTGTGGCACCGCGGGTGCCGCTGTCTCCGCTGGCCGGCCGGCATCTGTTGCTGGTCAGCGGGCGCTGCGAGGAATCCGAGGGGCCGGGGGTGGATGCCCTCGCGGTGCACTTGGAGTCGGTCGGCAGCAGGGTCTCGATTCTGCCGTCCGGCAGCGTCATCCCCGATCTCCTCGGGCGACGCGTACTGGGCCGGCCGGACCTGGTGGTGGCGATTCTGCCCGGCCGGGGCTCCTCCCGCGCTGCCGTCCGGGTGGCCGAGCGCCTGGGCGCGCCGCTGCTGGCGTTGATCACCAGCGATGCGCCCGAATGCTGGGGCAAGACCATGACCTTGCGCCGGTCCACCCGCGTGGCCGTGACCAGCGCCGACTTGCGGGATCGGGTCGTGGCGGCCGGTGTGGCGGAAGACCGGGTCGAGCTGTGGCGAGCGCTGTTGCCATCGGCGTTGGCGAGTTTCGATCAGATCGCGGCGCGGGCGATGTGGCCGGATCGGGATCTGCCCGAGGGCCCGGACGAGGGCTGATCCGCCCGTCCGGGCGTCTGTTCGGAAGTCGCGCGGCGCTGCCAGGGCTGTTCAGGGGTGGGTCGGCAACTCCAGTTCGAACCAGAAGGTCCGGCCCCAGCGGAAGTCCTGGTGACCCCAGGCGGCGCTGCGATCCGCCAGCAAGGTCACGGCTTCGCCCGGCTCGGACAACGTGAACAGCTGGGCGGCCGGGCCGTGCGCTGATTCCGCGGGATACATCCCGCTCACCTCGCAGCGCATCCTGGTTTGGTAGGCCCGCAAGCGGACGTGCGCCTGTCGTCCGGGGAATGGAATGGTCGCGACCACGAGCGCGCCGACGAGTTCGGCAGCAGTTTCGGCGAGTCGCCGGAGCTGCCAGGCGCCGAGCAGGATCTGTACCCGGTGGTGTACCCCGGCGATTTCCCGCTCATTGGCGACGACGAAGAAGGCGGACCCGCGCAGGAGTTCACCGGCCGGCGGGTTGTCAGTCTGGTTGATCAGGGTGAGGTTCGAACGCGATTTCGTGGGATGCCCGGTTTTTGAGGCCATGCGATGAGTCAATCGTGCTTTTGGGGGTCTCGTCACGGGGTGCAACAGCATGGTTTCTATGCGTAAGTTTGAGGCCCTGGGCGGGGATCCCAGCGCTCGTCCGAGCCGGATTATGCGGACGAGATGCACGAGCCATGCGGCCGGACAGGAAAATGCCGATGAACGGTTGGACCAAAGCGGACATCACCCGGCTGCGAGACGTGATGATCGGCCAAGGCCGGGGGATCGATGAGATCGCCGACGAGGTCCGGGCGATCTGCAAAATCAGCCGGCTGGCCTCCTACCGGCTCGCACACGGCCTCAGCCAGCCACAGGCGGTGGCGCGCTGCCGTCGATCTGGTCAGGACAATGGGTTCGACCAGCCGACGCTGTCGCGACTGGAACAGTTTCCGGCGAAGGGCAGCCGGATCCCGCTCGCCGTCCAACTGATCGCCCTGGCCACCGCGTACGGTACTCAGCCGTTACGCCTGCTTGCCCCGGACGCGCTGGAGCTGCTGGACCCGCGGGAGCGGGAAGTGATCATCCGGTTGGCCGGGGGTGCTGTTCCCGAACACGAGTCGTCCGAACAGGCCGAGTTGGCCGGGTTGGCCGGGTCCGCCGGAGTGCTACTGCCTGGGTCGTCATTGATCGGGACGGCGGGGGGCGGGCCGGGTTCGGCGAGGGTCGGATCCGGCGCTGAGGTGGATGCCAGGACGACGGACGATCGCCGGGCTCCTGGGCAGGTGGCGAGGGCAGCGCGCCGGGCCTTTCGATTCGCGTCCATCGTGGAGGGCAGCAACGTCGGCCCCGAGACGCTGGCCGAACTCGAGTCCGAGGTTCGACGGCTCGCGTGCGGATACCCACAGTGGCCGGTCGGCCCGCTGGTTCGTGAGCTGACCGATCTCCAGGGCGTCGGTTTCCATCTGCTCGAGGGTCGCCAGCGGCCGCGGCAAGCCGCCGACCTCTACCTGCTGACCGGGATCACCTCGGGGATGCTGGCCAAGGCGAGCCACGATCTGGGTGACGCCGGGTCCGCGATGGCTCAGGCCCGCGCCGCGTTCATCTGCGCGGACAACGCTGATCATGACGGGCTCCGAACCTGGGTGCGGGGCCTGCAGTCGCTGATCTGTTACTGGGCGGGCTGGTCGCAGGATGCTCTGCGCTACGCCCGGCTGGGCGCGGAGCCGGCGCGGACCGTGCGCGGGGCCGGGGCGGTGTGGATCGCCGCGCAGGAGGCGCGAGCCTGGGGCATGGTCGGGAACGAGTCGGCCGCCCTGGCCGCGCTGCACCGAGCCCGGACGGCGCGGGATCGGGTGAGCGGCGACGATCTGGACGAGATCGGTGGGCTCCTCGGGTTTTCCCCGGCTCGCCAGCTCTACTATGCGGCAGAGACCCTCGCCTTTATCCCGGAGCAACAGATAGCCGCCGAAAGCGTGGCGATGGAAGCCGTGATGGCGCACGAGCTGCTCCCTGCCGGGCAGCGCAGCTTCAGCGACGAGGCGGGTTCGCGGTGCGACCTGGCGTTGGCGCGGGTGCGATCCGGAGACGCCGGTGCGGCCCTGGTGGCGATCCGACCCGTCCTGGAGTTCCCGGTCGAGCAGCGGATCAACGGGGTGACAGCAAGCGCGCACCGAGTGGCCGCCGCCGTCGCCGGCGGAACCGGGGCCGGCGCCGGGAAGACTTTGCGGGAAGCGATCGAATACTTCTGCCTCACCTCGGCCGGGGAGGTCCCGAACTGAGGGCGCCGGCGTCCATCTGTGACCGGGTGGAGGTCTCTGGTGAGACCGCGAATGTGACGGGAGTGGCTGGATGTCACTACCGATTGGTTACCCGTCTCGCGGCGGATCGAACGTTCGGCCCATCCACATCGACATAGAGTGTCTGATCGTTCACTCTGTGTCAGACTCCCGATGTGGGGAGGAGAGCGAACGACAAGGACCGTCGCCGTGGCCTGGGGGGGATACCTCGGCCGCGGCCCTGGCTGGTCATTTCCGTCGGTTGCCTGATCGCCGTCGTCGCCGCCGGAGCCTGGGTCGCGATTCGCGGTCGGGAAGCTCGGACCGCGATGGCTCAACTCCAACTCGACGGCGCGGACCTGCAGCGGCAACTGATCGACTATGACCTGGTCCGAGCCGGCCCGACCCTGACCAAGGTCAGGCTGGACGCTGATCGGGCCCACCAGTTGACCGGCGACCCGGTCTGGGGACTGGCCGGGTCCATCCCGATCCTCGGCCGGGACCTGCGGGCCGCCCGCACTGTGAGCGCCGTCCTCGCCGATCTCACCACGGCCGCTCGTCCGCTGGAAACCACTCTCCCGCGCCTTGATCCACAGACGATTCCGGTGGCTGACGGCAGGATCGACACGGTCGCCCTGAGCCAGCTGGCGGCGGCCATGCCGGCCGTCTCGACCGCTGTCTCGGCCGGCGCGGTGCGGATCGGTGAGCTGGATGCCAGGCAACTACGACCAGAGATCGGATCGGGTGTCACCAGCCTGAACGATGCCCTCGGGGCCGCTCGTGGACCGATGGCGGACGCCGTCCCGGTGCTGCGGAGCATTCCGGCGATGTTCGGCGCGGAGGGCCAGCGGTCCTGGATGGTTCTGCTCCAGCAGGACGCCGAGGCTCGCGGAACAGGTGGGCTGGTAGGGGCGTACGCCGTGGTGAAAACCGACCACGGCAAGATCAGGCTGGTCACCGCGCGGGCTCGCGGCGTCCTCGACCGTGGGCCGGCGATCCCGGCCGATCAGCTGCCACCCACCCTGCGCGCGCTCTACGGCAAGGACCTCCGGGAATGGGCCGGGTTCAATGCCAGCCCGCACTTCGCGTACACCGGGCAGCTGGTGTCGGCCGGCTGGAACGCCCGACCCAACACCCGCCCGCTGAATTACGTGGCCGCCGTTGATCAATACGTGGTCGCCGCGATGCTGTCGGCGACCGGTCCGGTGACCATCCGCGGCATCGAAATCAACGACCAGAACGCCGTCGATTTCCTCAGCCGTGGCGTGTACCAGAAGTGGCGGAATCCGCTGGTGGTGGACAAGGTGACCACCGAACTGGTGGACGCCGTCTTCGCCAAGTTCACGGTCGGGCGCTTCGACCTTCCGACGCTGGTCAGCGCGATGCGTAAACCGCTGCAAGAGCGCCGGTTGTTGCTCTGGGCCGCAGACGAGGACGAGCAGAGCCAGCTGGCCCGATTCCGGATCTCCGGATCGCTGCCGTCCGGCGACGGCCCGTTCGCGATGGCGGTGGTCAACAACGGCGGCGGGAACAAGCTCGACGCTTACCTCAAGGTCCATACCGACTACCAGCCCGGTCGCTGTACCAACGGCACCCGGGTCGGGCAGATCGCCGTGACCTTGACCAATGCTGCCCCCCGAACCGGCTTGCCGGAATACGTCACCATCCGCAGCGACCTGGTGAAAGTCGGCCTGAGCGGCCGGCAAACCCGGGACGGCAGCAACCGCGTCCTCCTCGACATCTACGGGCCGGTGGGCAGCAACGCCGCTCTCACCTCGCTGGACGGCCAGGCCCTGGCGCCAGTGGTCGGGCAGGACAACAACCACACGGTATGGCGGGTGCCGGTGCAGATCGATGCGGGTCAGCGCCGCACCGTGAATGTCGTGATGACCACCCCGGCCGTCGATGGCGACGTCGGAACCAGTCCGGTCGTGCTCACCCAACCAATGGTGCAGCCGGCAACCGTCAGCACCAAACCGCTGACGGCCTGCGAGAACTCGTCCGCAACGCGGGGATGACGAGCGTCTCCCGCAAGCACTCGTCGAACAAGGGGAACAACATCATGTCCAACCTGCTCTTGAACAGAAAGACCGCGGTCGTGGCGCTGGCGGTGACCGCTCTGCTCGGTGGCGGGGCGGCGGTCGCCTACCCACCGGGTACCAAGCTGACTGTCGCCGCGACCGCAGCCCCGTCGACCGATCCGGCGCACCCGAACACCACGGACGTCCTGGTCACCGTGAGCAACGCCAACCCGACCTGCGCTACCCGGATCCAGATCGACAACGGCAACGAGGTGGTGCTACCCGCCGGGACGAGCACCACGCACGTCTACGTCACGTCCGGATCCGGTCGGCACTCGGTCACCGCTCGCACCGTCGACTGCACCAAGGGCAGCAAGGAGCACGCGAAGTCCAAGTTCGTCACTTTGGACGCCAAGGCCACCGGCAATGCCACCAGCCCGGTCGGGAAGAACTACGTCGTCAACTTCACCGGGCTGGACCCGGACTCCGCGGTGACCTCGACGGCGACCCGGCAGGGCAGCCCGATGACCCAGCTCGTGGACAGCGACGACGTGGACCGGCGCGGCGAGGCCACGGTGAAGTTCAAGCTGAAGGCCTCGGGGACCTGGGTGATCACCACGGTGATCACCCCCTCCGGCGCGGTGAACAACGTCACGGTGACCGTCCCGTAGCGGCCGGCTCCTGAGCGTCTTGATCGACGAGTGTCCGGCGCTGCTTGCCGCAACCTCCTCGATCAAGACGCTCAGCCGGGCTGGACGCTCAGCCGGGTACAGAAGGGCCGCCGCCGGGATTTCAGCGCGGCTTACCAGCCCCGGGCACGCCATTCCGGTAGCTGCGGGCGCTCGATGCCCAGCGTGGAATCCTTGCCGTGGCCTGGGTAGATCCAGGTCTCATCCGGTAGCGGAGCGAAGATCCGCGCCTCCAGGTCGTCCATCAGGGAAGTAAACGTCGCCGGGGTTGTTGTACGGCCGGGGCCCCCTGGGAACAAGCTGTCACCGGTGAAGGCGTGCACACTGCCGTCCGAGCTGGTCAGCACCAGGGCCACCGAACCGGGAGTGTGACCGCGCAGATGCACCACCTCAAGGCTGAGCTGGCCGACCACCAGTCGGTCGCCGTTCGCCAGCTCGACATCGACGGAGACCGGCAGTTCGGCGGCGTCCTCGCGGCCGGCGGCGGTCCGCGCCCCGGTCGCCGCGACCACGTCCGCCAGCGCCCGATGATGATCCCAGTGCTGATGCGTTGTGACGATCGTCTCCAGCCGCTCGGCACCGCCCGCTCCGCTTTCGGCCAGCAGGGCGGTCAGCCGCGGCGCGTCGTCCGCCGCATCGATCAGCAACTGGTGCCCGCTGCTCCGACACGTGATCAAGTAGCTGTTGTTGTCCTGCGCCGACACGCTGGCCTTACGGATGGTCACATCGGGCAGCTCTCGGACGTCGCTCGGCCCGCCCGGGCTCACCTCACCGGTATATGTCATGGCCTCAGCCTGCCATCCGCCGGCGCATTCGCTGGGCCCGGAACGGCGCTCGGTGGGCCCGACGGATCAGCCGTCCGAGCGAGCAGTGAGAAACTGTCGGTGGCGGCGCCTAGCATGTCTCCCGTGGACGAGCGGACTGAGAAAACCATCAAGCAGAGGGTGATACGAACGGCGAGGAACGAGTCTTGAGCGACCGACTGATCGTGCGCGGGGCGCGCGAACACAACCTCAAAGATGTCTCGATCGAGTTGCCGCGCGATGCGCTGGTGGTCTTCACCGGGCTTTCCGGATCGGGCAAGTCTTCCCTGGCTTTCGACACGATCTTCGCGGAGGGGCAACGGCGATACGTCGAATCGCTGTCCGCCTACGCCCGTCAGTTCCTCGGGCAGATGGACAAACCCGACGTCGACTTCATCGAAGGGCTTTCCCCGGCCGTCTCGATCGACCAGAAGTCGACCTCGCGCAACCCTCGGTCCACCGTCGGCACCATCACCGAGGTGTACGACTACCTGCGGCTGCTGTGGGCCCGGGCCGGCCGAGCGCACTGCCCGGTCTGCGGCGAGGCGATCACCAAGCAGACCCCCCAGCAGATCGTCGACCGGCTGCTCGAGCTACCCGAAGGCACTCGCTTCCAGGTGCTGGCGCCGGTGGTCCGAGCCCGCAAGGGTGAGTTCGTCGACCTCTTCCAAGACCTTCAGACCAAGGGCTTTTCCCGGGCCCGGGTCGACGGCAAGGTGGTCTCGCTGGCCGATGCCCCCACCCTCGACAAGAAGTACAAGCACACGATCGAGGTGGTGGTCGACCGCCTCTCGGTCAAGACCACGTCCAAGCAGCGCCTCACCGACTCGGTCGAAACCGCGCTCGGTTTGGCCGCCGGCATCGTGATCGCCGATCTGGTCGACGAGCCGGAGGGTGCGCCGGACCGGGAACGGCGTTTCAGCGAGAAGATGGCCTGCCCGAACGAGCATCCCATCCAGCTGGACGACATCGAGCCGCGGACGTTCTCCTTCAACAACCCGTTCGGCGCCTGCCCGGAATGCACCGGGATCGGGATCAAGCTCGAGGTGGATCGTGAGCTGATCGTCCCGGACGAGGACCTCACGCTGGCCGAGGGCGCGATCACACCGTGGACCCAGGGTTCGGCGGAGTACTTCCTTCGGTTGATGCGGGCGCTCGGCGAGGATCTCGGGTTCTCCGTCGACGTGCCCTGGCGAGCGCTGCCGCAGCGGGCGAAAGATGCCCTGCTGGAAGGTCAGGACTACCAGGTGCACGTCAAGTTCAAGAACCGGTTCGGCCGGGAACGGTCGTACACCACCGGGTTCGAGGGTGCCATCCCGTTCATTCAGCGCCGGCATGCGGAGACCGAGTCGGACTGGAGCCGAGAGCGCTTCGAAGGCTTCATGCGTGAAGTGCCGTGCCCGACCTGTGGTGGTACCCGGCTCAAGCCGGAGGTGCTGGCCGTCACCGTCGGCGGTCGCTCGATCGCGGCGGTCTGCTCGCTCCCGCTGCGCGAGGCGGCGGAGTTCCTCGGTGACCTGGACCTGAGCGCGCGGGAACGCCAGATCGCCGACCAGGTGCTGAAGGAGATCCAGGCCCGGCTCGGGTTTCTGCTCGATGTGGGGCTCGACTACCTCTCTCTCGACCGTGCCTCGGGCACCCTGTCCGGTGGCGAGGCACAGCGCATCCGGCTGGCCACGCAGATCGGCTCCGGCCTGGTCGGCGTCCTTTATGTGCTGGACGAACCGAGTATCGGGTTGCACCAGCGAGACAATCGTCGGCTGATCGAGACCCTGACCAGGTTGCGCAACCTGGGCAACACGCTGATCGTGGTCGAGCACGACGAGGACACGATCAGGGCCGCCGACTGGGCGGTCGACATCGGTCCGGGCGCGGGTGAGCACGGCGGTCAGGTGGTCCATTCCGGCACGGTGGCCGACCTCTACAGCCATCCCGATTCGCTGACCGGCGCCTATCTCTCCGGGCGGCGCCGGATCGAAGTGCCGCTGGTGCGCCGGCCACGCGACCGCAACCGCCAGTTGATGGTTACCGGTGCCCGCGAGCACAACCTGCAGGGCATCGACGTCGCCTTCCCACTCGGGCTGCTGGTCGCGGTCACCGGAGTCAGTGGCTCGGGCAAGTCGACGCTGGTCAACGACATCCTTTACACGACGCTGGCGAACAATCTGAACGGTGCGCGGCAGGTTCCCGGCCGGCACAAGAGCGTCAAGGGTATGGAGCACCTGGACAAGGTGGTGCACGTCGATCAGAGCCCGATCGGCCGGACCCCGCGCTCCAACCCCGCGACCTACACCGGGGTCTGGGACCACGTCCGGAAGCTGTTCGCCCAGACCCAGGAAGCGAAGGTCCGCGGCTATCAGCCGGGCCGGTTCTCGTTCAACGTCAAGGGCGGGCGCTGTGAGGCCTGCTCCGGTGACGGCACGCTGAAGATCGAGATGAACTTCCTGCCGGATGTCTACGTGCCGTGCGAGGTCTGCCACGGTGCCCGGTACAACCGCGAGACCCTCGAGGTGCACTTCAAGGGCAAGACGGTGGCCGACGTCCTCGACATGCCGATCGAGGAGGGTGCGGAGTTCTTCGCGGCGGTGCCCGCGATCGCCCGGCATCTGAACACCTTGGTCGACGTCGGGCTGGGCTACGTGCGGCTGGGGCAGTCCGCACCCACGCTCTCCGGTGGTGAGGCACAGCGCGTCAAGTTGGCTGGTGAGCTGCAGAAGCGGTCGATGGGCCGGACCATCTATGTGCTCGACGAGCCGACCACTGGGCTGCACTTCGAAGACATCCGCAAGCTGTTGCTGGTCCTGCAAGGGTTGGTCGACAAGGGCAACTCGGTGATCGTGATCGAGCACAACCTCGACGTCATCAAGACCGCGGACTGGGTCATCGACCTGGGCCCGGAGGGCGGCAACGGAGGTGGTCTGTTGGTCGCCGAGGGGACGCCGGAAGAGGTGGCGGCGGTGCCGGAGAGCCATACCGGCCGGTTCCTCGCCGACTTGCTCGGCGTCAGTAACCCGAAGGCGATCGAGGGTCGTGGGTCGGCCATCAAGGCGAAGGCCAAGGCGGTGGCGGCCACCTCGACTTCTCTCAAGCAGGCGACCGTGAAAGCGCCGCCCAAGCAGGCGGCACCAGCGCGGGCCGGCGGAGCGAGGGCCGGCGGAGCGAAAGCGGTCCCGGCGAAGGCAACTGAGGCCAAGGCTGGAGCAGCTAAGACCGGAGCAGCCAAGGGCGCTGCACCAAAGGTCGCCCCGGTCAAGGCCGCGCCGGTGAAACGGGCGGCAGTCAAGGCTGCCCCCGGGCGCGCCGCGGCGGTAAAGGCGGCCGTGCCGGTTGCGAAGGCAGCGGCGAGGAAGCCGGTCGCGAAGCCCGCGGAGAAGCCGGTCACGTCATCGCAACGCGGCGTGCGCGCGGTGAAGCGAACGGTCTCGCTGAACGACGTCGGGCCGGCAACGGCACGCCGCCGCTGACGGTCGGCCGGGTGAGCGGTCTTGTGGGCTAACGGGTCAGCACGGAGTAGGGCCGACGGGCGGCCGGGTCAGCACCGGGCTTGATCGCGGCGAGGCTTCGTCGGCCCGAATCACGGTCAGCCTCGGTGCTCGCCCGAGGTTGCGCGGTCTGGATTGACGGACGCCGAATTGACGGACGCCGATTCATCTGCCATGGTTCGCCACCATCGCGTGCCTGATGATCCAATTCTGGTGGTTAGGGCGGTCGGCGGAATTTCGTCGTGAAATTCGGGCCAACGGCCCTATTTTCCCTAATGGCTGGCTTTAGTGTGAATGGATGGATCTCTGGCGGAACGATTGTCGGTCGAACCCGGTGGCGATGCACCGGAGATTTCCTCAGATGCTTGCGATCTTGGTCGCGCTGGCCTTGGTGCTCGCGATTCCTGCCGCGGCCCACGCTGACCCGGTCGAGGGTGCGGTTTTCAATAAACCTGACGGGTCCCAGGCGGAGCAGTATGCGATCGCTGATCACCTGATGGCTTCGATCGATGCCGCGCCGGCGGGGTCGGTTATCCGAATGTCCTTCTACTCCGTCACGATTTCATCGTTCGTCGACCGGTTGATCGCCGCGCACGACCGCGGGGTTCACGTGCGACTGCTGATGGACGACCACGATATCCGGGACACCTGGACGCGGTTGACCGCTGCGCTCGGGCAAGATCACACCGCCGAAAGTTTCGCTGTTCTCTGTCATCGCAGCTGTTTCACCGACTACGAGCCCTCTTACCTGCACGCGAAAATGTACATGTTCTCCACGTCGGGTTCGGCGAAGCGAGTGGTGACGATCAGTTCCGCGAATCCCACTAATGGCCAGGCCGTGACGGGATGGAACGACGCCTACACGATGGTCGGCGATACCACGATGTATAAGGCGTACAAGCGGTATTTCGAAGACATGACTCAAGGTGCGCTGGTGGGACTCCAGGGGTCGGTCAAGGCGGACTACTACCGCGTCACGAAAAGCGGCCGATTCAAGACCTACCTGTTCCCCCGGGGCGGCAGCGGCAACAGTTCGGACACGATTTATTCGATCCTGTCGAATGTCTCGTGTTCCGGAGCGGCCTCCGGGCACGGCACCCCTACACATCACACCATCATCAAGATCGCGATGTTCCAGTGGACGCAGTACCGGGTGAATCTGGCAAAGAAACTTTGGGCGCTGGACGACGCCGGGTGCGACGTGGAGATCGTCTTCACCGGCAGCGAAACGGCTGGGCAGGTGGTCTCAGAGCTGACCCGCCCCGGCGGCCGGTACGGCGGACCCGTCCTGCACAACGGCGCCCGGGACATGAACGGCGACGCCGCCGCCGACTTCTACGTCCACGACAAGTACCTGCTGGTGGAGGGTAATTATGCCGGTGACACGAGTACGCGAGCGGTTTTCACCGGGTCAGCGAATTTTGCGAACAATGCCCTGCACTACAACAACGAAATCCTGCTCAGGGTGCTCGACACCAACGCGTACCGATCCTATCTTCGGCAATTTTCTGATTTGAAGACCTGGATCGCGTCCTCGGCGTCCGAGCCCGTCGACCCACCCGAGGCCCGCATCTCCGAACGCATCTTCGCCACTGACGAGTAATCCGGACGTGGCCCAGGAATCGGACGCAAGCCACCCCATCCGCTGTGCGGGCGGGGTGTCAGGAGTGGGAATGATCAGGCCCGGGACGGGTGCTCAGGATGGATCGGATCCTCAGGATGGGCCTCGGTCAGGGGTGAACCCGGTCAGGGGTGAACCGGGAGGGTGATGGTCGAGGTGAGCTGCCCGTCGTGATGCACGGCGACGGTGCTCACCACTGTGCGGGTGGCGGTGGCGAGCGGTTCGCCGGTGCCGGGGTTGCGCGCATACCTGGGATGCGCCCCGCCGCTCACCTGCACCCGGATCCGGTGCCCGGCAGCGAACCGGTGTGCCGACGGCCACAGCTCGAGGTTGGCCTCGCGGATCCCGACCTGATCCGGCTCGACGTCGTCCAATCGGACCAGACGCCCACCGAGGTTCATCGACGACCCGTCCGGGTGGACGTCGCAGAGCCGAACGAACAGGTCGTGGTATCGGTTGTCCGACGAGACGGTCAATCGGACTCGCGGGGTGCCGATCACGTCGATGTCGGCGAGCAGCGGCAGCGAGGTGAACACCAGGACGTCGGACCGCTGCTCGAGGGCGCGGTTGTCCACCGAGGTCTCGTCGGTCAGCATCGTCGGCCCGCCGACGGCCGGCGTCGGATCGGCGGGGTCGTACCGGAACACCGAGGCGCTGCCGGGGACTTCGGCGGCGGCCGGGTTCGGGTGGGGATCAGGCTGGGCGCCGGCCTCGGGCGGGTCGCCGTCGATCGGCGTCAACGCCCCGGCGGCCCCCAGCGACCACCGATGATCACGGCCGCCGGGCGGTGGCCAGACCTCGGCATCGCGCCATTCGTTCGCTCCGGTGACGTGGTAGCGGACCTGCCCACCCGCGCGGGGCGGCGTACCCAGCAGATGCTCACCGAGAAAGTCGACGGTCTCCCGGGGAATGCCGCGAAGTAGCCCGGCGGAGGTGTGGCCCCACGGGCCGATGGTCAGTCTGGGCGGGTTCCCGGCGGCACAGAGCGCGGCGTAGTCCCGCAACATCCACGGGAGGTAGACGTCGTACCACCCGGTCCGCATGCTCACCGGTGACGTCAGAGAGGTCACCCGGTGGGTGTGCGACTGCGCTGTCCAGTACGCGTCGTCCGGGCCGTGCGCGAGCCAGTCCTGATAGAACCCGATCTGTCGCCCCAGCGTGCTGCGATCCCCGTCGGCCAGTGGCAGCCGATCCAAGCCGGCCTGTAATTCCTTGTCCGAGATTCGATTTCGGAGCTGACCGAGGATCGGCTGAGCGCGGCTGACGAGCGCCGTCCAGGGCAGCGCGATGCCCAGGCCGAAGGCCCCGCCGTCGTACAGCGGCTCGACCAGGCTCGGCATTGTCGCCTGCAGGCAGACTGCGTCCAACCCGGCCTCGTCGGCGATCGACCACAGCGCATACCCGAGGTAGCTCATGCCGGCGCCGGCCAGCCGACCGCCGAACCACGGCTGCTCGCGAATCCATCGGACCGTGGCCAGCCCATCGTCGCGCTCCTGGGCACGCGGAACGAACTGGCCGCCCGACCCCGCAGTGCCCCGCACGCTCTGGATGATCACCTGAAAGCCGCGCTCGGCGAGGGGTGGGCCGTACAGCAGCGACCAGGTCCCGGTCCGCCCGTAGGGAGTGCGGATCAGCACGGTCGGCGGCGGTTCGACGGCGTCGCTGCGCCCGCCGCCGTTGCCGCTGGAGTCGCTGCCGGTCCGGTCGCCCACCCCGATATAGCGATCGGCGAGCAGGATCACGCCGTCCGGCATCGTGATCGGGAGATCGCGTTCGACCTGGATATCGCGGGTGCGCGGCGGTGAGAGCCGGAAGAGGCGTTCTCGAACCCGGCTGGCGAGTACCCGATGCGCGGCGATCACCCCGCAAGAGTGCCCGTATGTTACTCGCGCGTCTACCGCAGAGGGCGCATTCCGGGCGTTTGGTGGAGTGCTTTACGTTCGCCGGGTCGCCGTCGCCACAATCGCGGCGGTCGGTCGGTTCAGCCGGCCCTCATCGTCCAGGTCTCGACCGGCGATCCGGTCGTACTCCGCCTTCATCCGCGAGACCGTCGGCGCGTCCTGCTGGGAGACGGTGAATCCGATCCCTGCGACCCCGTTGACGGCGCCCGACCACCACTGCTCCGGGTCCACCCGATGCTGCCATTCGAGCAGCCCGGACCGGACGTCGACGAGCCCGGCGGCGGTCAGCAGTTCAGCGGCGCCGGCCACGGTCTGCGGGAAATTCTCCTCCACGGCAGGGAAGGCCGGCGCGATCACGGCGGCAGCCTGGATCACCTCGTCCCAGAGCTGCTGCATCGGAGGTGCCGGGCGGGGCCACAGCGAGATCCCGATCCGCCCGCCTGGTCGGGTCACCCGCCGCAGTTCGGTGACCGCGACCGCTGGCCGGCCGACGTGATTGATCACGAAGTTCCCCAGGACGACGTCGAACGATCCGTCCGGGTACGGCAGCGTCGGAAGCGTGCCGGCCCGGGCGTCCGCCGCAGGGACCCGGGCCCGGGTGGCCGCGACCATGCTCGGTTCGGCGTCCACTGCCGACACGATCGCTCCCCGCTCGAGTGCCAGGGCGCTGAGCGATCCGGTCCCACACCCGACGTCCAGCACCCGGCTGCCCCGCCCGACGCCGGTCTGGTCCAGCAGGAACGGCATCGGGTACGCGCACAGGCCAGCGAAACTGTCCTGGTAGGCGGTGGCCTTGTCCTGCCACAGGGCGCGGCGGTGCTGATCGTGGTCCATCGGGCTCCGAGCCTCGGGGGAGGGCGACCGCGGGACGCGCGACCGGCGATTCGATGAACGATAGGGGACCGGGGCAAAGACCCCGGACCGAACTGTCGGTGGCAGCGCATAGGCTTTTCAGGTGGCCGATCCAGCGACGTACCGACCTGCTTCCGGTGCGATCCCCGAACAGCCGGGCGTGTACCGATTCCGGGACGCCGCCGGCCGGGTCATCTATGTCGGCAAGGCGAAGAGCTTGCGGCAACGACTCAACTCCTACTTCGCCGATCTCGCGTCCCTGCACCCGCGTACCCAGACCATGGTCACCACGGCCGCCGGGGTGGAGTGGACGACGGTCAACACCGAGGTCGAGGCCCTCCAGCTGGAATATGCCTGGATCAAGGAGTACGACCCGCGGTTCAACGTCAAGTATCGCGACGACAAGTCCTATCCGTACCTGGCCGTGACGCTGGGCGAGGAGTTTCCGCGGGTCCAGGTGATGCGCGGGGCCAAGCGCAAGGGCACTCGCTACTTCGGCCCGTATGCGCATGCCTGGGCGATCCGCGAAACCGTTGACCTGCTGTTGCGCGTCTTCCCGGTACGGACCTGCAGCAACGGGGTGTTCAAGCGGGCCGGGCAGATCGGCCGGCCGTGCCTGCTCGGGTATATCGACAAGTGTGCGGCGCCGTGCGTCGGCCGGGTGGACGCCGATCAGCACCGCAAGCTGGCCGAGGAGTTCTGCGACTTCATGGCCGGCAAGACCGACCGGTACGTGCGGCGACTCGAGCGAGACATGCGCGAGGCCTCCACCCGGCTGGAGTTCGAGCAGGCCGCCCGGCTCCGGGACGACATCGCCGCCCTGACCCGGGCGATGGAGAAGAACGCTGTCGTCCTCGCGGACGGCACCGATGCCGATGTCTTCGCGCTCGCTGAAGATGAGCTCGAGGCTGCGGTCCAGGTGTTCCATGTCCGCGACGGGCGGATCCGTGGCCAGCGTGGCTGGGTGGTCGAGAAGGTGGAAGACGTCACCACCGCCGACCTGGTCGAGCACCTGCTCCAGCAGGTCTACGGCGAGGCGTCCGGTGAGGCGGTGCCGCGTGAGGTGCTGGTCCCGGTCAACCCGCCGCTACTGAGCGAAGTCGAAGACTGGTTGTCCGGGCTGCGCGGATCCCGGGTCGATGTCCGGGTCCCGCAGCGCGGCGACAAGCGATCGCTGATGGAGACAGTCGCGCGCAACGCCGGACAGGCACTGACTCTGCACAAGACCAAGCGAGCCGGAGATCTCACCACCCGGGCGAAGGCCCTCCAGGAGATCCAGGAAGCGCTCGATCTGCCGGAGGCGCCGCTGCGGATCGAGTGCTACGACATTTCGCACATCCAGGGGTCGAACATCGTGGCGTCGATGGTGGTCTTCGAGGACGGCCTACCCCGCAAGTCGGAGTACCGGCGCTTCACGATCAAGAGCGTGGACGGCTCGGACGACGTCGCGTCGATCCGTGAGGTGATCACCCGGCGGTTCCGGCGGTATCTGGGCGAGCAGGATGCCGAACTGGCCGAGGGAGCCTCGGTCGACGTGGAGACCGGGGAACTGCGTAACCCTCCGCTGCCGGCAACCGGACCGGTCCCGGCCGGGATCGACCCGGACACCGGCCGGCCCAAACGCTTCGCCTACGCCCCGCAACTGGTGGTGGTCGACGGTGGCGCCCCCCAGGTGGCTGCCGCGGCCGCCGTGATGGCCGAGCTGGGAATCGTCGACGTTGCGCTCTGCGGGCTGGCCAAACGGCTGGAAGAGGTCTGGATCCCGGACGACGATCAACCGGTGATCATGCCCCGCAGCAGCGAAGGGCTGTACCTGCTGCAGCGGATTCGCGACGAGGCGCACCGGTTCGCGATCACCCACCACCGGCAGCGCCGCAGCACGGCGATGACGGTCAGCGAACTGGACGCCGTGCCCGGGCTGGGCCCGGCCCGGAAGAAGGCATTGCTGGCACACTTTGGCTCGGTGAAGAAGCTTCGCCTGGCCAGCGTCGAGGCGATCGCCGCAGTACAAGGAGTCGGCCCGAAGGTGGCCGAGGCCGTGGTCGCCACCCTGGCGACCGAGACCGAAACCAAGGCCGGCCGGAGCGGTGTCGCTGTCGACATGGCCACCGGTGAGATCATCGACTGACTGTCCGATCACCTCGGACCACCGCGATTCACCCCGGACCACCGCGATTCACCCCGGACGACCCGGGACAGGGAGACACCGTGACCACCGAGCCCGAAGGCCCTGCCGAGCCGATGGCCGGAACGGAAGGCCCAGCTCAGACGGCGTCCGAGCTGCTGATCATCACCGGCATGTCCGGTGCCGGTCGCAGCACCGCCGCCAAGGCTCTGGAGGATCTGGACTGGTACGTCGTCGACAACCTGCCACCACAGCTGATCGGTGAGCTGGCGGACCTGACCGCGAACGCCGAGCCGGCCGTCCGCCGGATCGCGGTGGCGGTCGACGTCCGGGGCCGGTCGTTCTTCTCCGCGCTGAGCGCGACCATCGCCGCCGCCGACCGCAGCGGCGTCCGCACCCGGGTGCTGTTCCTGGACGCCACCGACGACGTCCTGGTCCGGCGGTTCGAGTCGGTCCGCCGACCGCACCCCCTCCAGGCCGGCGGTGCCGTGCTGGACGGGATCAAGGCCGAACGGCGCCTGCTCGGTGAGCTCCGCGGCAATGCCGACACCGTCGTCGACACCTCCCGGCTGAACGTGCACGAGCTGTCCAGCAAGATCATCGCGATGTTCGGGGACGCCGACGATCCCTCGATCCGGGTTCTGCTGATGTCCTTCGGATTCAAGTACGGCCTGCCCCTGGACGCCGACCAGGTCGCCGACGTCCGGTTCCTGCCGAACCCGTTCTGGGTTCCCGAGCTGCGCCCACACACCGGCCTGGACGCCCCGGTCAGCGGCTACGTGCTCGGCCAGGAGGGCGCCAAGGAGTTCATCGAACGCTACGCGCTCGCCCTCGAGCCGGTGCTGGCCGGCTACGTCCGGGAGAACAAGCGGTACGCCACGATCGCGGTCGGCTGCACCGGCGGCAAGCACCGCTCGGTGGCGATCACCGAGGTGCTGGCCCAACGCCTGGCCGGCCCCGGCGTCGCGATCACCGCTGTGCACCGGGACCTGGGGCGGGAGTGACCGTCAACTCCGGCCGGGAGCGCGGACCAAAGGTGGTGGCGCTGGGCGGTGGCCACGGGCTGGCCGCCTCGCTCGCCGCCCTGCGGCATCTCACCGACCGGTTGACCGCGGTGGTCACGGTCGCCGACGACGGCGGCTCGTCCGGCCGGCTACGCCGGGAATTCGGCGTCCTGCCACCCGGTGACCTGCGGATGGCGCTGTCCGCGCTGTGCGACGACAGCGAATGGGGTCGGCTCTGGCGCGACGTCCTGCAGCATCGGTTCGCCAGTGCCGGGGCGCTGCACGATCATGCCCTCGGCAACTTGTTGATCGTCACGCTCTGGGAACTGCTCGACGACCCGGTCAGCGGCCTGGACTGGGTGGCTCGGCTGCTCGGCGCCCGGGGCCGGGTGCTGCCGATGGCCGCCGTCCCGCTCGATATCGAGGCGTCCGTGCTCGGCATCGACCCGGACGACCCGACGGCGGTGACCCTGGTCCGCGGGCAGGTCGCGGTCGCCACCACCCCGGGCAAGGTGACCGGCGTCCAATTGATGCCGAAAGATCCGCCGGGCTGCCCGGAAGCCCTGGTCGCCGTCCGGGAAGCCGACTGGATCGTGCTCGGTCCCGGATCCTGGTTCACCAGCGTGCTGCCACACCTGCTGGTCCCGGAGTTGGCGCGGGCCCTGAGCCAGACCCCGGCCCGGCGCTGCCTCACCCTCAACCTCGGCCAGCAGCCGGGTGAGACCGACGGCTTCGCCCCCGAGACCCACCTGGAGGTGCTCGTCGCGCACGCCCCGGACCTGCGGATCGACGCCGTCCTGGTGGACCCGTCGGTGGTGGACGACGTCGACCGGCTGACCGAGGTGGCCGGCTCGATGGGCGCCACCGTGCTGACCCGGGAGATCTCCCTCGGCGACGGCACCCCCCGCCACGACCCGCTCCGGCTAGCCGCCGCCTACCGAGACCTCTTCGCTACCCAGTAGCTCTCCAGTTCCGGGAAGAAACCCCTCTGTTCCGTGGAGAGAACGGTGACGACACTCGAAGCCGTCCGCGCGAGCGAGTACGGCGGCGTCCGGTGTCTGGACTGAGGAGACGCAGCCCCATCGAAGATGCGGACGGGTCGAGGAGGGACGACATCCGGTCAGGTTCCGGGGAGAGATGGCGACGACACTCGAAGCTGCCCACGCGAGCGAG
>DATINJ010000386.1:0-26862 GCA_035474375.1 Kineosporiaceae bacterium | reverse complement strand
GATCGCACTCTGGTCCGGCGGAAATAACCTTGATCGACGCACTGGCGACAAGAGCTTTGGCGATCTTCTTGCATTTCTTTTCCAATTCAAGAAGCTTCTTGTAACCTTTGACCGAATCTTGGGAATCCTTCGATTTCTTTAGGAACGAGGGCCAGGCTCCGACAATTCTGTCGATGGCCTTGACAACCTTTGGTAATTTCCCGACGACGAGTACCATCCCGGCGACGTCGACCAAGCTCCACAGGCAGGCCCCGACATTACGGTCGCGGAGACACCGTTCGATATCCTTCTCCCCGATAAACTCGAGCAGGATGTCAGCGGCGTTTTCCTCGAGGAATTCTGAAATTGTCTTGCCAGAGTCGGCCATATATTGCTCGAGTCGAGCTTTCCATCCGTCTCCGAGCATCTGGCCCAGATTGTTAATTCCGGCCGCGTCGATCGCTACTTGGGTGCCGATCCCTGCCATGATTTCCGGGCCCAACGCGGCTTCCGCCTTGCGCGCCTCTTCCTCGGCGGCTTCGGCGGCCTTCTGAGCCTCCACGGCAGACGCCAGCGCGTTCGCCGCTGCGGTGGCGGCATTGTCGGCATGGGTCTGGGCGGTAGCTGCGGCCGAACTGGCAGCAGCAGCATCCGTTTCAGCGGCGGCAGCTGAGCTGCGAGCAGCAGCAGCATCGGATTCAGCGGCGCTGGCGGCGGAACGAGCTGCAATGGCGTCTTTTTCGGCGGCATCCGCAGTGCGACCGGCGATCTCGGCATCATTGGCAGCCTGGTTGGCGGCAGTACGAGCGGCGATCGCGTCGGTGCGGGCACGCTTGTCGGCGTCAGTTGCTCGGGCGGCCGCAGCCCGAGCGGCGGCACCGTCGGCAGCAGCGTCAGCGGCGGCCTGTTGAGCGCGGACCGCGGACTGGGCGGCAGTGGCCGCTGATTTGGCGGCGTCGGCGGCGGCTTGGTAGGCGGGTTTGACCTGGGCGGCGGCCTTGTCGGCCGAGGCTTGGGCTACGGTAGCCGCCGCCAGTGCTTCGGTGGCACGCGTCTTCGCCGCGGTGGCCTGCTGCTGGCTGACCAGTTTGGCTTGCTCGGCTACCTGGACGACGAAGTCAGCGTCGATATCGGTGCCGACGAACTGGGCCACCACAGTGATCGCCGTGTTCGCCGGTTGAAGGGTTGCGGCCGCCGACTCTCGGGCGGTGGTCGCGGCCCGGATCGCGTTCTCGGCCTGCGTGGCGGCCGAGACGGCCTCGTTCGAAGCCGCGGCCGCGTCGGCTTTGACCCGGTCGGCTGCCCACAAGGCCTGCACGGCCTCCTGGGCTGCGGCTTCGCCGAGACGGACGGCGGTCTTGGCTGCCTCGGCCGCGAGGATCTCGTTCTTGGTCGCTTCGGCGGCCTTCACGTCGGCGGTCCGGGCTGCGGCGTGTGCGGTGGCCGCGTCGGCCTCGGCTCGATCGGCGGCGGCGTCGGCCTTCGCCGCTGCGGCTGCGGCCTGCTGAGCGGCGGCCCGAGCTCGGGCGGCGGCTCGTGTGGCCTCGGTTGCCGCGCTCCGCGCGTTCGCGGCCGCTCCAGTCGCTGTGCTCGCGGCGCTCCGAGCCGATGATGCGGCACCCGCAGCGGTGCCGGCCTCACGTCGAGCCGCCTGAGCAGCGGCCGCTGCGTCACTGGCGTATTCGGTGCCCTTGGCCGCAGCCGCGCCCGCTTCCAGGGCCTGGGCCTTAGCCTCGGCAACGTCCTTGGCTTGCCGGGCAGCTTCGGCCGCATCCCGCGCCGCCGCAGCCTTGTCCTCCTGGGTGCGAGCCCCGTTCTCGGCCGTGGCGGCCCGCCCGTCCTGCTGTTCTGCCGCAGCTCGTGCTGATGCGGCGGTGGCTGCGTAGGAGTCAGCCTGTTGACGCGCACCTCGGGCGGTCGCTGCGAAGCCATCAGCCTTCGTCCGGGCCGCGGCTGCGTTCGCGCGTTCCTTCTCCGCGACTGCCCGCGCCGCAGCGGCCTTCTTGGCTTCCGCCTCGGCCGTCAACCGGTGCTGATGCGCCCGATCGGCGGCTGCTTGCGCCTTCACATCCGCGGCCTCAGCCGCGATTCGCGCGCTCTTCGTCCGTGCCGCCGCGTCCTCGGCCAACACGGCCTGCTTCTCGGCGGCCTTCGCCATCGAGGCGGCAGCCTTCGCGTGCTCCTGGGAATGCTCTCGCCACTTGATCGCCGAGGCCGCCAGCGCCGCGGCCTTGGCCGCCGCGTCCTTCGCTGCGTTCGTGGCGATCGTCGCATCGATCGTGGCCTGCGCGGTCCGCCCAGCATTGAGCGCCGCCGTCGCGGCCTCCTGCATGCCCACCGCCATCAACGACCAGTTCGCCCCGTACGTCAGACCGGTCTCGATGAGGATGTTCGCCTCGACCGTCGCCCGGGCCGCTGCTGCCTTGGCCCGCTCGGCGGCCTGGACGGCCAACCCGACCTGGCGTGCGGCCTCAGTCTTGGCCGCGGTCAGCTTCGTCGCCTTCGCCGCTGCCGTCCCAGTACCAGCCAGGATCTGCTCACCCAGCCGGCTCTGGTTCGCTGCTGAGACCATCGCGTTCGACGCCTGCTGCAACGCATGAATGCCATCACCGTTGGCAACCAGGAGATTCGCCCGCGCGGTCGACGCCCTGGCTGCTCGCTGCGCCAGATCCGACAGATCCTCGGCCGCCTTGTTCCGCGCCTCGGCGTCCTTGACCGCCTGCTCGCGTGTCGCCGCATCCAGCTTCGCGGCCGCCGCGTACCCGGTACTGATGAACGTGGCGATCGCCGCGTCTCCCGCCGCCAGCGCCGCTGCTGCCGCCTTCGCCACCTCGGGACTGTCGACCCCGGCCAGCATCGTCACCCGTGCCCGCAACTGATCTGCGCGGGCCTTCGTCCCCGCCGCTGCCTTCTCATCCCGGATCTTGGCAATATCTTTGCCGTACAACAGGAAAGCCACCCGGTCGGCATCCGTGCCAGCCAGCACCCGAGTCACCTCGGCATTGAAAATCGGCCCACCAGTACCAGCCAGCGCCTGCACGGCCGCCTTGTCCGCCTTGGCCTTGGCCGCCTTCCGAGCATTCGCCGCCGCGACCGCCACCGACCGACCGGAACTGAAGAACGCAGTGATCGCCGCGTCCCCCTCGCCCATCGCCTTCGCAGCCGCGTCTCGGACCTCAACCTCTGGATCCAACTCGGCGATATCGGCGATCAGGCCTCGCAACCGGACGTCGAACTTCTCGACGCCGGCCTCCCCATCCCACGGCACGTACGGGGTTTCCGGAACCGGGCGAGACTCCTCAACCGGAAGATCATCCGCCACCCGAAGCGCGGCGGTCAGCGCCGCCACTACCCCCGACCGAGACGACTTGATCGGGGCCGCTTCCGCCGGAACCGACACCAACCCCGAAAGAACCGCCACAGCAACAACTGTCGCCAGAACCGCACGAACCCGAGAAATCACAGTTACGAACCCACCCAGAACGAGATAACGAGAAAAACAGAAAAGAACGACACCCTAAACTCAACCGAGCGGCTGCATGCCCCGCTCGCCAGCCACAGCCTGAGCCAGCAACGCCGCCCAGTACGCGGCCTGATCGGTGGCTTGCTGCTTTTCCAGAGCCCAATCGGTTTGCACCGCATCGGCCGCGGTTCCGATCGCGGACCAGTTCTGGCCGCCGGCCGCCGCAGCGGCCAATGCCACCTGTTGCCAGTTCAGGGCTTGCGCCTGCGCGAGCTCCTGCGCCTGGCCCCAGGCAGTACGCGCGGGGCCGGTTTGGTCTCCGACTGCCTTCCAGGCCCGCGCAGCCACCGCTCGCGCTTGCGCCGCCTCGGTTGCCGAGGCGCTACGGGCGGCCTGATCCGCAGTCTGCGCATCGAGCAGCAAGCGCCGATTCACACTGCGCCAGAGGATTTCCTGGTCGGCGCGGGTTGTGCGGTACATATCCAGGTCGACCACCGAGGCCTGCACCCAGTCGTAGGTGAAGAACTCCACCAACCCGGCGTCACCTGCCCCGGTCCGCAGGGCGTACAGAGCTGCGGCGCGCACCTGAGTCCCAGGGTCCGTGGTGCTGGTCGCAAGCACGAAGTCTCGGTCGGCCTGCACGATTGCCGCTGCCTGCTGACCCTCGCTCAAGCGAGCCAACCGGTCTCGCTCCATCGCCGCGGCGTACTCCGTCTTGACGAAGCGCTCACGATCGGCATCCGTCCCATTCACCGCCTGCTTGGCGGCCGCATGCACCTGCGGCGCGTAGTCAACCGTGTGGGTGGCCAGCACTCGCTTGGCAAAATCGAGGTTACGTGCCTTCGTCGCGTTGGCCCGCTTCACCGCTGACGCATACCCGGAGGCCAAGAAATCCGCCACCGCTGTCTCTCGCGTACTCAACAATGCGTTCCACGCCGCAGTCCGCACCAACGAGCGAGGATCGTACAGCGCCACCATTTTCACGAACGCCCGATCTTGCGCCGCGGCATCGGCCACCGGATCAGTCACTCCTAGGACGGTTCCGGTGCCCGTGGGTGTTCCGATCCCAAATGCCACACCCGGTGCGACCGTAGCGCCACAGACAGCGAGAAGAACACCAGCAAAACCCATCGAAAGCGCCTTGCGCACAGAAACTCCCAAGATCAGAAAGTAGTTATGACCCCCTGCGACCGCGACTCGTCCACACCGCAACAGCAGACTGGACAGTCGCGCCTTCGCGGGATCGACACCCGGACAGGGCAAGACGCGACGGTCATCTAACCACACAGGTGTCAGACAGGTTGAAAAATCAAGAAAAGTGTCAATCAGCACGTACTCAGACCTTGTACCCTGTTCCGCACCCAACTATGGTCCTCAGGGTCCCGGCTCACCACGCCGGGCACTGGGCACAGCGCATCGACCTGTTGGCCCAACTGTCACGCGCCAGGGGCGGTTTCAGCGCTTTGACGGTCAAAATCTAGAAGTGGGGATTTCACGCCTGCCGGACCGTTCCGGCGACACCGATGTGTCGAAAGCCCTTGTACATACTTACCTCAGGATGGAGCTCCACCAGAAATGACGTCGATGACACGCCGGAGACGCCCTTCGCGTCTTCTGCTTACCGGTGCGATCGTGGCGGTAGCCGCGAGCACGCTGACTCCTCTGCTGATGGCGCCGGCAAGCGCCTCGGCCGGTATCACGATGCGAGCCGCAGCAGCAGCTCTCACACCCGACCGACGTGCCTCGGACGAGGAGAAGGCCAACGCCGTCGCCGTGCTCGGCATCGTCGCCGACGAGAAATGGCTGATCTACAATGACCGTGATTTCGTCGCCGCGATCATCCTGACTGCACCGGAAACGCTCCCCGAAGTGCGCGCTGCTGGGCAGATCGCCTGGTTCAGCGATGACGCCGACGCGGTTCTCACGTATATCCAGTTCGAAATCTACGAAGCCAAAGCCCGGGATGACGCGAAGATCATTCGGGATGCGGAAACTCTCCGCCAGGAACGCGATCTGCGCCGATCCGCAGCCTCGACGATCGGGGTCGTCACCGACGAGCGGATGCTGACCCTGACCCGCTCGGACTTCCTGCACGAACTGTCCGAGCGAGCATCCGGCCCGAAGGTCAAGGCCGCCGCTCTCGCCGCGATGGACGCCGCCTCGGACCAGCAGGTCGAGTTCCTGCAGACCAAGATCAAAGACTTTCAACAGCAGGACGTCGCGGACGCCATCGCCCAAGACCAGAACACCTCCGCGGCGGAGAAGTCACGCCTACTCGAAATGGCTGCGAAAGCCCGTGCTGCGGCCACTGTTCTGGGCGTCATCATTAGCGAAGGCACTCAGTCGCTCAGCGATGACAACTTCCTACGCTTCATCCGCCGGGAATCGACCAATGGCTGGCAGGCCGAGGTCAACTCCGCGGCCTTTGTCGCACTGGACAGTTCCGACCCTGCCGACTGGAAAGCTTTCATCCACACCGGTATCTATGCTGCTAACCAGCGCGACATCGACCGTGAACAGAAGGCCAAGACCGACGCCGATCGCGCCCAGATTCAGACGATCCTCACCCAGGCCGAAGCCGAAGGCAGGAAGAACCTGGCTGTGGCCGCCCGCACCGCCCTCGCCGGAACCCGGGTCGACTACGACACTTTCCTGCGCGTAGGTCGCCACAACGTGCCGGCAGACCTACCCGACACGATCAAGGCCAGCCACAGCGGTCTCTGCCTGACCATCATCGGCGTATCCAAGGTCGCCGACGCCGAGGCCGCCCAGGGAACCTGCAACGGCAAGCCCGAACAGCAGTGGGAACTAGCCACTATCGCCACCGGGAAAACCCGCATCCGGAATATGAATTCGCAGCTCTGCCTGACCATCAGGGGCGCCGTTAAGACGGTCGGTGCGAACATCGTTCAGGCCACCTGCAACGGCAAAGCCGAGCAGTGGTGGAACATCCAAAAAGACAACAGCGGCATGGCCCAGATCCAGAACAACCACTCCCTGCTCTGCCTGGTCGTCAACAAGGGATCAAAGGCCTCAGGAGCGCGTGCCCTCCAGCAGACCTGCGCCGAGACCGACGAGCAGATGTGGCAGATCCACTCACGTGGCCTGATCAATCTGGCTTCGGGTGAATTCACCGGCGATGATCACGACGACCTGCTCGCCGTCCAGATCCGTGACGGCGTCCTGTGGCTCTACCCGGGCACCGAGGCGGGGGGCAGCTTTGGCACCCGCAAAGCCTTCCCCGGTAACTGGAGTGGGATGAGCGAACTGGTCGTCGGCAAGTTCAATCGCGACGACCAGGACGACCTGATCGCCGTCGAGACGGCCACCGGCAAGCTCTGGCTCTACCCTGGGACCGGAACGAATAAATTCGGCACCCGAATCGAGATCGGCGCCAGCGGGTGGGCCGCTATGGAGGGCCTCGCGGTCGGCAGATTCACCCGCGACAGCTACGACGACCTGGTTGCAGTCGACCCGACCGGCGTGATGCGACTGTACACAGGCACCGCAGCCGGTACTCGTTTCGACGGCCCCCTGCAGATCAACCAGAACGTCAGCGGCGCGGTCGACTACACCGGCGGCGAGTTCAACGGGGACCACTACGACGATCTGCTCTCGGTCAACCTCGCCGACGGGGCGCTCCAGCTAAAGCGAGGCACTGTGTTCGGCCTTATTACCGGCACAGTCAGCACGGTCACCCCGAGCGGCTGGACCGGATATCACGAACTCACCGCCGGCAAATTCAACCGCGACGACTACGACGACATCATCACCTTCGAGCAAGCCACCAGCAAGCTGTGGCTCTACCCCGGCAGCGCCGCAGGGTTCCCGGCCAAGCGCGTCGAGATCGGTATCGGTGGCTGACCCAGACTTGACTTAGCTGCTGGTGACCTCGCCCGATTTTCCGGTCGGTCGCCAGCAGCCGATTCTGGTGGAATTGGTGTGAGCCACCCTGCTACATCACAGGCCCGGCGGTATTTTCACCGCCGGGCCTGTGATTTCGGTACCGCTGTGCTTTTACTTGACCTTGACCGCGTCTGTGCCGGATGTGGCCGGCGCCGTGGTCGACAGACCAGCGAAGAACAACCGCCACGTACCAGTCTTGGTGGCCTTCACCGTGGTGCTGATCTTGCCCTTGCTGGACGCCTTCACCGTCTTCACGGTGACGTAATCGGACGCGCCAGCAGCCTTGAACTGAACCTGCGCCTTACCCGCCCAACCGACGTACTTCAGCGTCTTCGCGCCATTCCAGTTGATCCGGGACAACTTGCCGGTGAGGGTAATCTTCTTGCCCTTCTTCACCGGCTCCGGTGCGGCGCCGAACGACGTCCCGAAGGTCGCCCGCCGCTGCAACGTAAGCGGCAACGTCGCCTGGGCCGGAGTGACCGAATCCTCATCAGTATCGTCCGGGTCTTCCACGCCCCAAGCCCCTGCGCTGGCCGCGTCCACGAGCTTGCCCGCCCAACCGTTGTTGAGCAATCGCGGCGACAGGGAGATCTTGGGGGTCAGGGTTTCCAGGACCGGGTCCCCATTGCCGTCAAAGACCGGGTTCCCGTCAGCGTCAACCTTCTGGAACGTGCCCTCTCCGGCGACACCGGCAGTGTCCGAGTTCTCCTCTAGGAAGGGACCCAACGCAAGGAACCAGGTATCGAGGGTACAGCCGCTCACCTTCAGGGAGAACGTCTTCGTCACGCTCGAGGCGCCCAGAACAATCTTGTTCGGGGCGTAGCTGTCGATCGTGCAGACCGACGGGATATCGGCAGCGACTGCGGCTGCGCCGAAGGTGCCCAGCGACCTTGCTGTCTTGGGGGCCGTCTTCCACTGAGAAAGACCCCGGTCAGAAGCCTGCGCCACCCCGCCGCTGGACAACGTCGCCAAAACCACCGCAGCAGCAGCGGTTACCCCGACGGCCTTGCCGCGCCCCATCGCCAAACCTGACATAAAAGATGACTCCGCTTCGTCGTTAACCGTAGTGCGAGCATGAAAACCTCGCATACGGGACGACGCAACCGCATCGTTGTTACATGATCGTCATCATTTGTCCCGTTTAAGCTACTGGCCCGTCACATTAGGTCACTCGATTAGGCCGAATCAGCGCCACCCCGTCGCAGGCCCGGCAGTGGATTCACCGCCGGGCCTGCGCCTTCGGTCAGTTGACCTTGACCGCGTCACTGCCGGACGTCGCCGGCGCCGTGGTCGACAGACCAGCAAAGAACAACCGCCAGGTACCAGTCTTCTTGGCCTTCACCGTGGTGCTGACCTTGCCCTTGCTGGAGGCCTTCACCGTCTTCACGGTGACGAACTCCGACTCACCATCTGCCTTGAACTGAACCTGCGCCTTACCCGCGAAACCGATGTACTTCAGCTTCTTCGCGCCATTCCAGTTGATCCGCACCAGCTTGCCGGTCAAGGTGATCTTCTTACCCTTCGCCACCGACCCCGGTGCAGCATCGAACGACGACCCGAAGGTCGCTCGCCGAAGCAAGGTCAGCGACAGATCTCCACTGGCAGGCTCGACGGCGTCCACGTCTTCCCCCACGCCCCAAGCCGCAACTGCAGCCCGGTGTGCCTTTTTGCCCGCCTGGCTGTTTTTCAACACTCGCGGTGACAGGGAAATCCTAGGAGTAAGCGAACCTTCCTCGTCCGAGAGGTTTCCGGCGACGCCGGTCATTGCCAGGGTGTCCTCGTTGATCGTGAAGAAGGGCTCGAGGGCAACCAGCCACTTGTCGAGCGTGCAGTCCGCGACCTTCACCGAAAAGGTCTTTTTCACGCGCGTGGCGCCTAGAACGATCTTGTTCGGAGCGTAGCTCGTGACCGTGCAAGCCGACGGGGGCAGCGCGGCGGCTTCAACGGCCACCGGGGACCCCGAGGTAGCTTTGTGAGCAAACCCCAGCTGTGACAGATCCAGGGGAGCCGCCTGAGCAGCTCCACCGCTGGAAAGCGTCGCCAAAACAACCGCTACAGCGGCTGTTGCCCCGAGAACCTTGCCGCGCCCCATCGTCAGATCTGACATTGATGAAAACTCCACTCAGTCGTTTTCCGTAGTGCAAGCACGAGAACCTCGCATACCGGAGACGCGAGCGCACCAGATTTACCCGGTGTTCATCTTTTTATCCCGTTTACGTAACTGGTTCGTAGCTATGAGTGGTCTCATTAGGCAGAGCGGTGTCGCTGTTTCGTGGCCCGGCGGTGGTTCACCGCCAGCCTGGGCGGTACTGCGGTCAGCCGACCAGGACGGCGTCGCTTCTGGACGTCGCCGGTGCCGTGGTCGGGCGCCCCGGGAAGAACAACCGCCAACTACCGGTCTCAGTCGCCTTCACCGTGGTGCTGACCTTCCCTTGCTGGACGCCGTCACCGTCTTCACCGTGACGTACTCCGACGCACCGAGCGCGCGGCTTGGGGATGGCTGAATACGTGGCTGAATGAAGAGGGGTGTTATAGCGCGCATCCTATTTCAGCCATGTATTCATCGATCATGATAACCCGTAACCGTAGCCTGGCATGAAGAAGAGCTTCGCTACGTGGCAGGCTCGGCGGTGAGTTCACCGCCGAGCCTTGGCGTCACCGTGGTCAGTTGACCTTGACCGCGTCACTGCCGGACGTCGCCGGCGCCGTGCTCTTCACACCCGGGAAGTACAGCCGCCACCGACCCGTCTTGGTGGCCTTCACCGTGGTGCTGACCTTGCCCTTGCTGGATGCCTTCACCGTCTTCACGGTGACGTACTTCGATGCACCAGCGGCCTTGAACTGAACCTGCACCTTGCCCGCCCAACCGATGTACTTCAGCTTCTTTACGCCGTTCCAGTTGACCCGTACCAGCTTGCCGGTGAGGGTGATCTTCTCGCCCTTCGTCACCGACCCCGGTGCGTTGAACGACGACCCGAAGGTCGCTCGCCGCTGCAACGTCAGAGGCATGACCGCCACTTTCGGCTGAACGACGTTGACGTCTTCCCCTACACCCCAAGCCGCAACGATGCCCAGGTCCGACGTCCTGCCCGCTATCTTGTTCTTCAACACTCTCGGCGACAGCGAGATCGTCGGAGTCAGCTTGAAATCCCCCTCCGAGATGTTTCCCGCAACGCCTTTCACTTCCTGCGTGTTCTCATCGACATCGAAGAAGGGCACCACGATAACTTGCCACTTATCGAGGGTGCAGTCGGCCGCCTTCACCGAGAACGTCTTAGTCACGCTGGTGGCGCCCAGAACGATCTTGTTCGGCGCGTAGCCCGTAGCCGTGCATGCCGACTCTGGCGGTGGCGGGTCCTCCGCAGCCACTGCAGCTCCGCTGCTGGCCATCGTGGCCAGAACCACCGCCATAGCAGCAGTTACGCCGACGACCTTGCCTCGCCCGATTGCCAAACCTGACATTGAATGTGACTCCGCTTCGTAGATCTCCGTAGTGCGAGAGAGAGAACCTCGCATACCGGACGACTGAAGTGCGCATTCGATGCAAGATCGTCACCATTTCCGGAATTTCCGGATCAGTAGCGACTGTGAGTGATCAGCTGGTCGGCCAGGTCCAGTTCGCCACCTCCGGGATGTCCTCGCCATACTCCCGGGTCCAGGCCCGCGCTCGCAGTCGCGCGTCGGTGACCTTCTGGTGCAGCCCCGCCGCTCGGGCTCCCAACCCGGGCACCCGGTCAAGCACATCCAGCACCAGGTGGTACCGGTCGAGATCGTTCAGCATCACCATGTCGAACGGCGTGGTCGTCGTCCCGTTCTCCTTGTAACCACGCACGTGCAGGTTGGCATGGTTGGTCCGGCGGTAGGTCAGGCGGTGGACCAGCCACGGGTACCCGTGGAAGGCGAAGATCACCGGCTTGTCCGGGGTGAAGATGGAATCGAAGTGCCGGTCCGGCAGGCCGTGCGGGTGCTCGCTCTCCGGCTGCAAGCGCATCAGGTCGACGACGTTCACCACGCGTACCGCCAGGTCCGGCAACTCCCGGCGAAGGATGTCCGCTGCGGCAAGCGTCTCCAGGGTGGGAATCTCGCCGGCGCACGCCAGGACGACATCCGGTTCCACGCCAGGCTTTTCGGTTCCGGCCCAGTCCCAGATCCCGATTCCCCGGGTGCAGTGCAGGATCGCCTCTTCCATCGGCAAGTAGTCCAGCTGCGGCTGCTTGCCCGCCACCACGACGTTCACATAGTCGTGGCTACGCAGGCAGTGGTCGTATACCGACAGCAGGGTGTTCGTGTCCGGCGGCAAGTAGACCCGGACGACGTCCGGCTTCTTGTTCATCACCACATCCAGGAAACCCGGATCCTGATGCGTCGATCCGTTGTGGTCCTGACGCCAAACATGTGAGGTAAGAAGGTAATTCAACGACGGCATCACGCCGCGCCAGGGAATCCGCTTCTTCGCCTCGATCCACTTGGCGTGCTGGTTGAACATCGAGTCGACGATATGAATGAACGCCTCGTAGCAGGTGAACACGCCGTGTCGACCGGTGAGCAGATAGCCCTCGAGCAGTCCCTGGCAGACGTGCTCGGACAGCATCTCGAAGGCACGTCCGTCCGGCGAGAGCCGGTCGTCACCATCCAGCACCTCAGCCATCCAGCTTCGCCCGCCGATGTCCAGCACGTCCTGCAGCCGGTTGCTGGCCACCTCATCCGGGCCAAAAGTCAAGAACGAGTTGGGGTTAGCCACTGTCACATCGCGCAGCCAGCTGCCCAGCACCCGGGTAGCTTCGTGCTGGGTGCGACCGCGCTCGGTGACGTCGACCGCGTGGTCACGGAAGTCCGGCAGCTCAAGGTGATCCAGCCGGCCCCCGTTGGCGATCGGGTTGGCACTCATCCGGCGCGGTCCGACCGGGGGCAGCGCCCGCAGCCGAGCCACCGGGCGACCGGTCTCGTCGAACAGCTCCTCCGGTCGGTACGACCGCAGCCACTGCTCAAGCGCGGCCCGGTGCTCGTCACTCGCGCGGGTGGCGGTCAGCGGCACCTGGTGCGACCGGAACGTACCTTCGACCTGCTGCCCATCGACGACCGGCGGTCCGGTCCAGCCCTTCGGAGTGCGGAGGATGATCATCGGCCAGGCCGGCCTGGAGAGGTCCCCGCCGCGAGCCCGACTCTGGATCGCGGCGATCTTGTCCAGGCAGGTGTCCATCACCTGAGCCAGCGCCTGATGCGCTTCCGCCGGGTTGGTGTCGGTCTCGGCCGCGACGACGTGCGGGTCGTAGCCGTATCCCCGCATCAGCTCAAGCAATTCGGATTCGGGGATCCGGGCCAGCAGTGTCGGGTTAGCGATCTTGTACCCGTTCAACTGCAGGATCGGGAGTACCGCGCCGTCCCGGGCCGGGTTCATCAGCTTGTTGATGTGCCAGCTGGTGGCCAGCGGGCCGGTCTCGGCCTCGCCGTCGCCGACCACGCAGAAGACGGTCAGGTCCGGGTCGTCGAGCGCCGCACCGAAGGCGTGCACCAGCGAATATCCCAGCTCTCCACCCTCGTGGAAGGAGCCGGGCGTCTCCGGCGCACAGTGACTCGGGACTCCGCCCGGGAAGGAGAACTGGCGAAAGAGTCGCTCGATCCCGCGCTCGTCGTACGTGATCTCCGGAGCGAGCTCGCTGTAGGTGCCCTCCAGCCACGCGCAGGCGTTCGGCCCCGGACCGCCATGCCCCGGTCCCATCACGTAGACGGCGTCCAGGTCGCGTTCGCGGATCACCCGGTTGGCATGGGTATAGATCAGGTTGAGCCCGGGGGTAGTGCCCCAGTGTCCGAGCAGCCGCGGCTTGACGTGTTCCGGGCGCAGCGGTTCATGCAGCAAGGCATTCGACATCAGGTAGATCTGGCCGACCGACAGGTAGTTCGCGGCGCGCCAGAAAGCATCCAGGTCGGCCAGTTCCTGCTGCTGGAGCGGACCGGGTGCCTCCGAGAGGACGTATCCGACCGGCCCACGGGTCTCACCAACACTTGTGCTGACGTCGTCTGCTGCGGTGTCACCACCCAGCGAGGCCGGGGCCCCGGTCGATCCGGCGCTCTTGCTGTCCACGCTCAAGTTCGGCTCCTTCGGCTGGTTCGGCTGGAGGTTTACTCAGTCTGGTTGACCCCACCTACTTAGCCAGTTTGGTTTGCCGCCGGGTGGGTCGCGAGAGCACAAAGTCCCTCGACCGGTGACTTTCTCCTCCCCGTTCAGTCTGTAAGGACGTCGGGACGGTCAGACTGGCCGCCACACCAGTTTGGACGGCGCTGGATCGAAGCTGCGAGATTGATCGGAGGTGCGAGCACGATGACCGGGATCAGCTGGGTGGACACCGCCGTGTGCACGGCGTTCGTCGTCGTCACCGTGCTGACGCTGGTCCGACTCGCTCTCGGCCGCAGCCTCGATCGCTTCCTGGACGATGCGTTCCATAGCGTGATGGGCCTGGCCATGATCGCCATGTTCTGGCCGGATACGGAGGGCTCGTCGGCCCGGGTGTGGATCGCCGTGATCGGGTTGATCGTGGTCTGGCCGCTGGTGGTCCTCGCACTGGCCACCCGACGTTCCGCAGCGACCAGTGACCAGATCTCGACTCGGCGATCCCGGCTCGGCCACTTCTCCGTCGGGCACACCGGCTATTGGTTCGCCGGAACCCTAGTCATGATCGTCGCGGTGGGAGCGGGGCATCATCGGAATACCGATCTCGGCCCGCTGCCGGCCGGCAATTCCATAACTGCCGGTCATTCCATGTCTGCCGGGAACTCCATGGCTGCCGGGAATTCCATGATCGCTGGGCATTCGGGGGCGCTCGGCGACGCATTGCAGGCCGTTGCGGGCTGGCCGATCTGGCCCTTGGTCGCCCTCGGGTTCGGTATTTACGCCGGGCTGTTGCTCCTCGGCCCGACTCTGTTGCCCAGCTTTCGACGACCGATCACCGAGCGGATCTGTGCCGCAGTGATGGCCGCCGGAATGGCCGCGATGGCTTTCTCACTGTAGAAACCAGCGGCCCCGCGAGTTTCTTCGGGGCGGCTGCGGCTGATTCCGCAGATCGGCCAAACGGCCGGGGTTGTCCAATAACCGACGCGTTCGTCCCGTGGTGTCGTCATCCTCAATTGAAAGGCACGTTCCGGAGGGGGAGTCGACGATGACCAGACACCAGGCAGCACGGACACCGTCAAAGCATCCGAACGCCGGCTTTCCCGAGCCAGGGCAAGCCTTGGTCGGATTTCCACAACCCCAGCGGTCGCTGTTCGGAGTCCCCCAGCCGGCGACGTGGGAGACTCCCCGACTGCCGGCGCCACCGCGACCACGAGCCCCGCAGGACGACTACCCGGACAGCCGCGCGCACCGACCCAGTCTGCGGTCGCGGCGTGCACCGCAGCGACCCCGACGCAGTTGGTTGCAGTTGCTGGCCCTGCCGCTGGCCATCGTCACGCTCGGGGTGGCGCTCGGGGTGATCACCGTGGTGATGCTGATTGCGGCCGGCGTCCCCGCTCCCTGACGTCCGGTCTGCCCTGGCTATCGTCAGGTGACGGTTCAGCCGATACTGATCGCATCGGCCCGCGAGTTGGCGGCGCTGGTCGTGGCGCTACCCGCGAAGTGCAGCCGCCAGGCGCCGGACTTGTTCGCGGTGACCGTCGTCGAAACCCGACCCTCGGCGTTCGTCTTCACGGTCTTCACCTTTGTGAACGTCTTCGTCCCGGACGCCTTGAACTGCACCACGACGGTCCGGTTGGCGAATCCGGTGTAGACCGGGTTGGCGCCCCAGCTCACCCGCCGCAGGTTGGCTACGAGGTTCAGCTCCGCCCCCGGCGCGGTCGGCTCCGGACCGGCGTCGAACGTCGTGCCGAAGGTGGACTTGCGCAGCAGCGCGAACGTGGACTTCTTCTTCGTCGTCTTGCCGTCCGTGCTCTTCACGGTGACCAGCACCCGATAGTGGCCGGCCAGTCCGTTCTCCAGGTCGCTAGCTTCGAGCGGGACGACCGGCTTCGCGCTCTTCACCAGCACCGCCTTGTTGCCTTCCGAGTCCACCAGGTCGATGCGCCAGCTCTTCTGCGTGCAACCAGTGGTCTTGACCTTGAACGTCTTCTCGGTCGTGACCTCGGAGACGACGAACGTCTTCGGCGTGTAGCTCTTGATCGTGCACTTCTCTGCTGCCGCTGGAGCCGCTTGAGCACCGCCGACCGCGACCACGGACAGCGCTACCACTCCGGCGGCCGCGATCATCGTCACCCTGCTGCGATTGATCAAGGATGCTGACATGAATGGAGGCTCCGCTTCGTCCGGTTACGTCGATGTGTCCGGAGACACTCGCATAGCGGATGATCAGCTGCGTCCTTCAGAACCGCCGGGCTACTCCATTCGGGTGATAGATCAGTACCGGAAGGCGGCCACCAGCACCTTCAGCGCCGCAGCGTGACCGGCAAGGTCCCTGGAGGCGTCCAGCCCTTCGAGCGCACCTTCAGACGTGCTGACCGCAACTCGTGCGGTGGTCTCGACCGCGGTCGAGACCTCCTCGCTGCTGCCGGCCGTCTCGGTGATCGCTCGGGTCATGTCGCCGGTGGTCGCGCTCTGCTCCTCGGCCGCCGAGGCGATCGCCAGATTGTGTTCGTTGATCTGCCCGATCATGTCCCGAATGCGTTCCACCGCGGTGGCCGCGGCGCTACTGGATCCCTGGATGGAACCGATCCGGTTGGTGATATCGGCCGTCGCTCGGGCCGTCGCCTGAGCCAGCTCTTTCACCTCACCGGCCACGACGGCGAAACCCTTGCCCGCCGCTCCGGCGCGGGCGGCTTCGATCGTCGCGTTCAATGCCAACAGGTTGGTCTGCCCGGCGATGCTGGTGATCAGCGCAACCACGCCGCCGATCTCCTGACTGGCCAGGCCAAGCTGATCGATTTCCCTGGTGGCGCCCATCGCCACCTGCACGGACTCCTGGGTCACGGCCGCCGCCCGGCCGGCGCTATGGGCGATCTCGGAGACGGACTCGGAGATCTGCGCCGCCCCCAGCCGGACCGCCTGCACACTCTGATTGACCTGGTCGGCCGCCGTGGAGGCAGCGCCGGCCCGCACCGAGACGTCCTTCGCGCCGATGCTGAGCGTGCCGTTCACGCTGGCCACCTGGTCTGCGGAAACGGCAAGGTGGGCCGCGGTGGCGCCGATGCCGTGCATCGCTGTCCGGACCGAGTCGATCGCGGCGTCCAGCCCTCTGGCCATCATCCCGAACTCATCCCGGCTGGTGAGCTGGGCCTGCTGAGTCAGATCACCGGCCGCCAGTGCGGCGGCGACCGCGGCCACCCGGCGCAACGGTCGGGTGACACCCCGGGTGACCACCCGCCCGAGCAGGGCCAGCCCGGTTGCTGTCAACAGCATGGTCAGCAGCAATTGCCGGACGGTGGCTTGCCGGTTCTCTCGAACCTGCGCAGACAACCGAGTCACCTGGGCCGCCAAGGAGTCCCCGATCGCGGGCAGATCCTCCTCGACCGTACTGAATTTGGCGGCGAAATCCGCGAGGTTGGCTGGTCGAGCATGCCCCGGACCACCCGCCGCAGCCACCGCGACCGCTGCGGCCAGATACGCCTCGACCGCCGGCTGCACGGTCCGGGCCGCGGCCTGGACGTCCGCAGACAGGTCGGAGTTGGTGAAGCGCTCGACGCCGTCCCGGAGAATCGCTCCATGGACGACGATCTCGTCCCTGGCCTCCTGGGCCTCCGCCGGCGTAGCGGCCAGGAGCACTGCTTGGACGTCGCCGCGCACCGCATCGTGCGCCATGTCCGCTTCCAAGGTGAGCCGGGTCAGACCGGCCAACGCCTGGAGCCGCTCGGCGATATCGGTGGCGTGCTGTACGGAGCGGATGCCCATCCCACCCACGATGGCCGTGGCCAGCAGGCCCGTCCCGATCAAGGAGAGCAGCTTCACCCCGACCGGCCGATCACCGAACCAGCGCGACAGGGCGTTCCCCGCCGTACCTGCGTCGAGCATCTGTTCGCTCATCGACCCTGTGTCCTTACGATTCACGACGGCTGGCCGGGATGCGGCCCTAAGGCCTTCGGAGGATCGCGGGCTCGAGTAAAGGGCGAGGGACCTGGGGAAAAGACCCTCCTTCGTTTTGGTCACGCTTGGCGGCGATATAACTACATGGTGCGAACTTTGACCCCCAGGACGGTGTTTGGTTGTACCGTCCGTTCACAGACATCCCGTAGCCGCAATAGCATTGGCGCCGACCGTGTGATAGGGCAGGATTAGCTCTTACTGCTATCAGTCGGACATCAGGGACAAAATACGCGTCAGGGACAGATCAACGGCAGACGAGAGCGAGCCATGCGTTACGTCGGAAGGCACCGTGCACCGCGCCTGCTCATCCTTCGCCGACCGGTGGTCGGCGGGGTTGCAGCAGCGGTGGTACTTGCTGTGCCCGTTCTGTACGTAACCGGGAGCTTCGGTGACGGCCTCCACAGCGGCCCGGCGTCCGCACCGATCGCCGAGAAGAAGTCGCAGGCCCCCACTCCGGTCGGAGCCGCGACCGGAGTGGCAGGCACGCTGATCCCGGTCGACGGCTCAACGATCCGAACCTCCGCCCCAGGCGGCATCGTCAGCGGCGTCCCAGTCGTGGGCGCCAGCACTGGCGTGGGAGTGGGAGTCGGGGTGGGGGTCGGCGACGGGGACGACGACGGCGATACCGGTAGCCGGACGACGAGCCCGACCACCGCCACCAAGACCACTTCGGCCAGCCCCAAGCCGGTGAAGACCACCAAGCCGCCGACCGTGCCGACGAAGCGACCCCCCGCTACTTCGTCCTCCCCCACAAAGAGCTCCAGCCCTCCGACGACCCCACCTGATGAGACGACGACGTCGGAGCCGACAGAGACCGACGAAGAGGAAGAGGACGAGTAAAGCGCGGGCGGACGACGATCAGCACCGGTTCGGCCAAGCCGCTCTCGATCATCCCGAGGAGCCTCGCCGTCCCGTGACGATCTCTATGGTCTGAGCGCTCGCTAACGATCTCGGGACCGCTCAGGCTCAACATCCCCGCAGCCAGCAGTGGGGAGAATCGGGTCCATGGCCTGGGCTCGATGCTCCCCAGTCACCAGATCCCCGCGCTCGGGATGCGAACCGAATCAGTGCGGGTCAACCAGCGCGCCAAAATGGCGACTCCCGCGTTCGAACCTGGTGGTCCACTGCGGTAGCCGCCTGCATGCACCCGGCCCTGGGCCGAGTGGCGAACAAACCCTCAAAGGGAATCGCCCGTCGTGACGAGCGACTCCGGTGACGGGTACACCGCCGAAACGCTGTGTCTGGGATCGGCTAGACAACAGCTACCGGTGGTGTCGACGACTGCCCGGAGACGATCTGCGTCCCGGTCAGCCGCCGCGGGGCTCAGTCCTCATCCAGCCTTTGCTGCGGGATACCTGCGAGCAGGGCTCGCACCTCCGACTCGCGATAGCGGCGATGGCCGCCAAGCGTTCGGATCGAGGAGAGCTTGCCGGCCTTTGCCCACCGGGTCACGGTCTTCGGATCGACGCGGAATAGCGCGGCGACTTCTGCCGGTGTGAGCAACGGCTCAGCGTCGGGCGATCGGGTGGTCATGTCAGCCTCCATGAACGGGGCGGATACCCCGGCTTCCGACATCGTGCCTTGCGGAGACACGTCGCGGGAACAATCCAGACGGATGATCCCCCATCAGGAGGAAGCATGACGTCGCTTGTGTACGTACGGTCACGACGTGGCACCTTACAGTGATCGAAGCACGAATGTGGTTCACCCGACACGCCGTGCGGGTCGGTTCTATCCTTCGCTCTGGTGAGCACTCCGGAGATAGCGCGACGTCGACATCAAACACCGGAAACATGCCTCTCAATCGGGCCGCGCAAGCCGCTCACACCACCCAGAACACGGCGAGGATGGCGTGTACTCCATGAAATCAGGCATTGATCGGAACAGCATCCCCGAAACGCCCGAAATTATCCGTTCAGATCCGGACTGGACGGATCTGCCCTGGTCTGCCGGTCACGAGCAAGTCGCGTTCTGCCACGACCCGGGCAGCGGTCTTCGGGCGATCATCGCGATCTACACCACGGCCCTGGGCCCGGCCTTGGGCGGTACCCGATTTCACCCATACCCGACCACAGCCGCCGCGCTCACTGACGTTCTCGCCTTGTCAAAGGCAATGGCCTACAAAAATGCCCTGGCCGGCCTCGATCACGGCGGCGGCAAAGCAGTGATCATCGGCGATCCGCGCCGGGACAAGAGCGAAAGCCTGCTGCGCGCGTACGGCCGGTTCGTGGCCTCGTTGGGCGGGCGTTACGTCACTGCTTGTGACGTCGGGACGTACGTCACGGACATGGATGTGGTGGCCCGGGAGACGTCCTTCGCCACCGGCCGCAGTCCGGTGGACGGCGGGGCCGGTGATTCCAGCCTGCTAACGGCCCTGGGCGTCCACCAGGGGATGCGGGCGGCATCTCAGGTGCTCTGGGGTGCGCCGAGTCTCGCGGGGCGCCTGGTGGGCGTTAGCGGGGTTGGCAAGGTGGGTCGAAACCTTGTCCCGCTGCTGCTCGCGGACGGCGCCCGCGTAGTGATCACCGATCCGGACGCCACGGCGGTCGCCGCGACACTCGCGGCGCACCCGGAGGTTCAAGCGGTTGCCGACACCGAGACCCTGCTCACTGAGCCACTGGACATCTACTCGCCATGCGCTCTCGGGGGGGTGCTGACCCACCAGGTGGCAGCGACCCTCACTGCGGCGATCATCTGCGGCGGAGCGAACAACCAGCTGGCTTCGCCGGAGGTGGCCGACCGACTCGCCGAGCGTGGCGTCCTCTACTGCCCAGACTTCTGCGTCAACGCAGGTGGGGTGGTTCAGGTCGCGGATGAGTTGCACGGTTTCTCATTCGAGCGAGCGCGCGCCCAGACCCTGAAAATCTTCGATACGACGCTTGCGGTTCTTCGCGAAGCGGGTGAAACCGGTGTGACTCCCACCACTTCCGCAGAGCGTCGCGCCGAACGGCGGATGACCGAGGTGAGCGCAGTGCGTAGAATCCACGTAGGATGATGTCTTAGGCGGGCAGCTGTCGCTCGGTTCGGATCTGCTCAGCAACGGGCAGTCTCTAGAACCGGGATGCCGGAACAACGCTAGACGATGTACCGTTTGGCGTCACGAGAGACCGATGACCACTCCGGAGCCGCGCCATGAGCGCCTGGCTCGGGTCGACATTAAAAGGGGGTCGACGCCATGGGGCGCGGCCGTCAGAAGGCCAAGCAGACGAAGGTCGCTAGGGAGCTGAAGTACTACAGCCCCAACACCGACTACAGCGCACTGCAGAGGGAGCTCGGGCACGGCGAGACCCGCCCTGAGCCTCTTCCAGCAGATGACAGTGATGCTGGCCCGGACGAGCAGGATGAGTATGCCGACTGGGCTCCAGACGGTCGGCATTGACGGCTGATTCGATCCCCGGCGCCCTTTGGGTGCCGGGGATCGACCGTTTTCCTTAGGCTCCGCCGGGGGTTCATTAGGTCGTCGCCGGGGGTTCCTGGGCTTTGCCCGGGCTCCTCCCACTGCGCCCTGGGTTCCCTTGTCGTACCCGAGGTTCTGCTCGCCATACCCAGGTTCCCTTGTCGCGCCCTGGCTCCTCAGCGCGACCAGGGTTCTTCTCGCGGTACTCGGGTTCCCTCATCGCGCCCTGGCGCCACAGCGCACCCAGGGTTCTTCTCGCCATACCCGGGTTCCCTCAGCGCGCCCCGGCGCGCCTCGTCGTGCCCGGGAGTTGCCTTGTCGCGCCCAGGCGCGCTCGGGGTTCCTGCTCAACGCTCGTGAATGTCTTGATCAGCGACTGTTTGGTACTGGTATCGCAGTACCAAACAGTCGCTGATCAAGACGCCGTCACCTAACGGGTGATCGCGGCCGTCGCTCGGCGAGATCTCGGACGCCGACCGGGGCCCAGGAGCCGACCTGGCAGAGGGGCCACCTGGGCTGAGGACCGACCCGGGCCGAAGGGCCAATCCGGGCGAAGGGCCGGCCCGCGCCGAGGGGGTGGTGGCCTGGGTCAGAGGGCTTGAGTCAGCGCGGGTGGGAACCGACCAGCCGCACGGTTCCGCCGTCCACACCCTTGGTGCCCTGTACGGCACCGTCCGTGACGATTACCCCCTCCGCAGCGGCTGCCACCGAACCGAGTACCCAGGCCTTGGTGCCCCGAGCCGCCAGTCGGTCGATCGCCTGGTCGGCCGCAGCGGCAGCCACGACCAGGACCATTCCGACGCCGAGATTGAAGGTTGCCTCGCGGTCTGCGATCGGCACCGAACCCAGGTCGCCGATCAGGTCGAAGATCGTTTGCGGCGTCCAGCTTCCCCGGTCAACGGTGGCGGCCAACCCTCGCGGCAGAACCCGGGCCAGGTTCGAGGCCAGCCCACCACCAGTGACGTGAGAGACCGCGTGCAGATCGTCAGCCAGGGCCTCCGCGACGTCCAACACGTCCTTGGCGTAGATCCGGGTCGGGGTCAGCAGTTCCTCGCCGATGGTCCGGCCCAGATCGTCCACCTGCCGGTGCAGCGACCAGCCGGCCTGTCGGAGGACGCCGCGGACCAGGGAGAAACCGTTTGAGTGCAGCCCTGAGGAGGCCAGCGCGATCACCACGTCGCCAGCCAGCACCCGCTGCGGGCCCAGCAGGCTGTCGGCCTCCACCACCCCGGTCGCGGCGCCGGCCACGTCGTACTCGTCCGGCTCCAGCAGCCCTGGGTGCTCCGCGGTCTCGCCACCGACCAAGGCACAACCGGCCAACTCACAGCCCTCGGCGATCCCGGCCACGATCGCAGCGATCCGCTCCGGGACCACTTTGCCGCAGGCGATGTAATCGGTCATGAAGAGTGGGCGGGCACCGCAGACCACGATGTCGTCTACGACCATGCCAACCAGGTCCAGCCCGATGGTGTTGTGCAGGTCGAGCGCTTGAGCGATGGCCACCTTGGTGCCGACACCATCGGTGCTGGAGGCCAGCAGCGGACGGCGATACCGGGTGAGCAGGGTGGCGTCGAAGAGTCCGGCGAACCCGCCGATGCCACCGAGTACCTCGGGGCCATGGGTACGGCTCACCGCCGCCTTCATCAGCTCTACGGCGCGGTCACCGGCCTCGACGTCCACTCCGGTGGAGGCATAGGTCAGAGTCGCCACCGGCACCGAGCCGGCAGGCGATGATCCGGTAGACACGGGCTGGGACGAGGGCTGCGGCGCTGGCTGAGACACAGTGGTCAGGGTATCCGCAGGATCAGGGCCGGCTGAGTGCGTCTGCCGCACCGCCGGCCAGTCCGGTCGTCACCCCGTCAACATCCGTCAGCTCAAGACCGAGCTGTAGTTGCGCCTGCTCCAGGGCGTGCTTCCCGAGATGGATGGAGTCCGGCAGCTCGATCGGGTACTTGCCGGTGAAGCAGGCGGTGCAAAGCCGCTCCGGCGGCTGCTCGGTTGCGCCGACCATGCCGTCGAGCGAGATGTACCCCAGGGAATCGGCACCGATACTGGCCCGGACCTGATCCACGCCGAGGCCGCTGGCGATCAACTCGGCCCGGGTGGCGAAGTCGATGCCGTAGAAGCAGGGCCAGTTGATTGGCGCGGAGGAGATCCGGACATGGACCTCGGCGGCACCGGCCTCCCGCAACATCCGGACCAAAGCTCGCTGTGTGTTGCCTCGGACGATGGAGTCGTCCACTACTACGAGGCGCTGACCCTTGATCACGTTGCGCAACGGATTGAGCTTGAGCCGGATGCCGAGCTGGCGGATGGTCTGGCTGGGCTGGATGAAAGTCCGGCCCACGTACGCGTTCTTCACCAGACCGACGCCGTACGGAATGCCTGATTCCTGGGCGTATCCGACGGCAGCCGGGGTGCCGGACTCCGGTACCGGAATCACCAGATCGGCGTCCACTGGATGTTCGCGAGCCAACTGCCGACCCATGTCGACCCGAGCCTCGTGCACCACCTTGCCGTTGATGGTGGTGTCCGGCCGAGCCAAGTAGACGTATTCGAAGACGCAGCCGGTAGGCGTGGCTGGAGCGAACCGGGTGGACCGCAGCCCATCCGCGTCGATCGCGACCAGCTCACCCGGCTCGACCTCGCGAACGAACGCCGCACCCACGATGTCCAGCGCGGCGGTCTCGCTGGCGATCACCCAACCGGTGTCGAGCTTGCCCAGGACCAGCGGTCGGACACCGTTTGGGTCGCGAGCACCGTAGAGGGTGGTCTCATCCATGAAGACGAAGCTGAAAGCGCCGCGCAGGTGCGGCAGCACCTCAACCGCTGTCGCCTCGAGCGTGTGATCCGGGTCACCCGCGAGCAGGGCGGTGACCAGGGCGGTGTCGGTGGTGTTGCCCTGGCTGATCTCGCCCCGAGCCTTCGCCCCGTACCGCTCGATGACCAGGTCGCGAAGCTCATGACTGTTCGTCAGGTTGCCGTTGTGACCGAGAGCCACGGTTCCGCCGGCGGTGTCACCAAGGGTGGGCTGGGCGTTCTCCCAGCTGCCACCACCGGTGGTGCTGTAGCGGCAATGCCCGACCGCGATATGGCCCTTCAGCGTGGCCAGTGAGGTCTCGTCGAAAACCTGGGAGACCAGGCCGATGTCCTTGTAGACGAGGATCTGCTTGCCGTTGCCGACAGCGATCCCGGCGGCTTCCTGACCGCGGTGCTGAAGTGCGTACAGGCCGTAATAGGCAAGTTTCGCGACTTCCTCACCGGGGGCCCAGACTCCGAAGACACCGCAGGCATCCTGCGGTCCCTTCTCACCTGGTAGCAGTTCGTGCGACAGCCGTCCGTCTCCGCGAGCCACGGCAACGAGTCTCGCACATCTCACCGACTGCCATCGTTGACTCGACACCCGGACGGGCGTAGGAAACACCACACATTCCCCACCGCGGTCGGGGAATGCGCACCCGCGGCGGGTGTCTCGCTAGGGGTGCATCCGGGCACCCTTGAAGATCTTGTCGACGGCGTTGCGCGGGCCATGCACCGCCATCCCGACGAGGTCCAACTGCTCAGTCGGCACCGCCCGCACCGCGGCTCGGTTGTCCCGATCGCGACCCGTGGCGAACAGATCCGAGGTGAAAAGTGACATCGCCAGCCCTCGAGTCAACGCCCGTTGGTGGGAGAGCGTGAGCACCTCCTTGGAACCGGTCAGAACGAGCACCGGCTGCCGGAACATCGCCAGGTAGGCGACTCCGTCGGCGTCCGCATACGGCTCTCCGATCAGCTCCGGGTACGCCCCGGCGACCCCACTGGTCAGGAAGGCGCAGACGTTGAGTTGCTGCCAAGACTCAAGATCATCGCGAAGCAAGACGCTGATCTTGGTATCGAAGCGGGTTGGCTCGGTGCCAGTGTCAGTTTCGGTCTCGGTGTCCACTGACCCAGGTTGACGCTCGGAGCGGACCGACATCTTGTACGTTCTTGACATGACGCGGGGCGCTCAGATCGCCGCCTGGCAACCGCCCACGGCGGGCGTGCGAGAAGTGCTGCACGCGTACTTCCCCGACCATGCCTACCCGATGCACACTCACGACTGTTGGACGCTGCTGATCGTCGATGAAGGCGTGGTCCGGTATGACCTTGATCGGCATCAGCACGGTGCAATGACCTCGCTGGTCACCCTGCTGCCACCGAATGTCCCGCATGACGGTCGTTCCGTGCGGCCGGAAGGATTCCGAAAGCGAGTTCTGTATTTGGAGCCTGGCCTGTTGGGATCTTCGACGGAAACAGATTTGACCGGGGTCGCAGTCGATAATCCTGGGCTGGCGGATCCGGTTCTGAGGCTGCGCGTCCATCAATTGCATAACGCGCTGGCCTGGAAAACTGAGGACTTGGAGGCACAGAGCCGGCTATTGCTGATCCGGGAACGACTCAACCAGCATCTGCGCCGAGGGCTACCTGGGCGAACCAACGTGCCGAGGGCTAGCAATCGGCCATCGATGGCCCGGCGGGACCGGGGATTGGCCAGCCAGTTGCGTGAATTGCTGGACGCCCGGGTGCAGCAAGGGATCAGCCTGGCCGACGCGGCGCAACTGTTGCACAGCCACCCCACGCACCTGGTGCGATCGTTCAGCCGGCAATACGGCATGCCCCCGCATCGGTACCTGACCGGCCGTCGAGTGGACCTGGCTCGGCGTCACCTCTTGGCCGGCGTACCGACCGCGGAAGTCGCCACCTTGGCCGGCTTCTACGATCAGCCCCACCTGACCCGACACTTCCAGCGGATGCTCGGAACAAGCCCGGGCCGCTACGCCCGCACTGGGCTGCTGCCTGGTCAGCACCGGTCCGGACCGGAAAGGTGGTCGACGGGCGCCCACCTGACGGCCCAAACCGGGGCTGACTAACGTTCCGCTGGTTTCCACGGTGTCAAGAAGCGGGGCTGCCGGGCGGACTTGCGAATCAGGGCTGAAGGTTTCGTGAATTGGCCGACCTAGCCAATTATCCGGCTTCGGGGCGGCGCTCGAGACGGATGGTCAGAACCGCGCCGAGGGCGACTGCCAAGCGATCGAGAATCGGCACCGTGGGAATGGACCCGCCAGCCTCGAAACGCGCCACCGCAGACTGGGTCATGTTCGCTATGCGGGCGAGCTGGCTCTGGCTGACGCCGCACTGCTCGCGCAACGTGCGGATGGCACCACCCAAATCGTAAGCCAGGCGGGTACTCTGGTAAGCCTCTTCGGCCCCCGGTTCAGCCATTCTACGGTTTCGCAGCTCGGCCCAGTCGTTGTGTTCACTCACCTTGCTCCTCCTCGGCCCACGGCTGCTCCTCGGGCTTGCGCTTCTGCTCGAACCAGGGTTTCTCTTCGTCAGCCTTCCCACCGGACTGATGTCGCTTCAAAACCATTCTGGCGCGGCCGATTTCTCGCTGATCGCGCATTCTCGACTTCATGAACACGGTCAAGAGAACGATTCGGTGGCCGGGGCCGATCCAATAGATGATCCGGACCGCTCGCCCGTCGAGGTGAAACCGGAGCTTGCGCAGCTTCGAATCCAGCTGCCGAACATGAGGCCAAGACAGTCGCGGCCCTTGCCGGGCCAGGAGATCGAGATAGAAGGCTACGGTCGCCAAATGCCTTGCTGGAAGGCGTTTTAGCCATTCCGAAAGCTCGGTCTCCAGCTCGATCGAACCCCAGGCCACGGCATTCACCGCATGGCTGCCAGGCTTTTTGCTCAGCTCAACGACCCGGGATCGGGCCTCGTCCTCATCCATGGGACAGAGCATAGGGAAACCGTCCGACAGCCGAAAAAGTTATCCACAGCCATGATCCAGCTGTCGAACAATCCACAACATCGCCCGAAGATGACCAGCGTCACCGGCAGGATGGAGGCTTCAGCGGTACGGCGGCTCGGTCAGGAGCGGGGGCGTTCGACCAGTACCGCCACGCCGAGCCCGAGCACCCCTCCGATCAGACCAAAGATCGCGGCGAAGTAGCCGACGATGGTCTGCGTCGAGTAATTGGACGCCACTGGGAAGGACAGCGCCAGGACGACTCCGATCACGATGCC
>DATINJ010000385.1:0-15273 GCA_035474375.1 Kineosporiaceae bacterium | reverse complement strand
CCCGTCGGCGGTCGCGTTGGCGACCTCGGCGACCCCGGAGACGGTACGGGCGACGTCACCGCTGCTGGTGGCCGCCTCGGCCACCGACCGGCTCATCTCCCCGGTGGTCGCCGTCTGCTCCTCGACCGCCGAGGCGATCGTCGTGGTGTAGTCGCCGATCTGCGTGATCACGTGGGCGATCTCCCCGATCGCGGCGGCCGCCGAGGCGCTCGACGACTGGATCGCCCCGATCCGGGCGGTGATCTGCTCGGTAGCCTGCGCGGTCTGCTGGGCCAGGTCCTTCACCTCGCCGGCCACCACCGCGAAGCCCTTGCCCATGTCCCCGGCGCGGGCCGCCTCGATGGTCGCGTTCAGCGCCAGCAGGTTGGTCTGCTCGGCCAGGCTGGAGATCGTCTTCACCACGTCACCGATCATGCGGCTCGACTCGCCCAGCTGCGAGACCGTCGCGGTGCTTGCCTCCATCGCCGCGATCGCCTTCGCGGTGACCGTGGCCGCCCCGCGGGTGTTGACCTCGATCTCCCGGATCGAGGAACCCATCTCCTGCGCACCCGTGGCGACGGTCTGCACGTTCAGAGAGACGCCACCGGCCGCATCGGCGACCAGTTCGGCCTGCGCCGAGGACTCCTCGGCACCGGTTGCGATCCGGTTGGTCATCGTGCTGAGCCGCTCGCTGGTGGAGGTCAAGACCTTGACGTTGTTCGCGACCCCGGTCATCAGTGACCCGATCGCAGCCAGCGCGGTGTTCATCGAAACACCCATCTGCCCCACTTCGTCGGCGGAGGTGACGTTCAGGCGCTGGGTGAGATCGCCTCCGGCCACCGCGGACAGCACCACGACTACCTCTGCGAGCGGCCGGGTGATCGTGCGGGTGATCTGCCAGCCGACGGCGACGGCCAGCGCGATCGCCAGCAGGCACAGCAGCATCATGGTTTTCAGGAAGCCGTCGGCGATGCTGCGGGCCTGAGTCGACTCGGCGTGGTTCATCGCCTCCTCGAGGTCGATGAGCACGTTGATCGCGGCCAGCCACTCGATGAAGGCCGGCTTCGCTTGCTGCATCAGCAGTTCCAGCGCTTTGCTCTCGTCGCCGGCCTTGCGCAGGCTGATCACCTGATCGATCAATGGCAGGGTCTTCTGCTCGATCTCCTTGATGCTCGCCAGCGCTGCCTTCTCCTTGGCGTTGACCGCCGCGCCGTCCGTGAACATCGCGTCCATCTTCGCTGCGGAATCGGAGTACTTCGCCGCCAGCTTCTCGATGTTCGCGACGTCCGGATCGGCCGCCGTCGGAGTCGGGGCCAGGACGACGTCCCGCAAGTTGATCGCGCGGTCATGCACGCTGCCGCGGAAGTTGATGGCATACCTCTGCTTCACGCTGTTCAGATCGTTGATCGTCGACAACCGGGTGCTGATCTGCTGGACCCGGACCACCCCCAGGGCGGTCACCAACACCATGCTGAGGATCACCACGAGGAATCCGATTCCCAGCCGATAGGAGATCTTCAGGTTTGACCACTGCACGACGAGTCCCAACGCGGTGGGGGTTGACAGGCGCCCGCCGCCTGAAGAATCTCGGCGGCCTTCAGGTCTGCCTGAAGGCACAAGATCAATTCAACGGGTGGCGAACCCCGTTCAGCCCGTGCGGACGCAGTTACGGCCGTCCTGTTTGGCTCGGTAGAGGGCGAGGTCGGCGCGGGCGAGGAGGGTGGTGACGTCGTCGTCGGGGGTGAGGTAGGACAGGCCGATGCTGACGTGGATGGTGAGCGGGCCGGATCTGGTGTCGATCGGTGTGTCGGCGATGCAGGCGCGAAGCCGTTCGGGTAAGTGGTCATTCGGGCCGATGCCGGACAGGAGGAGAGCGAATTCTTCGCCGCCATAGCGGGCGATGAGGTCGGTTTCGCGGATTTGGGCGGCGAGGCGTTGGGCGACGGTGCGGATGACGTCGTCGCCGGTGGGGTGGCCGTGGGTGTCGTTGACGTGTTTGAAGTGGTCGATGTCGATCATGAGGGTGACCAGGGGCCGGGTGTGGCGCACCGCGGCGGCGAGGTCGCGGCGCGCGACTTCGAAGAATCGTCGGCGGTTGTTAATGCCGGTGAGTTCGTCGATGACGGCGAGTTCTTGGACCTGGGTGAAGAGAATAGCTTTGTCGTACGCGGTGGTGCCTTGGGCGGCCAGGGCGGCGGCTACTTCCATCTGGTCGTCCAGGTGAGCGTCCTGGGCTGTGGAGGCCAGGACGAGGACGCCGCCGCCACGATTGTGGGTTCGCAGCGGTAGAGCGATCCAGGAGGTCGCGTTGGCCAGTAGTTCTTCGAGTGCCAGCGGGCTGATCCCGGGGGATCCGATCGACGGCCGTTCCTGTGCGATCAGTGCCCGGAGTCGGGGCTCGTCGGCGATCGGATGCCGGACCGTTTCGCCGTTCTGCCCGTCGTTGGCGATCAGGACACATTCATCTTCTGCGCCGTCGGCGCTCAGCACCCAGGCACTGTCGCAGTGCATCACCCTGGTCACGGCGTCGAGCAAGCGCTTCGTGACCTCCACCGGATCGAGGGTCTCCGACATCTCCTGCAGAGTCTGCCGCAGTGTGTCGGCCAGATCGCGTTGCTGGCGGGCGGTTTGGACGGAGATCTCCAGTTGCGCGGCGCGGGTGGTCTCCAGCGAGGTGGCGATGTGGTTGGTCAGCGCGGTCAAGATCCCGACGTCGTCGGGGGTGAAGATGCCCTTCGCCACCTGGCTGTCGAGATAGACCACGCCCAGTAGTCGCCCGTCGAGCTCCAGCGGGGCGACCATGATGCTGCGCAGGCCGTGCAGCACCACGCTCTCGGCCCCCAGCGCGGCGCCCTCCTCGGTTCCGGTGACCACCAGCGGGGCTCGGGACTGGCGGACGCGTTCGACCAGGCTGGTGGAGTATTTGGTCAGTTCGGGGACGTCGTTGCCGTCGGCGTCGCGGCCCAGGTGGGGGACGAGGTCGTCGTCGGGGCCTTCGGTGAGGAAGAGGAAGGCGCGGTCAGCGGAGAGGATCCGGATGGTTTCGTCAAGGGCGATCCGGGCCAGGACGCCGGGGTCGAGCACGCGCGAGGCTGCGGCGCTGACCTGTTGCAGGGCTTCCAGTCGTTCGTTCTGCATTCCGCCGACGCGGCCGGTGGAGGTGATGTTGGCGGCGGTGGCATGGTTGGTCGGGGTGAACCCGAACTCTGAGCTGATGGCCCGGATCCAGTGCGGCCAGCCCTGGGTTTGGGCGATCGCCATCGCCGACTCAACGTGGCGGGCGGCGTCCGGTGCTGCGCCCAGAGCCAGCAGGGCCCGGGCCCGGATGCGGGCGGTTTGGAAGGGCAGCCGGGGCGCGTCCGGGACGACGAAGGCCGGCATCTTCTCCAGCATGGTCAGGGCTTGCTGGGGTTCGTTCTCCAGCACGAGCAGGTCGGCTCGGGCGAGAGTGGCCTGGGCCCGGAGAACATCGATCTTGGGAGCCTTCCCGACCAGGCGGACCGCGGCGCGGGCGGCGACCAGACGCGCCGGGCGTTCAGCCGCCTCGGCGGAGCGAAGCTGTTCCAGTCGGCCCAGGGCGATCTGGTAGTGGATGTGCCGGTAGTTGCGTAGCGGCTCCGCGGACGTCACCCCCAGTGCCTCGAACTCGGCCACTGCCGCATCGAAAGGAGCCCCGAACTCGCCCTGCTCCACCATGACGACGAAGGCGGCCTGCAGCCGGGTCACCGCCAGGATCGGAGCGAGATGGTCAATAGGTTGCTCGGTCATCCGCCGCAGTTCGGCCCCGGCCTGGGCGGTGCGCCCGCAGATCGCGTGCGTCATTGCCAGGCTGCTGGTGAACATCATGATGTCACCCTTGCGTCCGCCGAGCCGCAGTTGCCCACGGGCCAGCAAGTACTCCGCCTCCGCGGTCCGGCCCTGCGCGCAGGCCTCGATGCTCAGCAACCCGACCGCATCCAGGTAGACACCCAGCTCCAGCCAGCGTCCCTGGGTTTCGATGCTGCGGCTCATCTCCTGACCGTTGTCCTCGCCGGCTAAATAGAGGCCCGTGCCCCGGCTCCAGGCCGTCATCGCCCGCACCGACGGGACCGCGCTTGACGGATCGGCGTCCGCCCGGGCAAAGGCCCGGCGGGCGGCGCCGCGGAGGCCGAACAGGCTGCAGGTCAGACCAAACTGGTTGTGGGCATAGGCATATTGCCGCCCTGTGCCGAGCTGGTTCGCCCAATACAGGCTATGCAAACCGTGCACCAGCAGCTGACCCGGCCGCCGCCCGATGACGCACACATAGGTGCCCACAGCATGCAACTCGGCCAGGGACTGGGCGCGCCGGCGGCGCGTCCCGGTCGCCGAGCCGAGCCCGATCCCGGTGCCCTGCACGAACAGAGCGGTCAGGAACATCAACATCGTCGATACCACCAATAGCAGCCGATTTCGCGGCAACTGGGCACCGAGCTTGATCAACCCCCGCTCGACGGCTCCCGCTGCGGCGTTGCTGTCATATCGCTGCACATAGACGTCGGCGATCAGGACCAGGATTTCAGCCTGCGCCAAGGGTTCGGGTTCGGCTTCGAGGGCCTGTTCCAGCCATTCGCAGGCTTCCACCGTCCGTCCGGCCCGCTTGAGCGCGGTTCCCAGCAGCAGCAGGAATTCGCTGTCGCGGGGATTGCCCAACTGGACCGCATACTCGAGGAAGGCGACGGCCTCGGCCGGGGCGTAGTTCTCCAGCGCCAGCCTCCCCGCCGCGCGGCAGGCGACCAGCGCACGGCTCACGCCGGCCAGGTGCTGGCCCTGCGGGTGATCGCACTGCAGGTAATGATGAGCCAGGGCGTAGACGTGGTCGACGCCGTGCCCGCCGACCGGTATCGGCACAGCCTCCAGCGCTTCGGCGATCCGCTTGTGCACCTCGGCGCGCTCGCCGGGGCCTAGATCCTCCAGCAGGGCCTCCCGGATCCGATCGTGCAAGAAGGCGAACTGCCCACCGTCGCGCGATTCGATCAGCCCGTGCCCGGCCGCCTCGACCAACCCGGCCAGCACCAACTCCAGGTCCCGCTTGCGCACCAGCGCGACGACCTCGGGCCCAAACCGCGGACCAATCGCGGCCGCCGCGATCAGCAGGTCACGCACCTGCGGTCCGAGGCGCTGGACCCTGGTGATCACCAGGCCGAGAGCATCGTTCGGCAGCTCCAGTGCGTCCAGACCACTCTCATCCAGGATCCACGTCCCCCAGAACGGCTGCAGCAAGCCGGCATCCACGACCGCGCTCAAGTACTCCTGGATCACAAACGGATTACCCCGGCCGCGCGAGCTGAGCAGCGAAACCACCCGGGCGTGGGTGCTCAAACCCGGCATCATCGCCTCGATCTGATCCGCCACCCCGGCATCGTCCAGGGGCGCCAGCACCAGATCCACATCAACCGCAGCCCCCAGATCAGCCACCACCTCATCGACCACGGCCGCACTCGACTCGTCATCACGCGCGGTCGAGACCACCAGCAGGTGGGCAGCCTCCAGGTCGAACGACAACAACGTCAGCACCCGGCGACTGCCCGGGTCCAGCCACTGCAGATCATCCAGAACCAGCATCAGCGCACCACACTCACGAGCCAGACCGATCAGCAGGCCGGCGAGGGCCAGAGCGAACTGATCTTGATCCTCCAGACCGGCCACCGCATCCCGACCACCCGGTCCAATCGGTCCACCCGGTCCATCCGGTTCGTTCAGGATCGCCGACAGAGCCGGCGTCAGACCGTTCAGCACCGAGGCCGACCCACCGACGCACGCGGCGCGAATTCCATCGTGCCGGCGCCGGCGATCATCCACGCCCAGCTGGTCGAAGGCCTGCAGGTGATCCTCCAGCGCCGCCCGCAACGGCCCGAACGGCACCGGATCATCCGGTGAACTCTTGCCCCGCAACACCAGGTATCCGGCCGAACGTGCGGTCGAGGCGAGTTCGGCGGCCAGCCTGCTCTTGCCCGCGCCGCTAGCGCCATGGATGACGCAGACCCCACCGTGCCCGCCGCGAGCTCGATCCCACCGGGCGTTGAGCACCGCCAACTCGCTGGCCCGTCCACTGAGCGGTCGGACATGTGCCTCAGTGGTCCGCCCGATCGGCGACCGCATCGGTTCGGTGCCCGCCAGCGCCCGCAGATCCGCGGCCAGGACCTCGCCATTCTGGTAGCGATCGTCGGGGTCCTTGGCCAGCAAGGTGGCCACGACCTTGGCCAGTCCCCGAGGCGTGCCGGGGGCGAGATCACGCAAGTCGGGAGCGGGCGTAACGGCGTGCATCCGCAGGAGCTCACCGACGTCCGCGGTCTGGAACGGCAGGACGCCGGCCAGGCATTCGAAGAGGACCACGCCGAGGGAGTACAGGTCCGAGCGGTTGTCCACCGGCCGCTTCAGCATCCCGGATTGCTCGGGTGCACAGTAGGCGAACGTCCCTACGGCGGCCAGCGCCTCCTTCTCGCCCTCACGCGTGGTTAAGCCGAAGTCGATCAGCCGCGCCTGGCCACCGGGCAGCACCATGATGTTCGGCGGCTTCAGATCTCGATGGACCAAACCTTTCCGGTGCACCGCCGCCAGCGGCTCCACGATGTCCAACGCCATCGCGATCACCGTTTCCGCCGACATCGCACCCGCAGTCAACATCTGCGCCAGCGAATGCCCGGTCACCAGATCCATCACCAGATACGGCCGACCCTCGACCGCTCCGACCTCATGGATTCGGGCCAAACCGGGATGGTTAACCCCAGCCAGCAGAGCTGCCTCACGACGAAACGCGATCAGCTCCGGTCCTGAATCGCTCAGCGAAGCATCAAGAACTTTCAGGGCAAACTCACCCGGTGGCGCCTCGTCGGGTACACCAGGCGTCCCAGCGATCGCGTCTGCACCTGACACCACCCTGCGCACTCGATAGACCGTGCTACGGGCCCCCCGCCCCAGCTCCGCCACCATCTCGAAACCCACCGACCGCCACGTCTCGGCCAGCACAGTCCCAGCCCTCGGCAACGGCAGCCCGCCCGCCGCCCGCTGAACGATCCCCGGCGATTCGGTAGTCATCCTCAAGGTATCGGCGCGATCAGCCCTCACTATGAGTTTCGAAGCTCCGGGCAGAACTGGGCCGGCCACCTAACCGGGCAGCACGGCGCTGGGAACCCCCGTCGCAGTCTCCGCAAAGGCGCCTACGTCCTGCCGTAAAGTCGGTTGGACACCGTGACATCCGTCGGCCGTCGGACCTGCCAGGCTGAGCGCCGGTGACTAACCAGGGACGAGGGATGGCAGACAAAGGTGATCGGCGGGTCGTTCGGCGGCCGACCCTCGAAGACGTTGCCGCCCGGGCCGGGGTCTCGCGGGCGATGGCATCGATTGTGTTCCGGGCGGCTGCGGGATCACGTCCGGAGACTCGCGAACGCGTGTTCGCCGCGGCCGCCGAGATCGGCTACCGGCCGGACACCAGGGCGCGCCTCCTGGCCGGCAACGGTTCCCGGCAGTTGGGCGTGGTGTTCGGGATGGCCGGTCGGTTCCACAGCGAGCTGCTCGACGGACTGTACGTCGCTGCGAAGGAGGCCGGTCACGAGCTCATCCTCTCCGCGCTGACCCCCAGCCGAGACGAGGCGACCGCGGTCGCGACGCTGTTGGACTTCCGTTGCGGTGCGGTAATCCTGCTCGAGCCTGGGCTGATCGGTCTGTCGGCGCTCTCGGGGCGGATTCCGGTGACTGTGGTCGGTTGGCGGACGCCGAACCCCGCCGTGGACGTCATCCGGGCCTCGGACGGCGACGGTATGCGCCTGGCGGTCGCGCATTTGGTCGGCCTCGGGCATCTGGAGATCGCGCATGTCGACGGCGGCGCGGGCCCGGATGCGACCGCGCGGCGGCGCGCCTACCGCACCGCGATGCGGGCACACGGCCTCGACGCGCACGTGCGTGTGGTGCGAGGCGGCGATGATCTCGGCTCCGGGGTGCGAGCCACCCGTGAACTGCTGGCCGGGGCGGCCCTGCCGACCGCCGTGATCGGATACAACGACGACGTCGCGGTGGGTGTTGTGGAGTCCCTGGCGTTCGCCGGGGTCCGGGTGCCGGACGACGTTTCGGTCGTCGGCTGGGACGACAGTGGGCTGGCGAGTCAGTTCGGGATCGGCCTGACCACGGTGCGGCAGGACGCGGCCGAGATGGCCCGGTTGGCGGTGCAGCGCAGCATCGACCGGATGCGGGAAACCCCGGTACTGGATCGGGAACTCGTGCTGCCTGTCTCGATGGTTGTCCGTAGCTCGACGGACAAGGCCCGTTGACGCCCCCATTAGAGCGCTCTAGTCTTCATTTTTGAAGCGCTCTAAATCGATGGAGCGCGAGCGATGCCGCTCGGAGGCTTCCGTGACAGTTGTCCCCGCCCTTGACTATGACCCGTTCGCGCCGGACTTCTACACGTCCGACCCGTTCGGCACGTATCGATCGATGCGTGACCATGCCCCGGTTTACCGCAGCACCCGTTACGGATGGTGGGCGCTGACCCGGTTCGATGACGTACGCGCAGCCGCCACGGACCCCGACCTGTTCCGCAGCTTCGAAGGCATGGACATCGACGATTCCGCCCTCGAGCAGGCGCCACCGGGATCGCTGCCCAATATGGACAACCCCCGCCACGACGACGTCCGGCGGGCTGTGCAGCCATACTTTCTGCCGCGGCGGGTGGCCGATCTGGAGGCCGGGATCCGTTCCGTGGTCAGGAATCTGGTTGGTACCTGGGGTGAACGCGGCGCTGTCGACCTTGCCCAAGAGCTGGCCTGGCCGATGCCGTTCGACGTGTTCTTCCACCTCATGGGCCTGCCGGCTCGGGGCGGACGCGACCGGATGGAGACGTCCCAACGCGAACAACTGGAGCGCTGGACTCACGAGCTCAAGGACCGGGTACCTGGCACACCGAACCTGACGCCGGTCGCACGCGCCGCGACGGCTGGGGTGCAGCAGTACTTCATCGACCTGCTCGACGAGCGTCGCCGGAACGGCCGAGACGACCTGGTCACCACGCTGGTCAACGCGGACATCGACGGGGTGCCGTTCGTCGGTGCGCGGGTAACCCCGACGTCCGAGGTCAGTGGGCTCATGCTGGTGCTGTTCCTCGGCGGGGTGGAGTCCACGGCCGGCCTGACCGGCACGTTGTTCAAGCTGCTCGCGGAGAACCCGGACCAGCGGCGGCTGCTGCAGGAAGACCCCTCGCTGATCCCGGCCGCGGTGGAGGAAGCGCTGCGCTTCGCGACCCCGCTGCAGCTCACCGCGAGGACAACGGCTCGGGAGGTGACGCTGCACGGGGTAAGGATCCCGAAAGGTGACCGAGTTGTGCTGATCACCGGCGCCGCCAACCGCGACCACCGTCAATTCGACGACCCTGACCGGTTCGACATCACCCGCGCCCGGTCGCGACATCTCGGATTCGGTGAGGGAATTCACGGCTGCCTCGGTGCACCGCTAGCCCGACTCGAGGCCCGGATCGCGCTCGAGGAGGCGCTTCCGCTACTGGGTGATTACGAGCTCGCCGGACCGCCCGGCTTCTACCCGAGCTCGCCGAACATGTATGTGTGGAAGCACCTTCCGGTGACGTTCCGGCCCAGCGGGCGGGTACTCGCAACGCGACAGCCGGCGCGCCGCGAGTCGGTCCAGCCTCCGAGCACCACCGTCACCCCGTCGACCTCCGAATTCGGGGCAACCGTTCGGGTATCAGGAAAGCAGGTGATTGCGGACGGCGTTGTCAGCCTGATACTCACCTCGGACACACCGCTGCCGCCCTGGGAACCGGGAGCACACATCGACCTCGCCCTGGACGGTGCACCCACCCGGCAGTACTCGCTCTGCGGTGATCCAGCGGACCGTACCAGCTACCGGCTCGGCATTCTGCGTGACCCGGCCGGCCGGGGTAGCTCACTATTCGTTCACGATCGCCTGCAAGAGGGTGACATCGTCCGGATCCGTGGCCCTCGCAATACGTTCCGGCTCGCCACCGCCCCGCGCTACCTGTTCATCGCGGGCGGCATCGGGATCACGCCGATCCTGCCGATGATCGCCCAGGTCGAGGCGGTCGGCGCAGAGTGGAGGCTGATCTACGGCGGTCGCCAACGGGCCTCGATGGCGTTCCTCGACCAACTGGTGCGGCACGGCGACCGCGTCTCGGTCAGGCCTCAGGACGAGACCGGGCTGCTGGATCTGGACACCCTGCTGGGTACGCCGATGGCGGACACCCTGGTGTACTGCTGCGGCCCGGAGCCGCTGCTGGATGCGGTGGAACAGCGATGCGCAACCTGGCCACGGCATGCCCTGCACGTCGAACGGTTCGCCGCCAAGCCCCTCGCCGAGCCCGCCCGGGCAGAGGCGTTCGAGATTGTCCTGGCGCGGAGCGGTCGCACCCTCACGGTGTCGCCGGAGAGCTCCATCCTCGACGTCGTGGAGGAGGCCGGAATCAGCGTGCTGTCCTCATGCGCTGAGGGTACCTGCGGCACTTGCGAGACGCCGGTGCTCGCCGGCGAGCCAGATCACCGCGACTCGGTTCTCGACGAAGCGGCGCGCGCGGCAAACGACTGCATGCTGATCTGCGTCTCGCGCGCGTGCTCCTCGCGCCTGGTTCTCGACCTCTGACCGCGAGCTTGCTGGGACGCACAGTCACCAGCCTGCCGTGCGTCGGGTGATCTCCTCTCGCATGTAGATGCTGGAGTCTTTGGCGCGCTCCTCCCAGGCGAAGACGCACACGGTCATGATGTTGTCCTCACCGACACCGAAGTCGAGTTCGCCCAGGGTGGTGAAGAATTCGTCCCAATTCACCTCGCCCTGGCCAAGGTCCAGGTGCTGGTGCACCCGCACCGGATTGCCGGGTGGGTTGGTGATGTAGCGCAGCCCGGACGACGCGGTTTGGTCGTAGGCGTCCGCGACATGCAGATGCGTCAGCTTGTCTCCGGCATGCCGCATGATCGAGGCGATTCCGCCGGGACCGCTGCCGCCCATGTGGAACGTGTGCGGCGCGCAGTACAAGTACGACACCAGCGGGGAGTTGATCCCCCGGATCATGTCGGCGGCGACCTTGCCGTCCTCGACGAAGTCGTCCGGGTGCGGTTCCAGGCGCAGCTGCACCCCCTCACGTTCGAAGACCGGCAGCAGTTCCTCCATGCTCTTCCAGAACATCGCCTCCGACGTCTCCGCCTGCTCGGGGCGCCCGTTGAACTCGGAGTTCATCACGTTGCAGCCCAGCTCGGTGGTGATCTGGATCGCCCGCTTCCAGTACCGCACCGCACCCTGCCGCTGGTCCTCGTCCGGCCCCGACCACCGGTACAACGGCAGGTTCGACGCGATCCCCACCCCCGCCGCGTCCAGCGCCCGTTTGAACCCCCGCACCGTCGCGTCGTCGCAGCGCGGGTGCCGGAAGAACGGCATGAAGTCCTCCCGAGGGCTGAGCTCGATCCACTCGTATCCCAGGTCAGCCACCACCCCCGGCAACTCCAACAACGGCACCGAGCGCAGCATGTACGGATCGAGGGCAAGCTTCATCTGAGGCACTCCTGGCTTTCTGCGGATGGGCTTCTCGTGCGTACGGCGTCAGGCGTACAGGGCGGGCTTGTCGATGAGCTCGATGTCGACCCGCTCGCCCTTGGCGTAGGACTGGACGGCAGCCTCGGCGATCGCGGTCGCGGCGTAGCCGTCCCACGTGCTCGGGCCACCGACCGCCCCGTTCGCGAGCCCTTCGACCCAGGCCTGCAGTTCGTTGACGTAGGCCGGCCCGAAGCGCTGCCGCCAGTCCGCCGGAACCTTTTCGGAGCGGCCGTTTCCGCCGATGACAACGGTGGTGCGCGGATTTTCCAGGCTCACGGTGCCGAGCGAGCCGACGATCTCGCACCGGACGTCGTAGCCGTACTGGCAGTTGACGAACGACTCGACGGTGATGACCGCACCGTCTGCCAGGTCCAGGATGACGATCTGCGGGTCACGCAGTTCGGGCGACCCGAGCGGACTCTTCTTCACCGCCAGCACAGTGACGGCGGTGATCTCGGTTTCGAAAAGCCAACGGAAGGTGTCGAACTCGTGGACGACCGAGTCGGTCATCGACATCTCGCCACGGAACGTGTCCGGGACGGTCGAGTTGCGGTGCATCGCGTGCGCCAGCAGCGGCTCCCCGATCGTGCCATCCGTCATCGCCTGCTTCACGTCGAGGTAGCCGAGGTCGTACCGGCGCATGAATCCGACCTGGACGCACCGCTTTCCTGCTGCGACCTCCGCCTCGAGGACCCGCACCGCCTCGGCCGCAGTGGTGGCGATCGGCTTCTCGCAGAGCACCGGCTTGCCGGCCGCGATGCAGGCGATCGTCTGGTCCGGATGCAGCTCGCCCGGCGACGCGATGAGCACGGCGTCCACATCGTCCGCAGCGACGAGCGACTCCCATGTGGTGTGGGCCGTCGCGCCCACCGATGCGGCCACCTGCTGCGCCCGCTCGGTCGCGACGTCGAATACTGCGGTCACCTCCGAGCCGGCGACCTGACCAGACAGCCGCGCGACATGGTCGGACCCGATCGTCCCGGTGCCGATGACACCAACTCTGATGGTCATGACGTTCCTTGCCTTCCGAGAATGTGCTGCGAGATAGCGGTTCGGGTAGTCGGGACCATCAGTAGGGCCAGCGGCGGACGGGGCGCAGCCCGCAGCCTGCGTAGTACCCGGCCGTGCGGGCACCGATCGGCAGCGGGATGTGCGGCTCGACCGGGTACAGGTCCTGCTCGACGACGGTGTAAATGTCGCGGTCGAGCTTTGCGAGGGAGTCGAGGAACGTCGGCATGTGCGGCTCGCCGTACATCGGCTCGCACATCACCCCCAGCTTGACCGCCTCCGACAACGGCAGCTTCTGCGCCAGCGCCGCGGCCCGGATCTGAGGCGCCACCGACTTCAGGTGCACGTAGGTGATCCGCTCGGGGAACCGCTCGACGATCTGCACGTTGTCGCCGTCGCAGTACGACACGTGACCGGTGTCCAGGCACAGGTTCACGAGCTCGGGGTCGGTGTCGGACAGGAACCGCTCGATCCGTTCCTGGGTGTCCACATGGGTGTCCACATGCGGGTGGAATACCAGATGAACCCCGAACTCCTGGAACAGGTATCGGGCCAATTCGTTCGTCCCTGAGACCAGGTTCTGCCACTGTTCCAGGTCGATCTCCGCGTTCTGCACCGCCGCGCCCGTGTGCATGTCCGTCCACTGCTCCGGCAGGTGCACCAGGTACTTCGCGCCGACCGCGGCCAGCAGCCGGGCCTCCTGCCCGAACGCTCGCTTCGCCGTCTCCAGCGCCTCGGCGCCCTTGTGCAGCCCGGCGAAAACGGTGCCACCGCAGACGGTGAGACCACGTGCAGCGAGTTCGTCCTTGAGCTGCTCGGGGTCCTGCGGCATGAACCCCTGCGGACCCAACTCGGTGAACAGGTAGCCTGCCGAAGCGATTTCGTCCAGGTACTGCTGCCATCCGATCTGGTGGGGGTCGGACGCGAACCACACCCCCCAGGAGTCGGGCGCGGTGCCGAGGGTCAGGCGAGAAAGGTCTGCCGTCGTCGTGCTGGTCATAGGTATCCTTCCGGTCCCAAGTCAGGCGTTCTTTCGCTCGTCGAGGATGATCGCGAGGACGATGATGATGCCCTTGACGACCATCTGCATGAACGGCGAGACGTCCAGTAGGTCGAGGCCGTTGTTGATGATGCCGATGATGAGGGCACCGACCATCGTCCCCCAGACGGTCCCGATGCCGCCCTTGAAGCTGGTGCCACCGATGACCGCCGCTGTGATCGCGTCGAGCTCGATCCCGGTGCCGAGTTGTGGGTTGCCGGAACCGATTCGGGCCGAGAGGATGACGCCGGCGAGACCGGCGAGCAGTCCGCTGATCGTGTAGATCGCGATGGTGATCCGGTTGATCCGGATGCCCGACACCCTGGCCGCCTGCTCGTTGCCGCCGATGGCGTACACGTAGCGACCGAACCGGGTGTAGTTGAGGATCAGGTGCGCCGCGACGGCCACGACGAGGAACAGGATGATCGGGATAGGCAGACCGGCGACGCGGCCCTGGCCGATGTCGTTGTACGGCTGCTCGAGTCCGGAGACCGGGCGACCGTCGCTGTAGATCAGCGCCAGCCCTCGCGCCGTCGTCATCATGCCGAGGGTCGCAATGAAGGGAGCGATCCGGAACTTGGCGATCAGCACGCCGTTCGTAAACCCGGCCAGAGCGCCGACAGCCAGGCCACCGAGGACGGCGAGGATGATCGGCAGGTCTAGTCCGGAGTACATCATGCGTTCGCTCGGCTTCTGGGCGAGGCTGGTGGCAACCACCGCGGCCAGGGCCAGGATCGAGCCGACGGACAGGTCGATGCCCAGGGTGATGATGACAAAGGTCATCCCGATGGCGATCACGCCGATGGCGGCAACCTGGCGAATGACGTTGATCAGGTTCTCCGGCTGGGAGAACGTGCCCTTCGTCAGGATTGTCAGCACGATGATGAAGGCGAACAGGATGCCGATGAGGGCGTAGGTGCGCAGGAAGTGGCGCCAGTCGAAGCCGTCTTGGCCGTCGGTCGACGATGGGTTCGGTGCGGCGCTGGCTGCCGCGGCGGCAGGCGGGCCTAGGTCGGTGCTCACGGAGTTCTCCCTCAGGCAGCAGTCGTGGGTTCGCGGGTGGCGGTGGCGAGCTGCAGGATCCGTTCCTGTGTCGCCTCGGCGCGGAGGACCTCGCCGGTGATGCGTCCTTCACACATCACCAGGACGCGGTCGCTCATGCCGAGAATTTCGGGCATCTCGGAGGAGACCATGACGATCGCTTTGCCCTGCTTCGCGAGTTCGCTCATCAGCCGGTGGATCTCGGACTTTGCCCCGACGTCGATTCCGCGGGTGGGTTCGTCGATCATGAGGACGTCGGGCAGCGTGAGCAGCCAGCGGGACAGCAGCACCTTCTGCTGGTTGCCGCCGGACAGGTTCTGGATGAGCTGGTTCAGCGATGGTGTCTTGAGCGCGAGCCGTCGACGCTGGTCCTCGCAAGCGTCGTCGATAGCCTCCCGCCGGAGCAGGCCTTGCGGGCTGTACTTGGGCAGTGCCGCCATGGACATGTTGTCCCGGACGGACAGCACGCCCATGATGCCGGTCTGCTTGCGGTCCTCCGTGAGCAGTGCCAGACCCGCCCGGATCGCGTCGCGGGGCTCGGCGATCCTGCGTGCCTTGCCGTGCACCTCGACGGTGCCCGACTTCGCCGGGTGAACCCCGAAGATGGTCTCCAGGACCTCCGTTCGCCCGGCTCCCATCAG
>DATINJ010000384.1:0-9513 GCA_035474375.1 Kineosporiaceae bacterium | reverse complement strand
GCTCTGTGACCAAATTGTGAATTCTCCAAAAAATCTCACCCTGAGTAGCCCAATGGCGGAGACGTACGATCCGAAAAGGGCCGGTCCCCCACCGGCTGATGACCATGGGTCACGTTTGCTCGGCCCTGCATCGGCACTCGCCGAGATAGCCACAACTATTGAGTGACACTGAATCTGGACGCAGCCGGACGACCTCGGACGACCGACGCAAGACGCCACAGACCGGCGAAACGGTCGGAACGGACTGCAGTTACAAAAGGTGCGGATGGACTTGATCGCAGCAATCCGGTCAGGACGACATGGCTGGCGGACCGGGCGCGAATGTCGAGTGCGGCGTTAATCCAACCGACGAGGCGCATGGCGCGGAACCCCAGGGCGGAGAATTCTCCTCGCACCTGGGGTTCCGCGGAAATCCAGCAGTGCCTTTCCCGAAGGCAGGCGAGCGTGGTAGCCCGTCTCGGTCAGCTGGTTTCTATCTTCACGTAGTCGAGGCCACCGGCGAAATAATCACAAGTGATCGTGTCCTGGTTGCAGTTCAGCTTCCCGCCGATCGTCATCGGGATGGTGTTGGAGATGCTCCCAGGCCGCCCGTTTGTCTTTACGGTGCGGGTGCCGTCGATGGTCATCGTCACGCTGGTTGCCGTCTTCTCACAACGGAAGGTGTGCCAAGCACCGTCATTGGTCGCGATCGGCGACCTGACCGCGACCGAGCCAGTACTTCCCTTGAACAGACAGGCCATTATGCCCAGCGGCTGCTCGAATTTGAAGTAGCCACCAGGAGTTCCATTCTGGCCTTTTTGAATGATGTTTCCATAGCTGTGGGTACTGCGATAGCGAATGGTGACGGCGATATCACGGGAACCGGCATTGAGTCGACTGTCCTGGATTTGAATCAATCGCTCGGGCTTGGTCGGGGGCTGATTCGGTTGCGTTGACGACCATTTGTAGCCAGTGGCACCGCTGACGACCGTTCCGGTCGTGACGGCACTTCCGATGGCGCCATCAATGTGGTTCGGGCCGCTGTCAACCATCACCGTCGCTCCGGCCGGTTCGTTCATTTCCCAATCGACGAGCGTGATCGTGGAGGCAGCATCCGCAGACCCGGCAATGCCTGCCGCAACGATAAAACCGGTGACCACTGCCAGTGCAATACTTCCCTTGTGGTGCACGACGCCTCCATGGCTACGAGTAAGGCGCCAAATCGTGATTGGGCGCGTCTCCTCAACATACTCCTCGGGCCCTGACGGCGGGCGCGAACGGCATAAGGAAGGACTCGGACTCGGATGACGGCATCCCTGGTGCGCACGCGTGTCGTGAGGAATGCCGCAAACATGATCAATGCCCTCGCGTCGTTGCCGGTGAGCGGTTCGGGATCGCGTCCGGGAACTGAGATCGGGGATAGCGCGCAGGAACCGAACCAATAAGACTGATTAAGTCCCCAATGCAGTGATTCACCTCCGTGCACGGCACTGCTGCCACCAACCTCGTGGCCCGTCGACACGACCACCGCAGCGGTGTGGACCGGCTTCGCGGGCGCGGAATCAACGAACTGAGGATCACCAGCGCCGGTCCGTGGATCGCGAGCGGCACCTTGTTAAGCCTGGGACTGAGGTAAACAGCTCCCGAACCGACCGCAGCCATCTACAGTGCCAAGATGGAAATCGACCCGTGGCTTGCCTTGGCCGCCTTCGGCATCGGCATCGTGGTCGGCCTCACCGGGATGGGTGGCGGCGCGCTGATGACGCCGGTCCTGGTCCTGTTCTTCGGGGTTCAACCGCTGGCCGCGGTCTCCAGCGACCTCGTCGCGAGCGCCGTGATGAAGCCGGTGGGATCCTTTGTCCATCTGCGCCGCGGCACGGTGAACCTGACTCTGGTCAAGTGGTTGTGCGTGGGATCCATACCGTCGGCTTTCGCCGGTGTCCTGGTGGCCCGGGCTCTGGGTGACGGGCAGGCGGTCCAGGACGGTATCCGGATGGCCCTCGGCGTCGCGCTGCTACTGGCCGCTGCCGGACTGGTCTACCGGGCCTATGCCCGGCTGATCGAGCGCGCCGGTAAGCGCGACGGCCGGCTGGCCCGGTTGCCCCAGGGTCGGCCCGAGGTCGTGGTCCGCCCGATCCCGACGATCCTCACCGGCGTGATCGGTGGCCTGGTGGTCGGGATCACCTCGGTCGGCTCCGGCTCACTGATCATCATCACGTTGATGGCCCTCTATCCGGGGCTCAAGGCCAGCGAACTGGTCGGCACCGACCTTCTGCAGGCGGTGCCGCTGGTGATGTCGGCGGCGCTGGGTCACCTTCTCTTCGGCGACTTCCAATTGACCGTGACCCTCGCCCTGCTCGTGGGCAGCCTGCCCGGAGTCTGGATCGGGGCCCAACTGTCCTCGCGAGCTCCTGGCGGCCTGGTCCGCCGTGGGCTCGCCTTCGTACTGCTCGCCTCCGCGCTCAAGCTGCTGAATGTGGACACCAAGGTGACCGCGCTGGTCCTGCTCGGGCTCCTGCTGACCGCGCCGCCGGTGTGGATGTGGATCCGCCGGCGAAACGGCTTTCCCAGTCTGGCTCGGCGGGAGATCCATCCCGAGCCGGTCCCGGCCGAGCGCGCTGCCGACTGACTTCGGACCACTCCGGCGAACATCTCCGTCGTCACTCAAAGTATCTGCGCAGGCATCCGGATAACGCTATGCGCACTTGACGTGACCATACGGCTGATTTTTTCTTGAACGAACCTCATCTTCATTACGCAGCGGCTAGCTTCCAGGGAGATCGCGCCCTGGCTTTTGTGGATTCAAGCCGCCCTGGAGAAGATATGCACCCAAGACATGCGATTGCGGTAATTGCCGCGACAGCGCTTTCAATGATCGGCCTGGCCACGGCTGGAACTGAAACCGCAAATGCGGTGCAGACAGCCCAGAGCCAGATTATTTCGGACAACCCAGCAAATTTCACGCCCAATGTCATGAACGGGAAGGTTGAGGCGGTCATCCAGATCGGCGCCACGATCTACCTGGGCGGATCTTTCAGCTCGGTGGCCCCGACCGGCGGCGGCACGGTGACCCGGAACAACATCGTCGCGTTCAACTCGACGACCGGGGCACTCAGTACGACATTCATTCCTAGCACGGACGGCGAGATCACCTCCATGGTGGCTTCCGCCGATCAGCAGTCCCTCTTCATTGGTGGATCATTCAACACAGTGAATGGTTCCACCTCGCGGACGGTGGCCAAGCTGAATGTCTCCAACGGCGCCCTCGCCTCCGGTTTCACCGCACCCAGTCTTGATGCCCGGATTACCGATCTGAAGCTGTCCAACAACCGACTGTGGATCGGCGGCAGCTTCACCCGGGTCGGCGGGGTGGCGCAGACCGCCCTGGCCACGCTGAACCCGAGCACCGGCGCCCGACTGGCATACATGAACCTGAGTTTCGGGGCCCCCCGTAACGGCGGCGTGACTCAGGTGAAGAAGTTCGACATCACTCCGGACGGCAGTCGCTTGGTCGCGATCGGAAACTTCGACACGATCGGCACCACCGCCCGCGGCTTCCTGGCGATGCTCGACCTCACTGGGCCGACAACCGTCGCGGTCGCCGACTGGGCCACCGGATTCTTCGGGCCCGCCTGCGTGGACGCGTTCGACACCTACATGCGCGACCTGGACATCTCCCCCGATGGCAGCTACCTCGTGGTCAGCACCACCGGCGCCTACGGCGGCGCCAGCGGCCCATGTGACTCCACAACCCGCTGGGAGCTCGGCGCCACCGGCACCGGAATCACCCCGACCTGGACCGACTACACCGGCGGGGACACCACTTACGGCGTCGCGATCACCGGCACTGCCGTCTACGTCGGCGGTCACTTCCGCTGGCAGAACAACTCCTTCGCCGGTGACGCCGCCGGGCCTGGCGCCGTCGCTCGGGAGGGAATCGCGGCCCTGGACCCGGGCAACGGCCTGCCCTTCGCCTGGAACCCGGGCCGTGAGCGCGGCGTCGGAGTGTTCGACATGCTGGCCACCTCCACCGGCCTCTGGGTGGGCAGCGACACCGACGTGATCGGCGGCGAGACCCGCCGCAAGATCTCGTTCTTCCCGCTCAGCGGGGGCACCACCCTTCCGTCCAAATCCACCGGCTCACTGCCGAACCATGTCTTCCTGGCTGGTGCGGCCGCGACCAGTGGCCCGGTTCTGTACCGGGTGAACGCCGGTGGCTCCACCTTGCTGTCCACCGACAGCGGTCCGGACTGGTCCGGCGACACCAGCGACAGTGCCCTGCGCAACAGCGGCAGTAACGGTGCCGGTTGGGGTCCGGTCGGCTCGCTCGACTCCACTGTGCCGACCGGCACGCCGACTGCGGTGTTCGACTCCGAGCGCTGGGACCCGAACGGTGACCCGGAGATGCACTGGACCTTCCCGGTCGCCAGCGGAACACCACTGCAAGTCCGGCTCTACTTCGCCAACCGCTGCTCGTGCACCAGTTCGGCCGGCAGCCGGAAGTTCTCGGTGGCGATCGACGGCAGCTCGGTACTCAGCAATTACGACATCGTCGCCGACGTGGGCGACAACGTCGGGACGATGAAGGCCTTCCCGATCACCAGCGACGGGACGGTCGACATCGACTTCAGCCACATCGTTGAGAACCCACTGATCAACGGCATCGAGATCCGCCGAACCGACGTCACCGGTCCGGATCCGGATCAGAACGACCTGCAGGACACGTATCTGACAACCACCGGCGGCAGCACGGTCGGAACCATGCCCGGTGGTGGAACGGCGTGGAGCACCGCCCGTGGCGCCACGATGATCGGCAACAGCGTCTACTACGGCGCGGCCGACGGCAGTTTCACCGCCCGAACGTTCAACGGCACCACTTTCGGGCCGGCCGTGGCAGTCGACACCGCCGACCAGATCGTCAACCTGGCCAGCTGGCACAGCGACGTCCCGAATATCACCGGGATGTTCTTCACCAACAGTCGGCTCTACTACACGCTGGCCGGCAACTCCTCCCTGTACTACCGGTACTTCACGCCGTCCTCGCGAGTGGTCGGAGCGCAGCGCTACACCGCAACCGGAAGTGTCAGCGGGATCGACTTCTCAGCCGTGGACGGGATGTTCGTCACCGACGCCAAGCTGTACTTCGGTCTGACCGGAGCGAACACCCTGAACAGCATCACCTGGGACGGCGCCGCACCGGTGGCCGGCACCGCGACGGAGGTGAGCGGGCCGAACCTGGACGGGGTCAACTGGCGCAACCGGGCAATGTGGCTCTACACCGGCAGCAACCTGCCCGCCCCGACCGGACCGAACCAGGCGCCGACGGCGGTGGCCGCAATCACGTGTACCAACCTGGTGTGTGCCGCCGACGGGACCGGCTCGACCGATCCGGAGGGTGCTGTTGCCGGCTACGCCTGGGACTTCGGTGATGGAGGCGTCGCCACCGTGGCGCAGCCCAGCCACACCTACAGCGCCGCCGGCACCTATTCGGTCACGTTGACCGTGACCGACGGGAACGGAGCCACCGACGCCGACACAGTGTCGACGACGGTCACCGCCCCGGTACCGCCGGCAGTGCCGATCACGTACGTCGGTTCGGCGTCGGCCAATGTCAACGCCATCTCGGCGACCGTCACGGTTCCGGCCGGGGCGGTCGCGGGTGATGCGCTGCTGCTCTTCGTCACCAACAGCACCTCGACGTCGACGCCGGTCACACCGGCCGGCTGGACCCCGGTCCTCAGCCGGGATCTGGGCGGCGGGAACGGCAGCAGCCAGCTCTACTCCCGGGTGGCTGCCTCGGGCACCGGCGGATCGACCGTGACGGTGGCGATGTCGGCCATGGCGAAGTTCTCGGCCAGCGTGGTCGCTTATCACGGGACGGGCGCTGACCCGGTGGCGTCCTCGGCGAGTCTGGCCGAGACCGTCTCCCGGACGGCGCACACCACCCCCGGCGGCACCGTCGCCGTCGAGGGCTCGATCGTGGTCTCCTACTGGGCCGACAGGTCGGCCGCCACCAGCTCCTGGAGCGCCCCGGCGGGCGAAACGGTACGGACCACGAGTATCGGCACCGGCTCGGGACGGATCAGCGCCCTACTCACCGACGGCGGCTCGGGCGCCACTGCCGGCGCCGCAGCACCGCTCACCGCGACAGCCGACAGCGCCAGCGGGCGAGCGGCGATGTGGACAGTGATCCTCAGACCGGCACCGTGAGCTGACGGGCGATCCGCCAGACTTCAGACAGCCGTGGAACACACACTCTCAGGGGATTCTCGATGCCTTCCAAGCTCGTCATCGGTATGACGGCCGCGGCGGTCGGTGCTGCCGCCATCACCGGATTCGTGGTCTGGCCCGATCCCGGGCCGCAGGCCGCTCCGACAGCGGCCACCAGGTCGGCCCAACCGGGCAGCTCTGCGACGCCGGCGTCCGGCCCGTCGAGTTCCCCCGGCTCAACCGGTTCAGCCAGTTCAACCGGTTCAGCCAGCCCCGGGACGGCGCAGGGTGGGCCGGGGAAATCGGCGCCGACCCTCTGCCGGATCCGCGAGTCAACGATCGAGGCCCTGCTCGGAACGGCTCGGGGGCGTCAGCGCTATGAGGCGCTCCGGGACGCCATCCCTGCTCTCGGCGACCGGCTCGCGCAGGCGCAGGCGGCCACGGAAACTCAGCCGAGCTTCCGGCCGGTGCTCGTCACCGTGCAGGCGGTCTACGACGACTGGAACATTGCGCTGCACGCCTACGATGCGCACCAGAACGCCCGTGGGCGGACGGCTTTGGCCCGGGCTGACCGCCGGCTGGCAAGCGTGGACTCGAAGTTGCCGACCTCGGCCGAGGCCTGCCCGGCGACCTGACCGACAGCAGCCCAGACCGCCTGGTGTGGGATGCGAGTTCTCAACGAGCCTGGTAGAGGGTTCGTGAGCGGAGATAACGAAGTCCCGTGATCCGGCGATCACGGGACTTCGTTATCTCGGGTTGAGCGTTCGATCAGAGTTGGACCCGGAAGATGCGGCTCGCGCTGCCGTCGTCCGGGAACCAGTCGTAGGCGACGAACTGCCCGTTGCCGGAGATGGTCGCATCGGTCGCAAACCCACCGCTCGGCACCGGAATCGCGGTGTTGACACCGGTGGAGAGGTTGCGAACGTAGGGCTTTCCGCCGGAGATGAAGACGAAGCGGCCTAAATCGGTAGAGAACGCGCCGGTCAACGCGTATCCCTCGCTCGCCACGGTTGACGTCACCCGGGTGTCCACCTTGGTCAGGTGCAGGCTGCCGTCGCCGTCCCACCGCGACGAGACCCATTGGCCGTTCGGGGAGATGACGACGCCAGACGGATTCGCGCCGACCGGCAGGCCGCTGCTCAGCCACACCGTCTGTTTGGTGGTCAGGTTGCGGATGAACAGGTCTGCCTCCTGATCGGCACCGTCAGTGGGAGCCAGGTCGGTGTTGTAACTGTTGAAGGCAACCAGGTGTCCGTCCGCTGACACGTCGACAGAGGTGGAGCCGGGCCCGATCGATGGTGTCCCGTTCGGTCGAACGGTTACCTGAACGGTGGTGTTGCTGTTCAGGTCCCGGCGGTAGACGTCGGAGTTCGTCGTGGTCGAGCCGGGCACGAGGTCGGTCCCCGAACTGGTGAACACCGCATACCGGCCATTCTTGGACAGCGAGGTCATGCCGGAATCTGCGTTGGAGACTCCGCCGTTGTACGCCCGGCTGGTCAGCAGCGTGGTGTTTGTCGAGGCGTCCCGGACGAAGGCGTCGTACCGGCCGTTGTTGTCGCCGGCGACCAACTGGGCGCCATTCGTGGTGAACGCGATGCGCGAACCGTCGCCCGAGATGACCGGTGGCCTGCTGTAGTTGCCCGGGGCCACACCGCCATTCAGGGCTACGTTCAGCAGTTCGGATCCGCCGGTGCTCAGGTCGGTCCGGCGGACTTGCTGGCGGGGGTTGGTCACGTCGCGACGGATCGCGATGTGAGCGATGTAGCGGCCGCTGTAAGACAGCGCCGGCGCAAAGACATCTGTCGCGGCGTCCGAAGGCATCTGTTGCGGTACCGACGAAGTCCTTGCCGCAGAACCGGTCTGCGCGGCGGCCCCGCCAGGGAGCATCGCCACACAGATCAGCGTCAGACCAGCAGCAGCTGTCACCGTACGGGCGGATGTGAACATGGGCGCTCCTCGCTCCGTTGGGAAGGGCACGACTATTCAGCCTATTCCGGGCGACCGCGTTACGAGGCCCAAACGGCGCTAACCGTGAAGATAGTCAAACCTCCCGCCCACCTGGAGCACCTCACCGTCGGCGGACTGCACCCAAACCAATGGGTGAGAGCCGCTGCGATGCAGCGACTCTCACCCATGGCTACGGAGCAGGCCAACCGTCCGGCCCGCGTGACCTCAGCCCTCTCGGTTCAGCTCCGGTTGACCGGACGGCACCGGGAACCAGTGCCGGATCAGGGAGCGATCACCACGCTCCACATCACCGCCTTACTGTTGACCGAGTCCGCGGTCGCGGTGAGGCCGCCGGCAGTGCCTACGCCCGCGCCCGTCCCGGCATCGGCACTGACCGAGGTGATGTGCCCGGCTCCAGCGCCGAGCGTGGTGTTCCGAGCGGTCAGGCTGCCCGGCAGCGTCCACGCCGTCGTGTCCGTGGTCTTGTCTGCCCAGTACGACAACAGAGCGCTGCCGTCCGACGCGACCGCCACCGTGGGCGTGGTGTGGCTGGCCTGAGCCACGGTTTCCAGGGAGCCGGCCGCGGCCGATACCGGGTTCTCCGCGGTGGACCCGGAGTAGGCGAGCACCTGCGCATTGATCTTGGCCGCGACCGACAGCGGGACCCGGACGATCGCGCCGGCGTCGGTCGCGGTCGCGGTCTTGCGCCAGAGCACCGACTGGATGGTGTTGCCGGACAGCGAGTTGACCTGAGTCCAGCCGGTCACCCCGGTCGGGGTGCCTACGGTCGACGTGGTCGCGTTCACCGTCGCGATCATCACCAAGGCGTCTCCGGCCTGGACCGAGGCCGGGATCGTGACTGCCACCTGGTTGGAGTTCGCGTCCGCGCCGGCCGCCGCCCGGAAGAGGACGGGACTCACCGGCGCGGTGACCGTGACCGGCTGCGTCACCGTGTTCGTTGCCCCATCGTTGTCCGTAACGGTCAGCGAGACCTGGTAGGTGCCCGAGTCGGCATACAGGTGGTTGGCAGTGGCGGTGGTCGCCGTCCCGCCGTCACCGAAGTCCCAGGAACGGCTGGCGATGGTGCCGTCGGAGTCGGTGGACGACGAACTGTCCACCGCGCACTGCAGACCGGAGCAGTCCGAAGTGAAGGCCGCTGCGGGAGCCAGGTTGCCGCCGTTGGCCGGCGCGAGAACGAAGGCACCGCGGGCCCGCCAGTTCTGCCCGCCCAGGGCCGGGGCCGGGCCGCTGACCACGAGGCCGGTGCCGGCGACCGGCGAACCAGTTGCCGAATTCCACTGGTACCGACGCAGGTTGCCGTCGACCGAGGAGGCCACGTACAGGTAGTCGCCGACCTTGAACATCGACGAGACCTGG
>DATINJ010000383.1:0-21602 GCA_035474375.1 Kineosporiaceae bacterium | reverse complement strand
CCATTCGGTTACCGGCCGCTCGTCTGACATCGGTACGACTACTTGACGCTAAGACCGATGAGGTCGAGGGTGCTGCGCGGCGTCACCTTGACGTTCTGCATACGCTCGGACCAACCGGACTGCTGCGCCTGGTACCACAGCGGGATGATCGACATGTTCTGCGACAGGATGGCTTCAGCCTGCTGGTAGGTGGCGTTGGCGGCGTCACCGTCCTCGCTGTTCGCCTTCTTGATCAGCGTGTCGAACTCCTTGTTGGAGTACTTGCCGTCGTTCGAGCCGGCGCCCGTGACGTACAGCGGCTCCAGGAAGTTCTCGATGTGCGGGTAGTCCATCTGCCAACCGGTACGGAACAGGCTCTTCATCTTCTGCCCGTTGACGTCCTGACGCAGCGTGGAGAAGTCCACGTACGGGTTCGGCTGGCAGTCCACCCCGAGGGCGTTCTTGATGCTGTTGCAGATCGCCTCGGCGGCTTCCTTGTTACCCGGGCCGTCAGAGTTGTAGCTGAACGAGAACGGACCCTTGAACGTGGACTTGGCCAGGTACTCCTTGGCCTTGGCGGCGTCGTAGGTGCAGAACTCGCCACAGGCACCGGCCTTGTAACCGGCAACGATCGGCGAGACCCAGCCGGTGGCCGGGGTACGCCCGCCGTTGAACACGGCCTTGGTGATGGTCGGCCGGTCAATGGCCAGCGACAGCGCCTTGCCCAGGTTCGGGTCGTCGTAACCCTTGGCGTAGGTCGGCAGCGTCGCGGTCTGGATGATCCCGACCGGCTTGTTCACCGAACGACCCGGCAGGTCCTTCTCGAACTGGTTGCCGACCAGGGCGGAGGCGGGCACCTGCTCCATGAAGTCCAGGTTGCCGGCCAGCAGGTCGGCGTACCCGGCAGCGTCGGAGGTGTACGTCTTGAAGATCGCCTTGGAGATCTTCGGGACGTCCGTGCCCTTGTAGCCGGACCACTTCTCCAGCGTGAACCCGGCGTCGCCGTCACCCGAGGTGATCTGGAACGGGCCGTTACCGATCGGCTTCTTGCCGAACGCCTCGGGGTCGTCGAAGAACGCCTTCGGCAGCGGGTAGAAGACGGTGTAACCGACCTCGACCGGGAAGAACGACTGCGGGGTGCTCAGCGTGACGGTGAACTGCGTCGGGCTGTCCACCTTGAGGCCCTTGAGCTCCTTGGTGGACGGCGTCGGCGCCTTCTTCTTGCCCTCGCCGTCCGGGTCGGCCGGGTTCAGGTCGGCGTAACCCTCGATCGGGGCGAAGAAGTAGTTGTTCAGCGCGCCGTTGGGGCCATAGGCCCCCCAGTTCCACGAGTTGACGAAGCTCTCGGCGTCAACCGGGGTGCCGTCCTGGAAGGTCTGACCGGCCTTGAGCTTGACGGTCCAGACCTTCTTGTCCGGCGACTCGATGGACTCGGCCATCGACAGCTCCGGCGCCGCGGTGTCGGGGTTGTACGTCACCAGACCACGGAAGACGTTGTCGAGGATGTTGCCACCGCCGACCTCGTTTGTGTTTGCCGGGATGAGCGGGTTCTCCGGCTTTGTGTTGTAAATCGTGACCGCAGCAGTGCTGCTGCTGTCCGTGTCCCCGCCACTCGCGTCGTCACTACCCCCGCCACACGCGGACAGGACCAGGGCCCCGGCCGCGAACAGGGCGCTCGCAACGATCAGCTTGCGCTGCTTCACCAGAAGTTCTCCTTATGTATCCGACATCACGGCAGCAGATCAGACACCGGGCATCGGGATGCGACCGCCGAAACGTTCGCGGTGTCCGCACTCTTAGTACCGGATTCAAGGCGGGAAGGGCGGGGATCGCTCATTACGATCCGGTCAAGGATGCATCCTCAAGCATGATTTTGCACGGCTAAACCACGTTCAATTCGCCTAACGGCAGGACGATCTCCAGTTTCGCGTCCTTTTTGGGTAGTTTCCGTCACGCTCGGTCCATATCCGGTCGTACGATGACGAACGGATGATGCCGAGCGTGATCGGAAATCCACTTGACGCTGGTCAGGTTGCCTGCGTCACATCAGACCCGTTTGGCCCGCGCCGTGGAGCGGCCGCGCTCGGTCTGATCGAGCACCACCTTGCGGATCCGGACGGCGTCCGGGGTCACCTCGACGCACTCGTCGTCCCGGCAGAACTCCAGGCACTGCTCCAGGGAGAACTTCCGGGCCGGCACCAGCCGCTCGTAGACGTCCGAGCTGGACTGGCGCATGTTGGTGAGCTTCTTCTCCTTGGTGATGTTCACGTCCATGTCGTCCATCCGCGAGTTCTCACCAACGATCATGCCCTCGTAGACGATGTCGGTCGGCTCGACGAAGAGCGTGCCCCGCTCCTGCAGGTTGGTGATCGCGAAGCCGGTCACCGGGCCCGCGCGGTCGGCAACCAGCGAGCCGGACGGCCGGGTCTTGATCTCGCCGGCCCAGGGCTCGTAGCCCTCGAAGGTGGCGTGCGCGATGCCGGTGCCGCGGGTGTCGGTGAGGAACTCGGTCCGGAACCCGATCAGCCCACGAGAGGGCACCACGAACTCCATCCGGACCCAGCCGCTGCCGTGGTTGGTCATCTGCTCCATCCGGCCCTTGCGGACCGCCAGGAGCTGCGTGACGACCCCGAGGTACTCCTCCGGCGCGTCGATGGTCAGGCGCTCGAACGGCTCATGCATCTTGCCGTTCACCTCGCGGGTGACCACCTGCGGCTTGCCGACGGTCAGCTCGAAGCCCTCCCGGCGCATCTGCTCGACCAGAATGGCCAGCGCCAGCTCACCGCGGCCCTGCACCTCCCAGGTGTCCGGACGCTCGGTCGGCAGCACCCGGACCGAGACGTTACCGACCAGCTCGCGCTCCAGCCGGTCCTTGATCAGCCGGGCGGTGACCTTGGTGGCCTTGGTCGGGCCGCGGCCGGCCAGCGGTGAGGTGTTGGCGCCGATCGTCATCGAGATCGCCGGCTCGTCCACCGTGATCAGCGGCAGCGGATGCGGGTCGTCCGGGTCGGCCAGGGTCTCGCCGATGGTGATGTCCGGGAAGCCCGCGATGGCGATGATGTCGCCGGGGCCCGCCGACTCGGCCGGGGTCCGGGTGAGCGCCTTGGTGATCAGCAGCTCGGTGACCTTGGCCTTGGTGATCGTGCCGTCGCTGCGGCACCAGGCAACCTGCTGGCCCTTCTTGATCGTGCCGTTGTGCACCCGGCAGAGCGCCAGCCGACCGAGGAACGGCGAGGCGTCCAGGTTAGTGACGTGCGCCTGCAGCGGCATCTTGTCGTCGTAGGACGGCGCCGGCACGGTGTTCAGGATGGTCTGGAACAGCGGTTCCAGGTTCTCACTGTCCGGCAGGCCGCCGTCCTCCGGGCGGTTCAACGACGCCCGCCCGGCTCGCGCCGAGGCGTAGACGATCGGGAAGCTGAGGACGTCGTCCGGGTCCACCCCGGTGCCGTCCACCAGATCCATGAACAGTTCATAGGTCTCGTCAACGACCTCGGCGATCCGGGCGTCCGGCCGGTCCACCTTGTTGACGACGAGGATCACCGGCAGCTTGGCTTCGAGCGCCTTGCGGAGCACGAAGCGAGTCTGCGGCAAGGGTCCTTCGGAGGCGTCGACCAGCAGCGCGATCGCGTCGACCATGCTCAGCCCGCGCTCCACCTCGCCGCCGAAGTCGGCGTGACCAGGGGTGTCAATGATGTTGAAGGTGACCCCGCCAACCGGCGCACCCTCGCCTGCCCACCGCACTGCGGTGTTCTTGGCGAGGATGGTGATCCCCTTCTCACGCTCCAGGTCATTGCTGTCCATCGCTCGCTCGTCGACGTGCTGGTGGTCACCGAAAGATCCGGTCTGCCACAACATGGCATCGACAAGGGTGGTTTTGCCGTGGTCGACGTGGGCAACAATGGCGACGTTGCGCAGGTCGTCACGGGTACGCGTAGGCATGCGAAATGGCCGATCCGGTGGGGGGCGAGGACACCCAATGCTACGCGCTACTACCGGTGTGTCCGGCATCACTGCAGGCAGCACGCTCAATCAGCGCATCGCAGCAGCCCCGATCGGCGCATTGAGCCGCCCCGATCGGCCCTCTCCGCCAGCTCGATCAGCCCGCTGGGCCGCCCCGACCGGCCCGCACTCCTCCACCAAGATCGCCAACTATGCCCGCTAATGTGCCCTTTCGCGGCACCTGAGCGGGCCCGACTGGCAATCACCCAGCGGCGGCGGCAGCCCGTTTGATCAGCGCATTGATGATCGGTACGTCGGCCTGCAACCACGCGACGTCCAACCACTGCCCGGCTTCCAGGACCCGAATCGCGTCATGATCCTCGATCGGCGCCGGGATTCCCGCGACGACGCGCACCAACCACACCCGCATGATGTAGGACGGCGGCAGCGGCCAGCCCCCGCCGCCCGGGGCCGTCACCTCGGCACCCACCTGCACCTTGACACCGAGTTCCTCGGCCAGCTCCCGATGCAGGGCGGTCAGCGGATCCTCGCCCGGCTCCACCTTGCCGCCGGGCAGCTCCCAGCCGCCGGCCAACCGTGGCGGTTCGGTTCGGCGGGCGGCCAGCAGCGTTCGCGGCCGGAACAGATCGTCGACGACAGCCCCGCCGACGACCAGCTGAGGCAACGGATCGATCATGACCATGAGCGTCCCACAGGCACCTCGGCGGCAGTCCGAGGCGCCCCGCTTTCGCCCTACCGCCACCACGCTGCCGCCACTGCTGCGGCTGCGGCTGCTGCGGCTGCGGCAATGTTCCCGTCAGGTGCCCGGTAACCACCAAATTTACCGATGTTGATCTTGTTCTCGGTAGCTAACGGGCGTACGACGGGAACATTGCTGCCAGACGGCCGGACCACGTCGACCGAGGTCCCGCATTTCGAGCGAGCGCCGACGGTATTTCGGGCGAGCTGCCGCCCGCTCCGTTGCCAGCAATCGCCAGTTGCCAGCAATCGCCAGCAGGAGAGACGGTTAGGCATGACTCAGCGACTCGCACCCGTGGATCTGGCCGCCGCCCTGGCCGACCTACCGGATCTGCATCGGGGCCCGGCCGGCCGGTTGCAGCTGCGGCTGCAGGCACCTTCTTTTGCGGCGGCGATCGAACTCGTCGATCGGGTCGGTGCCACCGCCGAGCGGCTTGATCACCATCCGGACATCGACATCCGCTGGCGCACTGTCACCTTCGGGCTCTCCACGCATTCCGTCGGTGGTGTCAGCCAATTGGACATCGACCTGGCCCGGCAGATCCTGGACCACGGCGCCGAGCTCTCAGTGCGCCGACTGCCACCGCCGGACCGGGTCGAGATCACCGTGGATGCCGCCGATCCGGAGGCGATCCGACCGTTCTGGCGAGTCGGACTCGGCTACGTCGAGCAGCTCACCGAGGAAGGTGACTACGAGCTACATCACCCGGACGGCGCCGGCGCAGCGGTCTGGTTCCAACGGATGGATCCACCCCGCCCCGGCCGTGGCCGCCTGCACCTCGACGTCTATGTGCCGACCGCGGTGGCTGAGCGCCGGGTGGCCGACACGCTGGCAGCCGGTGGCCGGCTGGTCACCGACGAGCACGCGCCGAGCTGGTGGGTGCTCGCCGATGCCGAGGGCAACGAGTTGTGCATCTGCACGTCTTGAGTCACGTGACCCCGGAGTGAGCGGTACCAGAGTCACGCTCGGGCACTCACCGGGAAAGCGACCGAGGTGGAGCGGTTTTCGATCACGGTGACTACTGGTTCAGCACCCACTCGTTGACGTTGTAGGTGATCCCGGACGCGCTCGGGTTGTATCTGACGCCCACGATGTTCGGGACAGTCGCGACCATGGCGGGGAAGGCGAACAGCGGCATCGTGGCCAAGTCAGACCAGAGCGTGCTGTCCAGCTCGGTGAGCAGTCGCTGCTGGTTGGCCGGGTTCAGCTCCGAGTACAGCTGTTTGAGCAGCTGATCGACCTGAGGGTTGCTGTAGTTGCCGTTGTTCTGCGCGCCCCTGGTGAGGTACGTAGCGTAGCTCTGGGTGAGCAACGGTGACCCGGTCCAGGCGAACAGCGCGACGTCGAACTCACCACGCACCAGCGGGCCACCGAAGAAGGTGCTGCTGCCGCCATCGATGACCTTGAAGCCGGCCTGCCCACAGAAATCCCGGATCAGGTCCACCTCAGCCTTCCGCCGAGGGTTCGGCGTCGCGTAGGCGAGCTTGACCTTCACCCCGAGCTTGCCTTCGGCCTGCAGGATCTTCTTCGCACCAGCGAGGTCGACCTTGGTGTAGTTCTGGCCCCCGAGGTTGGTGAACTCGTCATAGCCGGGCTGGAACGGCAACTTGAACCGGGACTGGAGCACCTGTGCCTGCGGGTTCTGCGGCTTGACCAGGTTGTCCACGATTTGCTGGCGAGGCACGCACTTGGCGAAAGCCTTACGCAGCTGGCTGGACTTGAACAGACCGTCGAAGTTGAAGTCCAGATGCTCCCAGGTGAACGAGTCGTACATGGTCGGCTTGACCAGCGAGCTCGCCTCCTTGAGCTGCGCCAACAGCTCGGTGGTCGGCTGCGGGTCGATCACCTGCACGACCCCCTTCCGAAGGGCTTCGACCTGCTGGTCCGGCGGAAGGAAGCGGATCACCACGGTGGCCGCCTTCGGCGCACTCCCCCACCACTTCGGATTCGCCTTCAGCGTGATCGACTGACCGGCGTCCCAGCCGGACACCTGGTAGGGCCCGGCCGACGGGCTGACCCCGGTCTTGTACTGCCCGGGCTTGAAGATCCAGAGACTGTTGTAGACGTCACCGACCTTGATCATCGTCTTGGTGCTGTCCGCCTTGACGGCGGCGATGATGTCCGCGACCCGCGACTCCTTCTCGACGATGTGCGCGGGCAGGATCGAGCCGGCACCGAACAACGACGCCCAGTCGGCGTACACAGTGTCGTAGGTAACGGTGAACGAGCGGTCACCATCGGCACACTGCGGCGACTCGACATTCGACCAGGCACCGGGCCTGGACGAGGAGAACGCAGTGAGCTTGGCGGCGGTGTCCGGGTCGCGGTCTCCGGTCGGCCACCGCCCGCTGTTTGCTGCCCAAGCCAGGACGGCGTCATCACAGTCGATCGGATTGCCGTCGGACCACTTCGCCTTGGCGTCAAAGGTGTAACGGACGGTGAGCGGGTTGCCGGTCACCTGCTTGAAGGTGCCGAATTCAGTATCCGGAACCAGTTCGCCGTCAGGACCGGAGTACCAGAAGCCCCGCAGCACCTGGTTCAGCACCACAGAGTTGGCCACTGACGCCTGGTCGGCGGTGTTGTTGTTGTACGAATTGAATTGGATCGCATGCGCATAGGCCACGGTGACCGGCGCGTTCGCTCGAGTCGGCGCCGCGCCGCTGTCTTTGCCCTTGTCGCCTCCCGAACCGGTGCAACCGGCGAGAAGTACCAACGCTGCAACGATCAGCGCGCAACTCAAACGCGGCCAGGGCCTCGCACTGCTCAAGTGACATCCTCTCCTGAGCCGCGGGACCGTACCTAGAGCCAATAAATCGCCCGGCGGCCACCCACGCAACCCTGTGGACAGAGCGTTACCGAGATGTGACGCTGCGATCTTAGGGTCAACCTCAGCTGGGTGAAATAGCAATGCCTTGGGCGCCGAAAAGGGAAATATCACCCGAAGCGGCGGGCCGAGTTTAGCCGTAATTCGGCCGAGCGCAGCAACCCGTACCGTTGACGCTGTGCTCCACGGACCGGGGCGAGGTTTCGACGTTCGGGCAGGACGGCAGCGGGCATGGGCAGGGTCAGGAAGTGGCGGGTCGTCCATGAGGCACCCGATCGCTGCCCGGTGCACCAGAAGTCGGTACACAAGGGGTTGGGGACGGCGGTCGCGGCCGCCCGTGGCGTCGAGGTGAAGGAAGGCCTGGAGCGCGGGGCGATGGACACCTTCTACTGCGAGGAGTCCAAGGGCTGGCACATCGGCCACAAATCGATCCGCGCCCGCCTGGAACGGGACTGATCGGCACGGAGTGACGGCCGCCTCCGGCCGCGATCATGCAGGGTTGCTCCCTCTTCTCCCGTGATCATGCACGCTTGCCCGCCCGTAGCAGCTTGATGCGGGCAACCGTGCATGATCACCGCGGGGATCGCGAGATCCGGGGAACGGCGGGGATCAGCGGGATCGGCGGGACCGGCGGGATCGGCGGGACCGGCCGGATCGGCGGGACCGGCGGGATCAGCGGGACCGGCACGACCATGGTTCGCTCAGCCGCCGTCCGCGCGGAGCCGGTCGCGATGCTGATGCCAGCGCTCCATGAAAACCGGCATATCAGCACGGAGGAAGGCGAAGAACTCCTGGGACTCACGCAGCCGAGCGGTACCGGGGCGGCCCGGTCCGAGCAGGTCGGCCGCCTCGCCGAGAGCCGCGTCCCACTTGTCCAGAAGAGCCATCCGCGTGGCATACATCTCGTACCAGAGGTCGCCGCGTAGCCGGTAGTGGTCGAGGCGAGCTCCGGGCTCACGGCCCCGGATCACGAACCCCACTTGCTGGAGATAGCGAACCGCCCCGGAGACCGCCGCCGGACTCACCTGTAGACCTGCGGCCAACTCCGGCGCGGTATGCGCGGTGGCGTCGTCGGCCAGCATGTAGGCGAAGACCCGGGCCGGCATCCGCGGTACGCCGCTGTCCGTCAGGAGCAATGCGAAGTGCTCGATCGCCCGAAGGATGTCGTCGCGGAGCCCATCGTCGGCGTCCATCCGGTCTCCTGTTCAAGTAATTTTGACGCTTCACAACTTTGTGAAGCGTGTGTAGCGTAGCCGATATGACCGTGACTATAGAACTCGAAGGACTGGTCAAAACCTTCGGCTCCACCCGAGCGCTGGACGGGCTTGACCTGTCGGTCGGGGAGGGCACCGTGCACGGGTTCCTCGGCCCCAATGGCTCCGGCAAGACCACCACGATCCGCGTCTTGCTGGGCCTGCTGCGTGCCGACTCCGGCCGGGCCACGCTCTTCGGCGGCGATCCCTGGCGCGAGGCCGTCACCCTGCACCGCCGGCTGGCCTACGTCCCTGGCGACGTCAATTTGTGGCCCAAACTCAGCGGCGGCGAGGTCATTGATCTACTCGGTCGGCTTCGCGGCGACCTTGACAACCGTCGGCGTACCGAATTGCTCGACCGGTTCGAGCTCGATCCGCGCAAGAAGGCTCGAACCTACTCGAAGGGAAACCGCCAAAAAGTCGCGCTGGTAGCGGCTTTGGCGTCGTCCGCAGAGTTGCTCATTCTCGACGAACCGACCTCTGGCCTCGACCCGATCATGGAGGCGGTCTTCCAGGACTGCATCCGCGAGATCAAAGCCGAAGGCCGGACCGTCTTGCTGTCCAGCCATATCCTGGCCGAGGTCGAAGCCCTCTGCGATGGGGTCAGCATCATCCGCGCCGGGAAGACCGTGCAAAGCGGAACGCTGACCGATCTGCGGCACCTCACCCGGACGGCGATCACCGCCGACACGGTGCAGGCCCCGACCGGCCTCGACCAGCTTCGCGGCGTCCACGGCTTGCAGGTCGACAATCACCGAGCCCGTTTCGACGTGGACACCGACCACCTCGACGAGGCCATGCGGGCGCTGACCAAGCTAGGGCTGCGCTCGCTCACCAGCCAGCCGCCCACGCTCGAGGAATTGTTCTTGCGCCACTACGGCGACGAACTGGCTCGCGATGGGGTGGCGCTCGAGAGCGCGGAGGAGGTCGCGAGATGAGTGCCTTCACCGGCACCAGAGCGTTGATCCGCTTCGGGGTGCGGCGAGCTCGGGTGCGAATGCTGGTCTGGATTCTCGGCATTGAGCTGCTCGTGGTCTTCACTGCGGTCAGTGTCAAGGATCTGTACCCGACGCCAGAGTCGTTGGCCAAGGTTGCTGCACTCTCGAAAGACAACGTCGCCGCAATCGTCTTCAACGGCCCGGCCCAGGCCCTGGAAACCTTGGGCGGCCAGATCGCTTTCCAAATCGGCAGTTTCGGACTCATCATGGTCGGCCTGATGAGCATCTTCATGCTCGGATACTTCACCCGGGTCGAGGAAGAGAACGGTCGGACCGAACTGTTGCTGGCCACCGCCGTCGGTCGGCATGCCCCGCTGGTCGCCGCGTGCATTCTGGTCACGGCCATGAACGTGGTCGTGGCGGTCCTGGTTGCGGGCAGCCTGGCGGCCATGTCGCTGCCGCTGGCCGGCTCTATCGCTTTCGGACTGTCCTTCTTCGTCCTCGGGCTGGTCTTCACCGGGATCACCGCCGTGGCCGCGCAGGTCACCGAAAACACCCGGGTGGTCTACGGTTCCTGCGCGGCACTGGTCGCGGTGTCCTTCGTGCTCCGAGCCGTCGGTGACATCGGTGACGGCCGCCTTTCCTGGCTCTCCCCCATCGGCTGGTCACAGAAACTGCGCCCGTACGCGGGTGAGCACTGGTGGGCCCTGACCGTGCCGGTTGCAGCGGCGGCCCTGACCTTGGCAGCGGCATGGCTCTTGACGGAACGCCGGGACGTCGGGGCCGGACTGGTCCAGCCGCGACCGGGGCGCTCGACGGCAGGGCCCTCGCTCGGGAGTCCGCTTGGGCTGGCCTTTCGCCTGCAGCGGGGCAGCCTCATCGGCTGGAGCCTCGGCTTGCTGGTGTTGGGCGGTACCTATGGGTCCGTGGGCGACCAGATCGACCAGTTCGTCGAGGACAACGAGCAGATGGCGGACTACTTCGCGGCGTACGGTGGTGCCACTCTGACCGAGGCCTTCTTCACGACGACCGCGCTGATGCTGGCTCTGATCGGCGGCGGCTTCGCCATCCAGTCGATGCTCCGCGCGGTCGCGGAGGAGAGCACTTTCCGGGCCGAACTGCTCCTGGCGACGCCCGTGTCCCGAACCGCGTGGGTCGGCAGCCACTTGGTGGTCGCCGTTCTGGGTAGCGTGATCGTGCTCGGTCTGACCGGCCTAGGGACGGCGGTGACCTACGGGATCATCGTGCAAGACTTCAGTTCGCTGCCCCGGCTCGTGGGCGCAGAGCTGACCTACTTGCCGGCGGTCTGGATCCTGACCGGCGTAGCCTTGCTGCTGTACGGCCTGGTGCCGAAGGCGGCCCTGGCCGCCTGGGGCGCCTACGCCGTGGTGCTGATCTCCGGAATCCTCGGCGACGTGCTGAACCTGCCCGAGTGGCTGCGTGGCCTGTCGCCTTTCGAGCGCACTCCGGCTCTCCCCGCCAACAACTTCGAATTCTTGCCGGTAGCGGTGATCACTGCCGTGGCCGTGGTGTTGATGGCCGCCGGGCTGGCCAGTTTCCGGCGGCGTGACACCCCCGCCTGAGGTGCCCTGCCACCCGCCCGCGCCCTACTTTGCGGCCGAAAATCCCGTGACAGAGGCCGGTATCGGATCTTGGCACGTGTTTTTCCGGTGCATGGTTGGACTTGAAATTTATCTTGACATCGAGATACATTGCTTTCATGAAATGGGATCCGGCGCAGTACGCCCGCTACTCCGGCGAGCGCAACCGCCCGTTCTTTGAGCTAACCAGCCGGATTGACGTCGAATCCCCGCGCACAGTAGTAGATCTCGGCTGTGGGTCGGGGGAGCTCACGGCCACGCTCGCCGAGCGCTGGCCAGCCGCGGTGATCCGCGGGATCGACTCGTCCGCAGAGATGATCGAGAAAGCGCCTCCGTCCCGGAACGTGGTTTTCACGGTCGGCGCGGCCCAGGACTTCGATGCCACCGGAACCGACGTCCTGATCAGCAACGCTCTGCTGCAGTGGGTTCCGGACCACACGGACCTGCTGCTGAACTGGAGTCGCCAGCTCAATCCCGGCGGCTGGCTGGCTTTCCAGGTACCGGCGAACTTCGATGCCCCCTCGCACCGACTGATGCGTGAACTGGCGGACTCGCCGTCCTGGCGCGAGCGACTGCATGGCGTTCTCCGCGGGGCAGACTCCGTGGCCGAGCCGGCCACGTACCTGGATCTGCTGATTCGGCAAGGCTTGGAGGTCGACGCGTGGCAGACGGAATATCTGCACGTCCTCCAGGGGCGGGACCCGGTACTCGACTGGGTGCGAGGAACCGGCCTGCGTCCGGTCCTGGCAGCGTTGAACGATGCGGACGCCGCCACCTATTGCACCGAGTACGCGGCGGCCCTTCGCGCGGCCTACCCGCCACGACCGTACGGGACCGTCTTCCGCTTCACTCGTACCTTCGTGCTGGCCCGGAAACCGGGCTAGACCTCAGACAGCCAGAGCACGGCTCCAGAATTTACGGGTGCGCTCGTCGAAGGCGACCAACACGCAGCGACGCACCGAGGTCTCGGCGCTACGAAGTGCTGCCGCGCTGACCTTGCAAGCCTCGAAGAGCGGGTAGCCGAAAGCACCGGTCGAGAGCGCTGGGAACGCCACGCTGTCGGCACCGACCTCGTCGCAGCACCTCAGGCTCGCTCGATAGGCGGACGCGAGCAACTCAGCTGCAGGCTCGTCCACGCCGTACCGGGGGCCCACGGCGTGAACGACATGGCGAACACGAGGCCCCAGGCCGAAGGCCGGGGTGATGACCGCCTGACCGGGCGGACACGGAGACAACGGGCGCAGGGCCTGCAGGAGCGCCGGGCCAGCCGCGCGATGAACCGCACCGTCGACCCCTCCGCCACCGATCAGAGGCACGTTCGCCGCTGTGACGATGATGTCGGCGTCCACAGCGGTGATGTCACCCGTGACAACCTGGATCTCCATGAGTCCGAGCCTGCCAGAATTCGGGCAACCATCACCTCAGCGTGGCCCGGGATCACGAAGCCGGGCCGGCGTACCGCCGGCTACGAGGGAATCGACGGGCACTCCACGCCGCCCAAGCGCTCAACAGCTCGGTCTACTGTTGCTCGGTGAACTCATTCCTATCGGCCCTGTCGGCTGCGTCGTTAAAGATCGCAAGGAATCTGCCCATCATCAGATCGTATGCGGCGCAACAACCTCCGGCGAAGCAACTCCTTCGCCACTAAGGTCTGGCTATGGCTGGATTCTTCGACCGCGCCATGAAGCTGATGCGCAAGCACGATCCACAGACCCAAGAGGACGGCTTTGCCATGCTGCAGCCCGTCGCCTCCGAGTTCGTCACCGAACTGATCGCCGCGTTCGAGGTCGAGACGGACCACGGTCTGAAGGGCTGGCTGCTGGAACTCATCGCATCGGCCGGGTCCGAGGAAGCTTTCCCCGTCCTCGCCCGGGAACTCACGAGCAAGGACGAGTCCCTCAGCTATTGGGCGGCATCGGGTCTGACCAAGCTGAACAGCAAGGCGGCGCGGACCCTGCTGTGGGAGAACGGACCCCCGGCCTGGCCTTCTGTCGGGCCGCCTACACGTTGAAGCGGAACTCGACCACGTCGCCGTCCGCCATCACGTAGTCCTTGCCTTCGATCCGGACCTTGCCCTTGGCCTTGGCCTCAGCCATCGAACCAGCGGCAATCAGGTCCTCGAAGCCAACTACCTCGGCCTTGATGAAGCCGCGCTGGAAGTCGGTGTGGATCACTCCGGCGGCCTGCGGCGCCGTCCAACCCTGGTGGATTGTCCAGGCACGCGACTCCTTGGGCCCGGCCGTCAGGTACGTCTGCAAGCCGAGGGTGTGGAAGCCGACCCGGGCCAACTGATCGAGGCCCGACTCGGTCTGCCCGACGCTGGCCAGCAATTCGGCGGCCTCCTCCGGCTCCAGCTCGACCAGTTCCGACTCGAGCTTCGCGTCCAGGAAGATCGCGTCTGCCGGGGCGACCAGCTCGCGCATCTTGGTCTGCAGCTTCTCGTCGGACAGCCCGTTCTCATCGACGTTGAAGACGAAGATGAACGGCTTGGACGTCATCAACGTCAGCTCCCGCAGGGCAGCGAGATCGATCCCGGCGGCCTGCGCACCGGCGTGCAGCGTCGTCCCCTCGCCCAGCAGCTTCTGGGCGGCCAGCGCGGCGTCCAGGATCGCCTTGTCCGTCTTGCGACCCTTGACCTCTTTCTCCAGGCGCGGAATCGCCTTGTCCAGGGTCTGCAGGTCGGCGAGCATCAGCTCGGTATGGATCGTCTCGATGTCGTCGGCAGGGTCCACCCGGCCGGCCACGTGAATCACGTCGTCATCGGCAAACGCCCTGACCACCTGGCAGATCGCGTCAGCCTCGCGGATCGTGGCGAGGAACTTGTTGCCGAGCCCTTCCCCTTCGCTGGCACCCTTCACGATGCCGGCGATGTCGACGAACGACACCGTGGCCGGGACCAGCTTCTCGCTGCTGAACACGGTCGCGAGCGCGGCAAGCCGCGGGTCGGGAAGCGGAACGACACCGACGTTGGGCTCGATCGTGGCGAACGGGTAGTTCGCCGCGAGCACGTTCGCCTTGGTGAGGGCGTTGAAGAGCGTCGACTTTCCGACGTTGGGGAGACCGACGATGCCGATGGTAAGTGCCACGATGGTCAAGGCTAACGGGCGTTCAGCCGCACCCGCGCCCGCGGTCCCGAGCCGGGCTGCCCGAGGCTGGACAAAATGTCGGTGGGACCTGCCAACCTGGCTCTCATGACGACGACGGTGGCTCTTCTGATCGGCCTGCTGTTGGGCCTGCTGCTGGGGGCCGGTCTGACGGTGGTCGCCGCCGGGCCGATCTTCCGGGCCAGGCAAGCCAGCCTCTCCGCCGAGCGTGATCTGCTCCGCGAGCGAATCACTGACTTGGAGGCCGCCTCAGGTCAAGATCGTGAGCTGGTGGCCACGCTGTCGCCCCTGGCAGCCACCCTTCAACGGGTCGAAAAACAGGTGCAGACCCTGGAACGCGACCGGGTAGAACAGTTTTCCCGGCTGGATGAGCAATTGACGGCGGCCCAGGTCTCCAGCGAGTCGTTGCGGGCGCAGACGGCGGCGCTGGCAGGTGCTCTGCGCTCGCCGACCTCTCGCGGCGCCTGGGGTGAGGTCCAGCTTCGCCGGGTGGTGGAGCACGCCGGGATGCTGCCTCGGGTCGACTTTCTGACCCAGGCGGTCGGCGTGACTCCGGACGGCACCGGCGTCCGACCGGATCTGATCATCCGGCTCCCCGGTGGCAAGCAAATCATCGTTGACGCCAAGGCACCGCTGGCGGCGTTCCTGGAGGCGAGCGAGCGGGACGACGCCGCCCAGCAGGTCGCCGCGCTGAAGCATGCCAAGGCACTGCGATCCCACGTCGACGGTCTGGCCGCCAAGGAGTATTGGACGGCGTTCCAGCCGACCCCGCAGCTGGTCGTCTGCTTCGTTCCGGGTGAAGCCTTCCTGGCCTCGGCCTGCACGGCCGATCCGGCGCTGCTGGAGCATGCGATGGGTCGCCGGGTGGTCCTGGCGACCCCGACCACGTTGCTGGCGTTGCTCCGAACGGTTGCCTTGACCTGGCAATCCGAGGCGGTCAGCGGCAACGCTCGGGAACTGTTCGAGGTGGGCACCGAGCTGTACCGGCGATTGGGTGGTCTTGGCGAGCACGCCGGCAAGCTCGGCAGAGACCTGCATCGCGTGGTGGAGGACTACAACGCCCTGGTCGGCACCCTGGAGCGAAGAGTCCTGGTGACAGCCCGGCGAATGCAAGACCTTCAAGTGGCAGACAGCCCGCTGCCATCGGTCACCCCACTGCTGGAGAGCCCGCGCCCGCTCACCGCCGTCGAACTGTTGACCGACAGCCAATCAGCCTGACCCACTCCGCCAGCACCACCCAGCCCGACTAGCCCAGCCCGACTAGTCCGGCTGGGCTGCCTGGTCGGGTGGGTGGTCAGCACCGGTTTGGACTGTGGAACTGGGCTTTTGGAGCCCAGGTAGCGATCCAGACCGGTGCTGACCCGAGCCAGACCCTAGGCGACCATGCCGTGGGGATCGATGACGTACTTTCTCGCCGCGCCCTGATCGAACTCGGCATAACCCCGGGGAGCGTCGTCGAGGCTGATCACCGTCGCGTTGACGGCCTTGGCGATCTGCACCCGGTCGTGCAGGATCGCTTTCATCAGGCCGTAGTTGTAACGCATCACCGGGCACTGCCCGGTGACGAACGACAGCGACTTCGCCCAGCCGGTACCCAAGCTCAGCGAGAGCGACCCGACCTTGGCGGCCTCGTCGATGCCGCCCGGGTCACCGGTGACGTACAGCCCGGGGATCCCGATTGCGCCACCGGCCGCAGTGACCTCCATCAACGAGTTCAGCACCGTCGCCGGCGCCTCCTTGTTGGCCTCCGCGCCATGACCGCGCGCTTCGAACCCGACCGCATCGACGGCCGCGTCAACCTCGGGTACCCCGAGGATCTGCTCGATCTGATCCTTGGGATCACCCTTGGAGACGTCGACCACCTCGCAGCCGAAGCTCTTGGCCTGAGCGAGCCGCTCCGGCACCAGGTCCGCCACGATCACCACAGCGGCACCGAGCAACTGCGCACCGGCGGCCGCCGCCAGGCCGACCGGGCCGGCCCCGGCGATGTAGACCGTCGAGCCCGGTTTCACCCCGGCGCTGACGGCACCGTGATAGCCGGTCGGGAAGATGTCCGAGAGCATGGTCAGGTCGGTGAGCTTGCTCAGCGCCTGGTCCTTGTCGGGGAAACGCAGCAGGTTCCAGTCCGCGTACGGAACCATCACGTACTCGGCCTGACCACCGACCCAGCCGCCCATGTCGACGTAACCGTAGGCGGCACCCGGGCGGGCGGGGTTCACATTCAGGCAGATCCCGGTCTTGCCCTCCTTGCAGTTACGGCAGCGACCGCAGGCGATGTTGAACGGTGCCGAGCACAGATCACCGACCTTGATGAACTCCACGTCCGAGCCGGTCTCGACCACCTCGCCGAGGATTTCGTGACCAAGTACGAGGTTGTGCGGTGCCGTTGTCCGGCCTCGGACCATGTGCTGGTCGCTACCGCAGATATTGGTAGTGGCAACCTTGAGAATCACCCCGTGGTTGCACTTGCGTCCGACGTTGGCCGGATTGACCCCGGGGCCGTCTTGCAACTCCAGCTTCGGATAGTCGATCTCCTGGACCTCGACCTTGCCGGGGCCCATGTACGCAACTCCCCTGTTGCCTGGCATCAGCATTCGTCCCTTCATGGCTGAAGGTGTCGACGCACGGGGAGGCGATGGTCTCGGTGCACCTCGGTGTGCGTCCGGAATGCCACTCTAGGCACGAAATTCAGATTCCGCACCGGTGCAAAGCTACGGAGTAGGAGCGCTGGCCGCCTTCGCCGCGTTGGCGGCTTTGATGTCTCGGCGTAGTTCCTTCGGCAAGGAGAAGAGCAGGTCCTCTTCCGCGGTGACCACTTCTTCGGCCACCGGGTAGCCGTGCGCGGTCAGCAGTTCGAGCACCTCGCGGACCAGGAGCTCCGGCACCGAGGCACCCGAGGTGACCCCGACCGTGTGGACCCCCTCCAGCCAGGCTTCATCGATCTCGCTGGCGAAGTCCACCCGATACGCGGCCCGGGCGCCGTGCTCCAGAGCCACCTCGACCAACCGCACCGAGTTCGAGGAGTTGCTCGAGCCGACGACGATCACCAGATCGCTTTCCGGGGCGATCTTCTTCACCGCCACCTGACGGTTCTGGGTGGCGTAGCAGATGTCGTCGCTCGGCGGATCTTGCAGCTTGGGGAAGCGCGCGCGCAACTGCCGGACCGTCTCCATCGTCTCGTCCACCGACAGCGTGGTCTGCGACAGCCAGATCACTCGTTCCGGGTCACGCACGACGATCTGATCGACGTCCTCAGGACCGTTGACCACCTGGATGTGGTCGGGCGCCTCCCCTGCGGTGCCTTCCACCTCTTCATGGCCGGTGTGACCGATCAGCAGGATGTCGAAGTCTTCGGCGGCGAACCGGACCGCCTCCTTGTGCACCTTCGTCACCAGCGGGCAGGTGGCATCGATGGTCCGCAACTGCCGCCGATGCGCGGCCTCCACCACGGCCGGCGAGACCCCGTGCGCGGAGAAGATCACCAATGCGCCCTCCGGGACGGCGTCGGTGTCGTCCACGAAGATCGCCCCGCGCCGCTGCAACGACGTGACCACGTGCCGGTTGTGCACGATCTCCTTGCGCACATAGACCGGGGCTCCGTGCAGGTCCAGCGCTTTCTCGACGGCGATCACCGCCCGATCGACGCCGGCGCAGTACCCGCGCGGGGCGGCCAGCAACACCCGGCCAGCGGTCTCGCCGGGACGGACGGAGGATGCAGAACTGGGTTGACTCACCCACCCATCGTAAGTGCCGGGTCCGTGGCCGCCGTCCTCCGGTACTGGTCTTGGCATGCTCCGATCCTGGTTCGCTAGTTTCGACCCATGACCACCCCGCCCGTGAGGACGATCCCGGCCACTGCGGGCGAGACCTCCGCCGAGCAGCCCTGGCCGGTTCGATTGCTCTCCGCCAAGCTCACGGACTACATCAGCCGCGCCCCGGGAGTTTGGGTCGAGGGGCAGGTCGTCCAGCTCACCCGCCGGCCCGGCCAGACCACCTGCTACCTGACCTTGCGGGACCCGGACGTCGACCTCTCCTTCAACGTCACGGTGCATTCCCGGGTGCTGGACAACCTCGCTGTGCCGCTGCCGGACGGCTCCCGGGTGGTGATCCACGCCCGGGCCCAGCTGTGGCCCCGGCGCGGCTCCCTGAGCCTGGTCGCCGATCAGCTCCGCCCGGTCGGCGTCGGCGAACTACTGGCCCAACTCGAGCACCTGCGCCGGATCCTGGCCGCCGAAGGGTTGTTCGCCCTGGACCGCAAGCGCCCGCTGCCGTTCCTGCCTCAGGTCGTCGGCCTAATCTGCGGGCGGGCCTCGGCGGCCGAGCGGGACGTCGTGGAGAACGCCCGACGCCGCTGGCCAGCTGTCCGATTCGAGATCCGCACGGTGGCCGTCCAAGGCCCGAAAGCGGTGACCGAGGTCGTGGCAGCGCTCGCGGAGCTGGACCGCAGCCCCGAGGTCGACGTCATCGTGATCACCCGCGGTGGCGGATCGATCGAGGACCTGCTGCCGTTCAGCAACGAAAGCCTGGTCCGGGCCGCCGCCGCCTGCACCACCCCACTGGTCAGTGCGATCGGCCACGAAGTCGACCAGCCGCTGCTCGATCTGGTTGCCGACCTGCGCGCCTCCACCCCCACCGACGCCGCGAAACGGATCGTCCCGGACGTCCTGGCCGAGATCGCCGACGTCCGCCAAGCCCGCCAACGCGCCGAAGGTGCCCTGCGCAGCAGGCTGGCCCGAGAGACGACAACCGTTGCGACCCTGCGCTCCCGTCCGGTGATGGCAGATCCGGGCCGACTGCTGCGCAGCTTCGCCGACGAGCTGAGCACCACCCGCGATCGGGCCACCCGGGCGGCCCGCTCTCGCTTCACCCACGCCGCTGCGGATATCCAGCACCTGCGGCACCGGGTCCGGGCGCTCTCCCCGGCCGCGACCCTGGCCAGGGGATATGCGGTCGCCCAGACCGCAGACGGGCGAGTGGTCCGCTCCCCCGCCGACGTCAGCACCGGCGACCCGCTGCGCCTTCGACTGGACGGCGGCGAAATCACCACCGAGGTCGTCTAGGAACGGCTGGCCCTCGCCCGCACCCGCGACGTTTGTCCGGCGTTTGACCCAGGCGCTGGGTCATCGGCCATACCCACTTCGGGCTGAGCCGAAGAGGGCTACTCGGGGGCGGGGCGGGCGGTGTCGAGGCGGGCCTGAGCGCCGGCCAGCCACTGTTCGCAGTGCTGGGCCAGCGCCTCACCGCGTTCCCAGAGGGCAAGCGACTCTTCCAAAGTCTCGCCGCCGCTCTCCAACCGCCGGACGACGTCGATCAGCGCGTCCCGGGCCTGTTCGTAGGACAGCGACGCGAATTCATCGGACGGCGCACCAGCCTCCTCGACCGGTTTCGGGCTCGGAAGCTTTCGACTCGACGAGGTCACCCCACCACCCTAAATGGTTCCGGATCAGCTTCCGACCTCGTCCGCGACCACGGCACTGGCGAAGAAGGCCAGCTCCGACTCCGGGGCGGTCCCGGTGACCACGGTGGTGACCGGGGTCTCGCGCAGAACCCAACTGGTGATCTTGCGATCGGTCCGGCTGCGGATCACCCAGGTCTTTCCGCCGACCGCGATGCTGCCCTGATCGGTGCCGTCCGTGACTTGCCGGGCTTCCCAGGCTGCGGTGGCCTTCGCGGTCTGCTGAACACCCACGTAATGCCCGGACGGCGAGGTGTACGTGAGATGCCAGGTCGGCAGCTCGTCGGTGCCGCGCTGGACGTCCGCTGTGCGCGCCGTCCAACCGGCCGGCAAGGCCGGAACGGCCGGTCTGAAGCCGAGGGCAGCGGTGCCGGCAGCAGCGGCCGCCGGGACGTCCAGGGTGCGCTCCGGGATCTTGTTCGGCCGCGGGATCAGCAGCAGGAAGACCAGGACAAGCCCGACGATCACGGCCATCGACAGCAGCATGTCTCGCGGCGTGGTGTTCAGCGACCGGCGTCGCGGGACTTCGGGCTCGGGCTCGGTCACCCAGCCATCCTAGGGAAGCTCTACGATCGATCGACGTACCCGGGCCCTCTCCCTCACCGATCGGCGACGGAAGCAGCGGTCACGCTACGCAAGGAGGCGGCGTGCAGGACGTTCTGGTCATCGGTGAGGCCTTGGTCGACATTGTTTCGGCGCCAGGGCAATCCGCGGTCGAGCATGCCGGTGGTAGCCCGGCCAACGTCGCGCTCGGCCTGAGCCGGCTCGGCGTCGGCACTCGATTGCTGACAAGAATCGGCAGCGACGAACGCGGTCAACTGATCCGAAACCACCTGGAGGCCTCCGGCGTCCACCTGGTTGATGGTTCGGTCACGGCCGAGCCGACCTCGACGGCAACCGCCCGCCTGGATCCGGTCGGGGTCGCCAGCTACGAGTTCGACCTGCACTGGGCGCTTCCGCCGAATGCCGACACCGGCGACGCTCGGGCGGTGCACACCGGCTCGATCGCCGCCACCCTGCCTCCGGGTGGGGACGACGTGCTCCGGCTGATCGAAGCGGTCGGACGGCGTTCCCTGGTCAGCTATGACCCGAATGCCCGGCCGGCGCTGATGGGCGATCCACACAGCGCGCTGGCGCAGATCGAGCGGCTGGTCCGGGCGTCCGACGTGGTGAAGGTGAGCGACGAGGACCTGGAGTGGTTGCTGCCGGGGGTGAACCCACTGCAAGTGGCCGAGACTTGGCGGGCGAGCGGCCCGGCGCTGGTGGTGGTGACCAGGGGCGGTGACGGCGCGGTCGGGGTGCTCGCCTCCGGAGTGGTCGAGGTGACCGCGCCCAAGATCGTTGTTGCCGACACGGTGGGCGCCGGTGACGCCTTGATGGCCGGGCTGCTCGATGGCCTGGACGGGGCCGGGCTGCTCCGCCCGGATCGGGTCGAGGCCCTCCGTGCCGCCAGTCCTGCCGACCTCGGTCCACTGCTCACGCACGCCGTCCGGACCGCCGCTCTGACCTGTACCCGGCCGGGAGCCGACCCGCCGACCCGGACCGAACTCCAGCGCTGGAATCTCGCCTCTTCCGCTGGATAGCACCCAACTAACGATCATGCACGGTTGCCCACCCATAGACCGCGATCATGCACAGTTGCCCACCCATAGACCGCGATCATCAATGCCGGTGAGTTAAGCGCTGGAGTGACTGGGGTGAGGTTGCCTGAGGTCGCATCTGCGTCGCTTCGACCCGTGATCATGCACG
>DATINJ010000382.1:0-67888 GCA_035474375.1 Kineosporiaceae bacterium | reverse complement strand
GGGAGCGAATGTCTGCTTTCAGTCGAAGTCGGCGCTGGGGTGACTACGACTAAGCTCGCCCGCCCCCACAGCCAACGCACTCGTGGTGATCCACAATCAGCCGTTGGCGCCGTCATGCTCGGGACATCCCATGGATCGCCGCTCTAGTGTCGGTTGCGCGACTATCCAACCGCAACGAGACGGGAATCGAACACCCAAAACACGACGAATGCCCAGGCCAACCGGCCTGGGCATTCGTGATCTTGCTTGTGGAGGTGGCGGGAATCGAACCCGCGTCCGCTAGTGCAGAACCAGGACTTCTCCGGGCGCAGCCTGCTGCAGCATTTCTTAGCCCCGGCGCTCCCACAGGCAGGGCGCCGAGCCGGGCTCAGTCACGGTTAGTGTTCCCGCGGGCCCCGTGACCGGTCCCTTGGGCAGTGGCCTTCTAGTCGACGCCAGGATCCGGGCCGAAGGCGGGCCCGGGCTGACGGAGTCAGCTCTGCTTAGGCAGCGAGAGCGTAAGACTCGGTGCTGTTTGTATTGGCACCTATTGGTTTGCGACGAGGATTAACGAGATCACATCGCGTACTCGGCCCGCTTCCCCTGGAAAAACGACCAACGTCGAAACCTGTCACCCCCCTGGGGAGGATCTGGGTGAGGATCTGATCGGATCCAGTCTTACCGTGCTGTTCAGTTGTCAGTCTTACCTTGCCGCAGCTCACAACGTACCGCGCGGGTCGATGATTCCGCACCCGCCGCCTGGGAGCAAGCCAGTTTCCGCCGGTTCACCAGGAACCGCCGCCACCTCCGCCGCCTCCGCCACCGGAGAAGCCGCCGCCGAACCCGGATGAACCGGACGACGATGGCGTGGCGGCGGCGATCGACCCCGACGTCGTGGTGGCGAAGCTGTCCATCGAGCTACCGAACGCCGCATAGTTGAAGAGGCCGGTCGTGTGGCCGGACCCGACGTACCAGGCCGGCGCGGCAACCGCAGCGCCGCTGGCGGCCAGGGCGGCGAAGATCTTGGCCCAGCGCTCGGCCACCCCGAAGACGATCGCGAAGGGCAAGTAGCGGCTGAAGATGTCCTCGCCCTCCTCGAACCGGATCTGGTTCGCCTCGGCCTTCTCCAGGTACAGCCGGAAGCCCTTGGCCTGGGCCAGCAGCGCCGTTCCCTTCGCCGTCCGGGCCGGCATCCGGGGGGCCAGGGCGAGCAGGATGACTCCGGAAACCAGCACCGCGACACCCAGCAACCCGTACTTCGTCTTCGTGGCCAGCAACCAGGTCAGACCGCCTCCGGCGAGGATCAGGAGGACGCCGTAGACCGCCCAGCGGGTCCGCACGGACGAGGGATTGCCCCGGAACCAGCCCTGCCGAGTGACGTCGTCATAAAGCATCTCCTGGACCTTTTCCAGGTCGCTCTTGAAGGTGGTCTTGAGCTCAGAGAGCAAGATTTCGCTGCGGCCCTGGAAGATCGAGTTGAACAGCTTGGTCTCGTAGTCGTGCAGCCTCTCCCGCGGCCGACCAGCGGTGTCCTCGGTGATCTCGATCAACCGCCAGTCGCCGGAGCGGAACATCCCCGGCTCCCGGACCTCCTCGATCTTCAGGTACCCCCGAACGGCGAGATCGACGATCGTCGCGGTGACGTCGACGACGTTGGCATGCTCGTCGATCAGGGTACCGAGTTGGCCTGGTCGCATCCCGGACGGCGGAGCGAACTGGACGGCGACCGGGTCTCGGCGCATCCAGGGCACCCGGGACACGGAATGTTCCTGGGCAAACCCCGGTTCGAGCCCAGGAGTGACACCGAGGTAGCGCTCATCCCGGCCGCGGCGGAACACCATCGCGAACGCACTCCCACCGAGCAAGCCGAGCAGCGCGAGCGAGCCGGCGCCGGTTACCGGGGTGAGCGAGAACGCCCGCTGCAGGGTTTGCTTCTCCTTCAGGATCGGCGCTGCGTTCGGGAAAGTGCCTGTCGGGAACGAGGCCACGACCGTCATCCCCTGACTCGGATTGAGGTCAGCGCCGACGAAGGTGGCAGTGCCGGCTTTGTCGATCGTCCCGGTGCAGGTATCGGTGCTGCCCTGCACCCCCTCGAAGCAGGCCACCTTCTGGATCGCCGCCGGACCCTCGACCCGCGCGGTGGCGCCCAGGATCGGGACCGACCACTCGTCACCAATCGCGTTCCAGTACAGCTCCTGATGGTCGGCGAACGAGTTGACGACGCCCTCGAGGTCATAGTCGATGACATAGGTCTGCTTGCCCGTGACATTGTCGTTGTCCGGATCACCGATCTGGAGCGTGGCGTAAGCGCCGATGTCCTTGTTCAGCTCGGCCGGCGCTCCGGTCGGGCTGGAGACCTTGATGTTGTCGATCGGATACTCGCGAATCTGCGTCTTGCTGTAGTCGAACTGCACCGGGATCTCCCGCTTGATCCCGTGCTTGTGCGAGGTGTCGAAATCGTAGTCAATCGTCTCTTTGACGTGCATCGACCCGTCGGGCTTCACCATCAGGTCGACGGCGTACTTGGTGATCTGCTCATCCCAGCTGTCGAACGCCCGGGGAGCAGCCACCGCACCGGCACTGACCTCGGCCTGGCCATCGACCGCGGTGAGCAGCGTCCAGCCGACTGCCAGCAGCGCTACGGAGAACACCCTGGCCGCGCGTAGCGGCGTACGAGATCCCGACACGGCCACAGAGTACGCAACCCCACCCGTGATCAGGCAGGAAAAGCACCTTGTCACGGCCGAGAAAGCCGCCCGGGGTGCCGGATCAGATCACGACGTCTAGGCCGCTTCAGCGGTTCCGGCGGGCCGACATCGCCCGGTCGGACTCGCGCTTGTCCTGGCGTTCGCGCAGCGTCTGCCGCTTGTCGTAATTCTTCTTACCCTTGGCGACAGCGATTTCGATCTTGGCTCGGCCGTTCAGGAAGTACAGCTGCAGCGGCACCAACGTGTGCCCGCTCTCCCGCGTGTCGAGCAGGATTCGCTGGATCTCGTCGCGGTGCAGCAGCAGCTTGCGCCGGCGCCGGGGAGCGTGGTTGTTCCAGGTGCCCTGGCTGTACTCGGGGATGTGAACGCCTTCCAGCCAGGCCTCCCCGTTAGAGATCGTGCCGAAACCATCGACCAACGACGCTCGGCCGGCTCGCAAGGCCTTCACCTCGGTACCGGTCAGCACAAGGCCGGCCTCGTACACGTCTTCGATGAGATAGTCGTGCCGAGCCTTGCGATTGGTCGCGACGACCTTGCGACCGGTCTCCCTGGGCACTGCGACACCCCTTCATCGGCTAATGGATCAGCCTCGGCTGGAGGGATCAGTCTAGAGACCTCGGCCCCCGGCACCCAACGAGTTAATCGCTGCCCACCAGGACAGGCTCTAGAGCCAGCTCATCGGGTTGACGTGGGTGCCACTGACGTAGACCTCGAAGTGCAGATGACAGCCGGTGGACAGACCCGTGGTCCCGGAATAGGCGATCAGTTGGCCGCGTCGCACCGGACCGGACCGGACCACGAATCGGCTCAGGTGGTTGTACGACGTCGCCACCTGCTGGCCACGCATCGATCCGTGATCGATGACGACCTGATTGCCGTACCCGCCCGCGCCTCCCGCCCGGACGATCGTCCCCGGTGCGGCCGCCAGCACCGGCGTCCCACAGGCCGCGCCGAAGTCAACGCCGGCATGCAGCCGGGAGTAATGCAGGATCGGGTGGTACCGATACCCGAAACCAGAGGTGATCGGGGCGTTGACCGGGTAGGACAGCCGCCCGGATCCGTTGCTCGGCGTGGACCGGCCACCGCTGCGGCTGGCCAAGCGCCGATCGGCCCCGGCCCTGGCTTTCGCTCGTACCCGCAGCAGCGCGGCCAGCCGGTCCTGCTGAACCTGCAGCGCAGCGATCCGCTTCTTCTCGTCCGACTTGCGGGCGGTGATGGTCTGCACCGACCGGGTCTTCAGCGCCACCAGGTCACTCACCTCGCTCGCAGCAGTCTCGGCGTCCCGTTCAGCGTTCTTGCGCTGGCTGAGGAGCAACTCGGACTGCCGCTTCAGGTCGGCCACCTCGATCTGCGCGGCGGTCAGCCGAGCCTGCCGGGCGCGAGTGTCGGCCTGCTGCACCTCAATCCGGAAAATCGCACCGTTCTGCCGCCGCAGGGCGGTTCCGACGACGTTTACTCGGTCGGCGAACTGGGCGGGGTCCTCCGCATTCAGGGCAATGGAGAGGCCAGAGAGACCGGAATTGACATACTCCTCCCGGGCGATACGGCCGAGCCGATCACGGGTGTCCGCCTCAAGCTGTCGACCGGAATCCAGCTCGCGTCCGGCCTTGGCCGCAGCCGCCTCCGCAACGGCCAGCCGACCTGCCAGTTCCCGGTCCCGGGTGGCAGCCGCGGCCACCGCCGCACGAGCCGAGGCCAGCTTCGCGTTCGCATCGACCAGTTCGCTCTGCGCCCGCTCAAGGTTGACCGCTGCGTCAACGAGGCTTTTCGACGTCCCCTCCAGAGTTTCCCGAAGATCATCGAGCTGGCGGTCGAGAGTCTGCTTGCGATCGGACGCATTGTCCGCGGAGGCCGGCGCCGCGAGCAGGCCACCGACCAGGAAGAGTCCGAGACCGAGCGCCGACACGGCGGGCAACGCTCGCCGCCATGATCCCCCGCCACGCCCAGCCCGCCCACGCAGCCCATCCAGCCCGGCCCGCCCGACTCGCCCACTGTGCTCGGACCGACCACCAGCCCCACTCATGGCGAGAGCAAGGCCGGGCGTGACGTTCATCTGTGCTCCTGTCGGCTGTCACCTCCGACCACAGGTCGCGCGAGCTGGACAGGCCAACGCGATGCCGATCGTGCGGCCGATCGGCTCAGCAGGACGAGGAGATGGCTACACCTTGAGGTACTTCATCAACGCGATGAACGCCGACACGCCAGCAATGAACAATCCAATGAAGAATAGCCAAGGAACGATCATCAATGCGTCCCCGGTTGTCACATAATTGACGAATTTGAGGGATTTCGCGAGTCGTCCCTGAATTTCGAAATGCGTCAGCGAGACCAGCGCCACCGACGCCAGAGTGGCGCCGATAGCAGCCGCAATCATGCTTTCCAGAATGAATGGCAATTGGATGAAGAAATTGGACGCCCCGACCAGGCGCATGATTCCGGTCTCTCGGCGCCGGGTGAACGCGGTCAGCCGGATCGTGGTGGCCACCAGCAGCACCGAACAGATCAGGGTCACCCCGGCCAGCATCCAGGAGTAGTACTTCAACCGGTTGAGCAGCGCAAAGAGCCGGTCCAGCACCTGGTTCTGGTCCTCCACGGACTCGACTCCAGGCTTGTCCGTGACCAGCTGTGCGACTACGTCGTAGTCTTTAGGATTGTTCAGCTGAACCCGGTAGGACTCGGGCATCTGGTCGACCGTCACGTTGTTGGACAGCACGCTGTCCTTGAACTGCGACTTAAATCGGTCGAAGGCTTCCTGCTTGGACTCGAAATAGACCTGCTTCACGTAACTGGCTAATTGCGGAGAAGCCAGCGTGCTCTTGATCTGATCTTTCTGGGTCTGGGTGACCTCACCATCCGTACACGTGGCGGAATCGGAATCAGCGCCACACAGGAAGATCGAGACCTGGATACGGTCGTACCAATAGTCCTTCATCGTGTCGACCTGCCGCTGGGCGAGGAATCCGAGGCCGAGCAGGAACAAGGACACGACAGTGACAAGCACGACCGAGACGGCCATCGCCACGTTACGGCGAAGGCCGACGACGATCTCGTCGAAGATGAACTGGAGGCGCATGGACCCTTCTCAGCAAATTAGGCAGCTCAGCGTTCTAGGAGTTAGCCGGAAGTAGCCGCCGACATCGGTCAGCGGGAGTATCCGTAGACCCCGCGGTCCTGGTCGCGGATCTTCTTGCCGTCCTGAAGCTCGATGACACGCTTGCGCATCGAGTCGACGAGCTCGGAGTCGTGAGTAGCCATCACGATCGTCGTCCCGGTCTTGTTGATCCGATCAAGCAGGCGCATGATGCCACCGCTCGTGGTTGGGTCAAGGTTTCCGGTCGGCTCGTCGGCAAGCAGGATTGCCGGCCGGTTGACGAAGGCTCGGGCGATCGCGACTCGCTGCTGCTCACCGCCGGACAGCTCGTGCGGGAAGCGGGCCTCCTTGCCTTCCAGACCGACCAGCTCGAGCACCTCTGGAACGGTGTGCGAGATCGCGTGCCGAGGCTTGCCGATCACCTGCAAGGCGAACGCGACGTTCTCGAAGACGGTCTTGTTTGGCAGCAACCGGAAATCCTGGAACACCACGCCGATGGTCCGGCGCAGATGCGGCACCTTCCAGCTGGACAGCTTGGCGACGTCCTTGCCGGACACCCGGACGATGCCCTTGGTGGCCTTCTCCTCCTTGAGCACAAGCCGGAGGAAGGTGGACTTCCCGGAGCCGGAGGTGCCGACGAGGAAGACGAACTCCCCCTTCGTTACCTCGAGACTGACCTGGCTTAGGGCGGGACGCTGGGTGCCGGCATAGACCTTAGTGACTTCGTCGAATCGGATCACTGGTTGATACCTCGACCGCTATCGGGGACTGGGGGCAGATTTCACGGCCGTGGCGAGTCTAGACACTCAACCTGGATGCCCCTGACAACGAGACCGTCGACAGCGGCGCTGCGGTGCGTCGGTGCCGCGTCCGACGCCCGCACGGCGCTTCCAAAGCGCCTAGGTCTGGGGGTCTTCCGAGGTCCTGCGCCAGCGGATGCCCGACTCGAGGAACTCGTCGATCTCGCCGTCGAAGACGCCGGACGTGTTGCCGGTCTCGTACTCCGTCCGGAGATCCTTGACCATCTGATACGGGTGCAACACGTAGGAGCGCATCTGGTTGCCCCAGCTCGACCCACCGTCACCTTTCAGCGAGTCCAGCTCGGCCTGCCGTTCGCGTCGAGCACGATCCAGCAGCTTCGCCTGCAGAACCCGCATGGCGGAGACCTTGTTCTGCAGCTGTGACTTCTCGTTCTGGCAGGTCACGACGACACCGGTCGGAATGTGGGTGAGCCGGACCGCGGAGTCGGTGGTGTTGACGCTCTGCCCGCCGGGGCCGGAGGAGCGGTACACATCCACTCGCAGGTCGTTCTCCGGAATCTCGATGTGATCGGTCTCCTCCACCACCGGAAGCACCTCGACGCCCGCGAAGGAGGTTTGCCGGCGGCCCTGGTTGTCGAACGGGCTGATCCGGACCAACCGGTGCGTGCCCTGCTCGACCGAGAGCGTGCCGTAGGCGTACGGGGCCGAGACCTTGAAGGTCGCGGACTTGATCCCGGCCTCCTCCGCGTAGGAGGTGTCGTAGACATCGGAGCCGTAACCGTGCCGCTCGGCCCAGCGCAGGTACATCCGCAGCAGCATCTGGGCGAAGTCCGCGGCATCGATGCCACCGGCCTCGGCCCGGATCGTGACCACGGCCTCCCGAGCGTCGTACTCGCCGGACAGCAGGGTGCGGACCTCCAGCTCGCCGAGCGCCTTGCGCAGCGCGACCAGCTCGTTCTCGGCCTCGGCCAGGGTTTCGGCGTCGTCCTCCCCCTCGGCCAGCTCGATCAGCACCTCGAGGTCATCGACCCGGCTGCTCATCCGGGTCAGACGGTCCAGTTCGGACTGCAGATGCGAGAGCTTGCTGGTGACGACCTGAGCCTTCTCCGGGTCGTCCCACAGGTCCGGCGCGGATGCGCTCTCGGACAGCTCTTCGATCTGCTTCCGCATCCCGTCAAGATCGCTGACGTTGAGGATCGACTCCAGGGTGATGCGGAGTTTACGGATCTCGGCGGGGAAGTCGACGGCAGCCACGGTCCCCGAGCGTACGCGTTCTGAACGATCTCGACTGCCTCGGCACCGACTGGCGGCCTCGCAGCCCGATCCGCCCAGCCGGGACACCCGTCAAACCGGTGTGGCATAACCCACAAGGCGGAAGGACCGCCAGAGGTTACTCTCGAGTAATTGAGCGGCCCACAGACCTCGCCATCTGACTGTGGCCGCTCGGCGGGGGCCTACATACACCCGGCCGCGCGTCCTGATTTCAGCCCTGGACGCGCGGTTGGGCTTCAATCTGAGACAGCCACCGGCCGCTGGGCTGCGGCGACTGCGCTCTCGACGCTTACAACCTGAGCGCGGCGAGATCCTCGCGGTCAGCGCCGGCCACCAAGTCCGCCAACGGCACCTCTAGCGCCCGGCAGAGCAGCGGCATGTCGGCGATGCCGATCCGGCGCTTTCCGTTCTCGGTCTCACTGACCATGCCGATCGACCAACCCATTCGATCGGCAAGATCAACTTGCCGCCAGGAGCGACGCGCGCGTTCGGCACGCACGTTCCGCGCCACGATGGCTGCCAAGTCGGGCATGAGCTGACCGTAGGGAGAACAACCCCCACGGACACACCGCCATCCGGGTTGATTCAGGTATATCCGAAACGCTAAGGTAATTTCACGAATCGATCGGCAAATAGCTGAATCGACACAGGCCGGTCCCGGCCCATCGGTCGACGCCCTCCACGTCCTGGTGGGTCGGGGCCCTCCACCCGTTCACCCAACCGATCATGCGCCTCGACAGTGCCGTCGCTCCCGCTCGGAAGTTGCTCCCGCTCGGAGACCGCTCTCGCTCGGAGACCGCTCCCACTCGGGAGACCACTCCACTCGGAAGCTGCTCCCTGCGCGGACGAGGCGAGCCATCAGAAGGGATCCGCCGATGGAAGCGCGTCATATCCAGGCGCACTTACGACGATGCGGCGTCGTCGTGCACCATGCCGCTCGAATGCCACCCACCTCGGACGGGCGACAGGCCGTGGTGGTCTTTCTCGAGGCCGGTCTTCAGCAGTACGAGTTGGCTCGGCGCTGCGTCCTGAAACTTCCGGGGGTCATCAGCGTCTCGTTTTCCGGTCACACCCCGACCATCATGTTCGTCTTCGGCGCCGAACCGGGAGGCCGGAGGGCACGAGTGAACGGTTCCGCACCGGGACCGGATCCGCAGCGACGCCGAGAGCAGATCAGGGCGAGACGCGCGCCCGGGCCCGTGCGGTCGCCCGGAGCGGAACGCCATCTGACCACCGCACGGAAGCAAAGCTGAACAGCGGCAAGGTGGCCCGTCCGACCAGGGTGACCTCGGCCGTCACCCCGTCGGGCGAGCCAGTGGGCCGATCTACCGCGACGTCCGCGACCCTGGCCAAGGGCGCTGCAGCCACCACGTATCGCTCTGCGCTGGAGCGCACGGTCAGGTCTGTCAGCGGAACGGCCACCGCCGCATCACCAGATACGGTTTGCGCGCCCTGGGAATAGAACCGGGACCGATCCAAGGCATCGGCCGCATCCAGCGCAGCCGCGTCGGCCAGCGAGAACAACCGTTGTCGCTGAAGGTGTACCGCGGTGATGTTCACAGCGACGACGACCAGAGCAAACGCAATCAGCACGTAGGCGATCACCAGCGGAAGGATCTGCCCGTCGTCGTTGCCCCGGTCAGCGGATCGCCGGTTCATCGATTGCTGGCTCTCGGATCGCCGGTTCATGGATCTCCACCTTGCGCCCGGAACTGGTCCACCACTGCCAGCTGTCGGGCGCGAACGGTGACATCGGTCGACAAGGCGTGACCAAGAAATCGTGGGACGCCGGGCAGGATGACTCGGACCGTCACCAGGACACGGATCTGACTGCCCGGGGTCAGGCAAGCCCTTGACGTTTCGCATTCGATTGCCAGATCACCATCGGAGGGGTTGCCGAATCCCTGATCACGCAGACCGAGCTGGACGGCGACCGATGCGCGACGCCGTCCGTCATCCTCTTCAGTCGCGGTGACGAAAGCGCGGGCTGCTTCGCGGGCGGAACTGTCGGCGGCGAAGGCAGCAGCCTGGATCCGGCTGAGGGCTATCACGAGGTAAACCAGGGGTACCAGCAGCAAGACCCCCATCACAACGAACTCGATCGTCGCCGACCCGTCGTCCCGGACAGGGGGCCGGTTCCAGGCGGTTGACCGCGCGGTCGATCTCACGGCTGCGGGACGGGCTGTTCGGCGAGCGCGTGACCGGACACGGTCAGGGTCCGGCCGACGCCGAACACGCCGATTACCGGTAGCGGCGCCTCGACCCGCACTTCTACCGTTGGCAGCCCGTCCACCCAGGCGAGTCCGGCCGAGACCTGCTCTGCATACCGATCGGACAGCTCACTGCGGATCAGCTCGCGGGCCCGGTCGGCGCCGGCTTGGGGATCCCGGTCCGCCAGCGCGCCGAACTGGGCTCCCTCAAAGGCACAGTCCACCAATACATTACGCACGTGCAAGGCGATACTGAGTTGCAGGACGGCGAGGAAGAGCAGCGTCAATAGCCCGCCGACCAGCACGAAGTCCACGATCGCCGCGCCCCGGTCGGCTACCCGTTCCACTGCCTGTCGTTCCCATGCCTGTCGTTCCAGTGCCCGGCGTTCCAAGGCCCGGCGCTCCGATGCCCGTCGTTCCAGTGCCCGCAGTTCGGCCTCCGGGTGCTCACGGCCCGCCAACCACTCGGTCCATCGCGTCGTTGAACACCTCCTCCAGACGCGGGCCGGCCACCGCCCAGAGCGTCACCACCAGACCGGCGGTCATCAGGGTCACCAAGACCCAGCCCGACACGTCACCGCGCTCCGGGTTGACGTCGAAGACTCGCGCCGAGATCCGTTGCTTCGCCGAAAGACTCCATCTGAAAGCCCGGTTCAGGAGATCATCGGCGTCCAGGCGATCTGCCCTCGGTCGGCCGATCCGATAGTCGATCGAACCTAGCTTCATCGGTGCTCTCCTTGGGTCACGGATTGAGATCCAGGACGGCAAGCCCTGGGTAGACGGCGAAGAGGACGGTGACCGGGAGCACCAGAAATACCACGGGGACCATCATCCCGATCTCGCGACGGCCACCTGCTTCCATCAGCTGTCGGCGGGTCAACTCCCGAACGTCCTGTGCTTGGGCGCGAAGCACCTCTGCCAGTGGGGTGCCTCGGTCCACCGCAACGACGATTCCGTCGACGAAACGAGCGAGGCTGGGCAGGGTGGTCCGATTCGCGAGCCCGGTCAGGGCATCGGTCAGCGGCATTCCGGTTCGCACTTCGGCGACCGTGCGCCGCAGCTCGGCTGACAGCTCGCCCCGGCAGGTGCGAGCGACCCGCTCCAGCGCTCCCATCGGCCCTTCCCCGGCTCCGACTGCGAGCGCCAGAAGCTCAGCGACGGCTGGGAATTCAGCCAGGATGCGGCGGTCGCGGCGGCGAACCTGGAAGCTGAGCCAAAGGTCGCGGCCGAGCACACCGAGCAGTGTTCCGATCACGACCAGCCCGACGACTGGAACGACGCTGAAGCCCCGCCCGATCACAGTGAGACCACCAATCGCTGCTCCCGCCGCGGCTCCGACGACACCCCAGATCACCTGCTCGGCGCGGAACTGATCGATGGTTCGCCGGCCGCCGAGTTGGTCGAGGCGGCGGCGTACCGTTCCGGTGCCACCGCTGATTCGTTCCACCCAGCGCAGGGCGTCGCCCATGAACGGGCCCAGAACCCGCTCAACGACGTCCAACGGGGAGTGATGCGCAGGCGCCGCGACCGAGGGGCGCCCAGCAGGGTGGATTCCGCGCAGATACGGTGCGAGCCGTTGATCAAGTGTCGGTGCTCGGCGCCAGGGCACTCGGCTGATTATCAGCCAGCCGCCGAGACCGGCCAGGAGACCGAAGAGCGCACCGGAGGCCGACAGTTCAGTGGTCATCTGAGTACCCGCTGTTCTTCGGGCAGCCGACCGATCAGCACCATCAGCCGGTAAGCGGCCACCGAGGCCACTGCTCCGATCAGCAGTACGACGGTCCCTGCCGGGCGGTCGTACGCGGCCACCGACTCCGGTCTGGTCGCGAGCAGGCCAAGGACCAGCCACGGCGCGGTCACGGCCAGTCGGGCCGCATAGACCGTCCAGCTCTGCCGGGCCTCCAGTTCGGAGCGAGTCCGGGCGTCCTCACGAAGAAAGGCGGAGAGTCCGCGAAGGAGCCGGCCGAGATCCGACCCGCCGACTTCACGAGTGATTCGCAGTGCCTCGCACAACCGATCAGCGACCGGATCCGCGAGCCGCTCCTTGAGTGCGTCCAGCGCCTCGCCGAAGTTCCCGGTCAGGCGGTAATCATGGGCGAACGCGATGAACGGAGCCCGCAGCGGTTCCGGGCCGCGCTGGCCGATCTGCCCCAGCGCCTCGGGCAGCGAGAGCCCTGCCCGCACTCCGGAACCGAGGTTGTCCACGACCTCCGGCCACAACTCACGCCATCGCTCTCGACGACGTCTGGCCCGAGCCATCACCAGGGACACCGGTAGCCAGGTCGCCAACAGCGCGAAGCACACCGCGATCGCCAGCACGGTACTGAGCGCGAACACGGCGATAAACCCGGTGATCCCGACGCCGACGCAGGTCAACGCCAGCGCCTGCGGGCTGACTGCCGGGAGGTCTGCCTGGATCAACAACTCCCGGACCCTGGCCACCGGCCCGATAGAGCCGGGAGCTGAGGAGACGGACGGAGCCCAGAACGACCACCAGATGCAGAACAGACCAGTACCCGAGAGCAACCCGACCAGGACACCCACCGGTTACCTCCAGCCGCCGTGAAGCAGCGCCGGGAGATCGATCCCGGCACGCCGGTAGCGATCTGGGTGCGGAGGGAACCCATCTGCGCGCACTACCCGGTCATCACGTCGGACGAAGATCTCGGCGGTCTCGATCACGTCACCCTCGACCCGGCCCGGAACCGAGATGATCTCGTGGACTCGACGTCGACCGTCACCGTCAAGCGCGATCTGCACCACCAGATCGATCGAACTCGCAACCGTCGGAACGACGAATCGAGCGCTCACGTTCTCGCCTGCGAGCAGCGGAAGCGTGCACATCTTGATGATCGCGGCTCGCCCGGAATTCGCATGGATGGTCCCCATGCCGGGCAGGCCGCTGTTCAAAGCAAGGAGCAGATCAAGACTTTCGGCCTGTCTCACCTCACCGACAATCAGTCGGTCGGGTCGCATCCGGAGGGCTTCCTTGATCAGCCGACGCAGCGGAATCTCGCCGGTACCTTCGAGACTGGGCTGACGGCATTGCATTCCCACCCAGTCTCGGATCGGCACCCGCAATTCGAAGACTTCCTCGCAGGTGATCACTCGTTCGCGAGCCGGTACCGCCCCCAGCAGGCAGTTGAGCATCGTCGTCTTGCCGGCCTGAGTGCCGCCGGACACTAGGATGTTCAGCCCGGCGACCACCGAAGCGACCAGGAAGTCGGCCATTTGCGGGGTGAGCGTTCCCAACGTGACCAGGTCGTCCAGCGTTGTCGCCCGGATGACAAATTTTCGGATGTTGACTGCCCACTCGCTTCGAGTGATGTCCGGGATCACGACGTGCAACCGGGAGCCGTCCGGAAGCATCGCATCGACGAAAGGGCTGGACAGGTCGACCCGGCGGCCACTGCTCTTGAGCATTCGCTCGACCAGGTCTCGGACCTCTTGGGCGGTGAAGATGACGGAGGTGAGTTCGCTGACACCGGAGCGGGCGATGAAAACCTTGCCAGGTTCGTTGATCCAGATCTCCTCGATGCCCGGGTCGTCAAGAAATGGCTGCAGCGAACCGAAGCCCGCGACGTCGTCCAGCACCCGTTTCACGGCGATCGCGGTATCGATCAGCGGTGGCAACGCTCTGGTCAGCGAACGTTCGTCGTAGTCAGCGACGACAGCTTCGACCAACCGGCGCAACCGCCCGACATCTCGGCCCGGGTCGATGCCTTCGCGCCGAATCAGGTCTCGGACCTCGTCGGACACGATCGCCACGGCGTCCACGACCACCCCCGCTCTCGATTCATCACCGGGCTCGATCACGGACAGAGTTGATCTGACGGGCGCTGCCAGCGATTGAGAAGGAAGCATACGAAACTCGGACACTTCGCGCAGAAGGTAACCGTAAATTGTGGATAAACCGGCGATATCCACAGGGGAAGTCTCGGCGGCTACGTTATCCACAGGGCTCAGGTCGGCTGTCGGACCCGGCCCGCAGAATCTTCGGCATGGAACTCCGACTGACTCTGCTGGATCAGCAACACGCGGGTGCCCGGGTCGACGTGCTGATCGATACCCCGGCCGGCACGCCGTTCTGCGCTGTCAGCGACCAGTTGGCGGCCGCGCTCGAGATCACTGTCGCACCGAAACACCACTTCTCCTGTGCCGGGAAGCCAGTTGACGGATCGCAACCCCTCGGCTTTCCGCCATTGCTACAGGGAGCGGTCCTGACCTTGGCCACCGGCCCGCTCAAGGCCGCATCCGACCGGCCTCGTCCCCTGCTTGCAGCGCACGTGATCGCCGGGCCCGACGCGGGCATCGTCGTCCCGCTGACCCTGGGCCGGCACAGCATCGGCAGGGGTACCGCACAGCTGATTCGGTTGACCGATCCAGAAGCGTCCCGGGTGCACGCCGAGCTGACGGTAGCGGCCACCCAGATCGAGCTCCGAGACGTCGGTTCCGCGAATGGCACTTGGCTCGCTGATCGGCGTCTCGGGCCGGCACTCGAAGCCCTCCATCCCGAGCAGCAGATCCGGATCGGCACCGACCTGATCTGCCTGCGCCGCCCCGACCGTCCACCCGCCGCGGGCACGCTGGACGGCGCCGGCCACCTCAAGATCAATCGGGCTCCGCAGCTGCACCCGCCCCGCGCCGCGGTCGAGATTTCCTACCCGGCTCAGCCAAGCGACCGGCCGACCGCGCGAATGCCTTGGCTCGCGATGCTGCTACCGCTGTTGCTCGCGGTTCCGCTGGCCCTCTTCTGGAAACAGCCGACCTTCCTCCTCTTCGCATTGCTGACCCCCGTACTGATGCTCGGGCAGCACCTCACCGACCGGCGCACGGGACGGCGTGAGTCAGCCAGGCGCCAGGCCGAGTACCAGACCGCCCAGACCAGGCGGCACCGGGATCTGGAGCGGGCCGTCGCGGTCGACGTCCGCCATCTCGAAGCCGCCAGACCCGATCTGGCCCGGCTCGCCGTCACAGCCGAAGTCCCGACCGACGAGCTCTGGCGGCGCTCGGGCCAGGACGCAGACTTTCTCACCCTCCGGCTCGGGCGAGGGCCGGAAACATCGCAGATCACCGTCCACCGCCCGGATTCCGAAACCAACAGTGAGAGAATGAACCTCGGGGCCGAGCGGTTCGTGCATGCCGATGTCCCGGTTGCGGTGAACCTTGCCACCATCGGAATCCTCGGCATCTGCGGTCCGCGCCGATCGGCGCTCGGGCTCGTCCGGTCGCTGATCGGTCAGATCTGCGTCCTGCATTCACCGCAGGAGGTAGGGATTCACGTTCTGACTGACGATCCAGAGCACCGGCGAGACTGGAACTGGGTGGCTTGGCTCCCGCACCGCACTGCCGGGGCCGAACCCGATGAACGAGGACGCCGAGTTCTGGTCCTGGTCCTGGACGGCGCACACCGCCTGCGCGGGCGTCAAGAACTGGCCGCTGCCTTCAACCGTGCGCCGGCGTTTCACCAAGTGGGCCTGAGCGACCGCGACGCCGGCCGACATCGGCGACCGCTGATCCTCTGCCTGGACCGGGGCGAACGAGACCTGCCGATCGAATGCGGCGCACTGGTCAGCCTGGACGCCGCGGCCAATCCTGCCATTCTCCGCCGCACGGGAATGGCCGCCTCGCACTTCGTTCCGGACCTGGCGAGCGCGTTCTGGGCCGAACGGCTGGCCCGCGACCTGGCTCCGCTGCGCGATGCCACCCCGGAGCCGGGGCAGGGTCTACCCCACGCCGTCCGACTGATCGATCTGCTGACCGACTCCGAACACGTGCGGCCCACCGACCCAGACGATCTCGCCCGGTACTGGCGACGCGCCGGTGGCAGACCGTCAGCCACCTTGGGAGTAAGCGCTTCCGGGCCCTTTCGGATCGATCTGCGTCAGCATGGCCCGCACGTTCTCATCGGCGGCACCACCGGCTCCGGAAAGTCGGAACTCCTACAGACACTCATCGCGGCCCTGGCCGTCGGCAGCGGTCCCGATGCGGTGTCGTTCCTGCTCGTCGATTACAAGGGCGGTGCCGCGTTCGGGGAGTGTGCCGAGTTACCCCACGTCGGTGGCCTGATCACAGACCTCGATCCGCTCCTGGCCCGCCGGGCACTCGCCTCCCTCACCGCCGAACTGCGCCGCCGAGAACGGCTGCTGCGCTCTATCTCAGCTCCCGATATCGACGGGTACCGGGTAGCCCGCACCGCCCGCCCGAACTTGCCGGTGCTGCCGCGACTGGTGGTGATCGTCGACGAATTCCGGGTACTTGCCGAGGAACTGCCGGAGTTCGTCAGCGGTCTGGTACGGACGGCGACCATCGGCCGGTCTCTCGGTGTGCATCTGGTGCTGGCCACCCAGCGCCCGTCCGGGATCGTGTCGGCTGAGATCACTTCGAACGTCAACCTGCGAATCGCACTGCGGGTGAACGACGGTGGTGACTCGCAGGACTTGATCGACGACCCTGCCGCGGCGAGCTTGCCGAGTGCCTGTCCCGGCCGGGCTCTGGCACGCAGCGGCGCGGATCCGCTGATCAGTTTCCAGACCGCCGTCGTGTCCGGCCGCAGCCGCGATACCGCAGGGCAGCCAACGCGGATTCGTCGGCTGGATCCCGATCCGGGCTCCGGCTCCGACCCCGGCACGAGCACGGGTTCCGGCTCGGGCTCCGACTGGGGCTCGGGCTCGGGCTCGGGCTCGGGCTCGGGCTCGGGCTCGGGGGACGGTTCCACTCATCGGCGGGAGTTCGCGGGGCCAATTTCGGTCCCGGACTCGCCGTCCGACCTGTCCTTGATCGCCCGCGCTGCCAGGGCGGCTAGCGAGCAACTGGGGCTTCCGTCGGTGCAACCGCCGTGGGTGGCGCCGCTACCGCAGCGTGTTGACCTCGGCCAACTGCTTGCCGCAGCGCCCAGCTCCGGGCCAACCGAGCCCGGCTACAGGCAGGCGCTACAGCTGCCCTTTGCCCTCCTGGATCTGCCCGCCGAACAACGCCATGAAGTACTCGCCTGGCAACTGGACGGCACGCATCTGGCGATCGGCGGCGGTCCCCGCTCGGGACGGACCACCACCCTGCGCTCCCTGGCCCGGGCTGCCAGCGTCGTGTCCGGGCCCGACGTGCACGTCTACGCCCTGGACGGCGCCGGTGGCCTGGCTTCATTGCAATCCTTGCCTGGGGTGGAGGCGGTGATCCCGGTCCACGACACGGAACGCGGAGAGCGGCTGCTGAGGCTGCTCCGGTCCGAGGTAGCCGCCCGGCAAGGCGAGCAACCCGCCCACCTGCTGGACCAGCCCACGCTGGTGCTGTTGATTGACGGCTGGGAGGCCCTGACCAACGGCTGGGGTGTTGTTGACCATGGCCGACCGATTGACCAACTACTCGCTCTGCTGCGCGACGGTCCGGCCGTCGGCCTGCATGCCGTGATCAGCGGCGGGCGGGCCCTGCTGACCGGAGCCGTCTGCGCGCTCCTGACCGAGCGGGTGTTGCTGAGGTTCGCCGACCCGACCGACGCGGTCCTGGCCGGGGTGCCGTCGTCCCAGGTCCTTGGATCTGCGCCGGCCGGTCGAGGGCTGGTCCTCGGGCCGAGGTTTCCCGAGCCGGTAGAGATCCAGGTCGCCATGGGTGCACCGCTCGACTCACCGCAGGGCGACGGCGTTGACGGCGCGTTCCGCCCGGGCCGAAGGGTGAGCCGACCCGATCGGACGAGCAGGCCACCAGCCACCCGGCGGAGCTGGCGGATCCCCGAGTTTCCGCGCCGACTGGAGCACAGCAGACTGCTCGAGATCTGGCGCACCCAGGCAACGGCAAACGGATCCCGAATCGATCCCGACCGACGGCAGGTGCCAGTCGGCATCGGCGGTGACGAAGCCCTTCCGCTTTGCCTGGATCTGGACGCCGCACCGGTGACCTTGATAGCCGGGCCGGCCGGGAGCGGCCGGACCAGCGCGCTCCGGTGCATCGCCGACGGACTGGGCCGACTGGGTGAATCGGTGCTGTGGGTTTCCCTCACCGGGCGCGCCGACCACAGCGTCCGACAGCTCGTCGAGCGAGAGCCCTTCATGAACAGCATCCGGCTCCCGGACCCGGCGTTGAACCCCGGTCCGGACCTGAACCACGACCTGAACCACGACTCGGACCTGGGCCTGGCTTCGCACCTGAGCCTGGCCGACCTGCCGGGATTCCAGAGCTTCCAGATCATCGATGGCAGCAGACCGGGCGCTGTCGCCATGCTCGGCGGTGCGCTGGCCGCCTGGCCCACGTCCACCGTCCTGGTGGACGACATCCAGTCCGGGATGCCCGGCTCGGCTCAGGACGCCCTGGAGGACCTTCTGCTCGCCCGAGTCGGGACCAGTCCCCTGGTCATCACCAGTTCGCCCGCGGAACTGCTGGGCGCCTACCGAGGCCTGCTGGCCGCCGCCAAGGCCACTCGGTCCGGGCTTCTGCTCGGTCCGGCCGGGCCCGGTGAAGCGGAGGCTTTCGGCCTGCGATCCGAGCGGCGACCGCCCGGTCCCCCGGGCCGTGCGCTACTGATCCAGGCAGGACGCGCGGTCAGCGTGCAGCTCTCGCTCCCTCCGCACCTTGAGCACACGCTCCCCGCGCCTGACGGCCGCACCGCCACCGGGGTGCACGGGGAGACCGGGACACCTGGGGCAGTCGGGAATGCCGTCGTAGCCGGACGCCGAGGAAGCCCACCGCGAGGCGATCCGACTGCTACGGGGCGATCCGGTGAGATGGTGGACACATGACCTCGGATGCCATGGAAAGACCCGACGGCACACTCGTCACCGGTGCCCCGGTGATGCCCACCGTGTCTGGACCCACCGCCCCAGAATCCCCCGAAGTATCGCCCGCCATATCCGAATCCGTGACGCCAACCTCCGGGTCCACGGCATCTGCGGCGGCCTGGCGGGTACGCCCGGCTCGGCCCGGCGATGTGGCTCAGATCGACAGTTTGGTCCGGGAACTCGCCGATTTCGAACGCGAACCGAACGCCGTCAAGGCAACGCCGGAGGATTTCGGTGCCGCCTTCTTCAACCCGCACCCGCGAGTGCACTGCCATGTCGTGGAGTTGGACGGCCCGGCAGGCCCGACGGTGGTGGGGCTGGCGATCTGGTTTGTCACGTTCTCTACCTGGCGAGGCCGACATGGTCTCTGGCTCGAGGATCTCTACGTTCAGCCTGCCTACCGACAGCTCGGTGTTGGGCGTGCCCTGCTGGCGGAACTCGCAAACATTTGCACCAGTCGGGGATATGCCCGGATGGAGTGGTGTGTGCTGGATTGGAATGAGTCGGCACATCGCTTCTATCGCGGCGTCGGGGCCGTGCCACAGGATGACTGGACCGTATGGCGGGTCACGGATGAATCACTTAAAGCATTGAGCGATCGTCCAATGTGACTGACCGCGCACGCCTTCCTGGGCGTTGTGACATAGAGCAACGAGCAACTCTGACTGAGTGAGATTGAACTTCGGATAGCGTCGACATTCACCACGCAACGTGTTCTATTCTTGCCCGATGGTGACATTGGTCTCGTTCAGTAACGAACGAACCGCGCACCGCAACTGTCCAGCAGGCCTACCGTTGTCACGGGGGGATGTGAGCACCATGACGCGTGGCGATCAAAGGCAAGCGGCGGTAACGACGACGGACGCGGTGGATCTCCGAGTTCCCGCCGACCCCGCGTATCTTTCCGTGGTCCGCACGGCAACAGCCGGTCTGGCCACTCGCCTGAAGCTCACGCTGGACGAGATCGAGGATCTGCGGATAGCCGTGGATGAGGCTTGCTCCTTGCTCCTGGGCGGGCGCGCACATCCGGGCCGCACGCTGAACGCCGCGTTCAGCGTCGGGAACAGCACGATCTCGGTCATCATCGCCGGGCCGGTCGAGGAACTGCCGGCTGGCGCAAGCTTTTCCTGGACGGTCCTTCGCGCCCTCGCCGGTGAAGTCATCGTCGGCGTCAACGACAGTGGCTCCTGGATCAAATTGACCCACGTTGGACGGGGAACCGAGTGATCCGCCCAGATACCACCGATGCTCGGCTGAGCCTTTTGCATCGGCCACCGACGCAGCGAATCCTCGGCGAACGCCTTCCGGGAGGTGCCCTCCCAACGACGGAATTCTCGCCGACTGATACCACCTCAGCGACGGTGGAGACCAGAGACGCCAATACCCGAGGCGGCACGACCCGAGGCCACGAGACCCGGGGCCACGAGCCCGCCCGCGCCGCGACCGCCCGTACCGCGACCGCCCACACCGCGGGCTCCGGCGCCGTCGGCGGCAGTGCGCCCACCGAGGCCGAGCTCAGTCCCCAGGCCGCCGGCACAGCGACGCCAGGCGCTGAGGTCAGCGAGGACGACGGTCCGCGGGTGTCCGATCCCCGGGTGGACCATCGACTCGTCCTGCTCGCCACGATGTCCTCGGCCGATCCGCGATACGGAGCCCTGCGCCGGACCGTCATCGAGGCGCACCTGCCGCTCGTCCATCACCTTGCGCAGCGATTCCGCGGGCGTGGCGAGCCCTACGACGACCTCGTCCAGGTCGGCACCATCGGCCTGCTGCACTCCGTCGACCGCTACGACCCCGGTCGCGGCTCATTCGCTGCGTTCGCCGTCCCCACGATCGTGGGCGAGATCCGCCGGCACTTCCGAGACCGCGGTTGGGCAATGCGGATCCCGCGCCGGGTCCAAGACCTGGGACGACGGGTTTCCGAGGCCCGGGAGACACTCACCCACAACTTGGACCGCTCGCCCACCGTGCAAGAGATCGCCGCCTACCTAGAGGTGGACGCGGATCTCGTCCTGGAAGCACTGGAGACCGCCACCGCGTACATCACCGTGCCGCTGCCGACATCTGCGGACGAGTCGGACCGGATGGCGAAGGCTTTCGAGGACTCAGGGCTGGAACTGGTGGAACAGCGCGAGACCTTGCGGCCGCTCCTGGCCCGGCTGCCGGCCCGGGAGCAGCGAATCCTGGAGCTGCGTTTCGCCCGCGGGATGTCGCAGTCGCAGATTGCCAGCGAGGTCGGCGTCTCTCAGATGCACGTCTCCCGGCTGCTGGCCAAGAGCCTGGCGATGCTTCGGTCGGGGCTGACCGAGGAACTCTGAGCGGCACTCACTCGGAGAATGTGCCAGATATCACAACCCCGCTCGGGTTCCTTCGCCCGAGTCAGAGTTGGTCTGGATCAGGTCGGTTTGTCGACTCCGTGATCACTCGTCCGCCGGCAATCAGCACACCGACGATGATCGAGACCGCGAGCAGGAGCACTCCGGCCCACCATGCCTGGCTGGTCGACAGCGGCATGCCGACACCGGCTTGCAACAACTGCCACGTCAGCACCGGCCCACGGCTCCATCTCTGGCGACGGGCAACTCCTCGGGCACAGATTGCCAGCCCGACCCCCACCACGATCGCGATGGCGGCCAGCGAGAGCCCAGCCGCAAGATCGTCGCCGCCCGACCGTACGGCTTCGACCAGCAGGAATACGGCTGCGATTACGAGCATTACCGCTTCGAGAGCAACCAGAGCGGCAACCAGTGCAGACAGTCGGTTGCCCTCGGGCTCCGGGCTGGATTTGTCGGATGCCGCACTCATCGGTCCCTGGTCCTCACTGGTCGACAGCCCTCACTGATTGATGATTCTCGCTGGTCGATCGCCTCGGTGGCTTCCCAAGTCTGCCTGGGACGGCAGCAGGGTTACCGCTGGGTGAGCCTGCCGCCGGTTGCCCTTCCGACCGCAGATCTCGTCGGCAAAGGTGACACATCGCACTGAGCAGACCCCGGTCGGGGACTCAGGGCCGGCATCTCGGGCTGAGTTGCCGACAAGGCCGGACCCTGCACGCTTGAACCAAGTGGGCATCCGGTGCGTTCTGAAGTGCATCAAGCAAGCGTCGGACCCGTTGTCAAGTCGGCAACCCTCGGCGGCCACGAGTGGAACAGTGATTCGCCCCGCTTTGTGGGGCGCAGCATCAGACAAAGGACAGGACGTCACTCTCCGTTGATTGGAGGCGAGGAATTAATGGCCAACTCCAAACTCCTTCACGGCGCGCACTCAGAAACCAACGATTGGTTGAGGAGCGATCACACAACGCAGCGCTATCCGTGGCGGGCGTCACAGAGAGGACACAAATGCACCCCACCAGTGACTCTGGAAAGAACCGCGCACGAAAGCAATGACCAGCAACGTATATACGCAGCGTGCCTGAACGACTACAGTCCTGCATCGTGACGGTGGGCAACCAGAGATGTCCCAAGTCACTATGGGAAAAGCCTTGTGAAAGCGGGCACAAGAGTGTGAGGCTAGTCGTTGAATTCAGCGGGAGTCTTACGAAGCACCCGCCGATGAGTGAAACACCCGCTTGACCCGGCCACACCCCGTAACGGGGAGGCCAAACCCCGAGGGGATTTGACGGAAATCCGTCATGTCCCAATCGATATCTACCGCCCTGAGGGCGTGAGGAGTGGACCATCCCATGGACTGGCGCCATGAAGCAGCCTGCCTCGAGGAAGACCCGGAACTGTTTTTCCCGATCGGGAACACAGGTCCGGCCATTCTGCAGATCGAGGAAGCTAAGGCCGTTTGCCGTCGATGCGAGGTCGTTGAGACGTGCTTGCGTTGGGCGCTCGACACCGGTCAGGACGCCGGAGTCTGGGGCGGCCTTTCCGAGGACGAACGACGTGCACTGAAGCGCCGTAACGCACGCGCCCGGCGTGCGAGCTGACCGTAGCGCTTGAGTAAGGCCGACCCCTAATCGGGGTCGGCCGCCCGTGGCAATCTCGACGATCTTGCCCAACCCGCACCACCGCTTTACCCGCACCACTTGCTGTACCGCACCACCGCTGTACCCGCACCACTTGCTGTACCGCACCACCGCTCGGCCTGTACCCGCACCACCCGCTGTACGCCTCACCAGCTGCTGTACCCGCACCTCTGCTCTAACCCCGCTCCACCCGCACCGCTGCGGATCACCTGCGCTCTCGCATCACCCGACTGCCTGTTCGCTGGTAATACCGCGCGGCCGGGATCACCCGATTGGAGCAGTACGAGCGGCCTACGACAGCTGAACCTGTCGATCTGCCGGTTCGCCTCGTCCTGCTCGATCGTGAAGCACCTGATCACCAAAGCGTTAACCCTGACGGAAACATCAACGATGTCCCGATGCGTCACCTCCGACGCGTCGGGGCATCGTTCGTCATCGTCTCGCGAGCCTCGCGCGCGTTCAGATTCCGTCGTCCGCCGTTTCCAGCGCCGCCGTCTGAAGCGTGACCTCAACCACCACCTCGGTCCCGCCTTCGGGCCCCTGGGCCCAGGTGATTCGCCCCCGCATCTCTCCGCTGACCAAGGCCTGGACGATCTGTGTCCCGAGTCCAGCCGCGCTCGCGTTGAACCCCTCCGGCAGCCCCATGCCGTCGTCCAGGATCGAGATCCGCAGGCCGGTGCCGCTTCGCTTCGCGGTCACCGTCACGGTGCCTCCGATGTCCCGCAGACCATGCTCGACGGCGTTCGTCACCAGCTCGGTGAGAACCAGCGCCAACGGCGTGGCATTCTCCGCCCGTAGCTCACCGAAGCGGCCCTCCCGGCGGATCTTCACCGAGGCCGACGGAACCGCCAGTTCGACGGCGAGCGACAGGGTCCGGCCGACGACGTCGTCAAAGTCGACCGTCTCGCCAAGCCCTTCGGACAGCGTCTCGTGCACCAGCGCGATCGTCGCCACCCGGCGCATCGCTTCCTGTAGTGCCGCCCGGCCTTCATCCGAGCCGATCCGCCGCGCCTGCAGCCGGAGCAGGGCGGCCACGGTCTGCAGATTGTTCTTGACCCGGTGATGGACTTCGCGGATCGTCGCATCCTTGGTGAGCAGCTCCCGCTCGCGTCGGCGTAGCTCGGAAATCTCCCGCAGCAGCAGCAGCGCTCCGGTTCGCTCGCCACCGATCTTGATCGGGATCGCCCGGAGCGACAGCGCAGCGGCATGGCTCTCGATGTGGCTGCGCCAGGGCGCCCGGCCGGTGAGCACCAACGGGAGCGACTCGTCCACGGTGCCAGGTTGGTCGAGCAGCGGAGTGATGATCTCCGACAGCGTGTGGTCAACGATGTCACCGAAGTGACCGAGCCGGTGCAGGGCGGAGACGGCATTCGGGCTGGCGTAGCTGACCGTGCCCTCGCGATCCATCCGGATCAACCCGTCGCCCACTCGCGGAGCTCCCCGTCGCGGCCCGCTGGGTGCCCCGACCAGCGGGAAATCGCCGGCACAGATCATTCGGGTCAGCTCGTCGGCACACTGGACGTAGGTGAGCTCCAGGCGGCTCGGGGTGCGGGCGGACGACAGGTTCGTGTGCCGGGCAACCACCGCGATCGGCTGCCCGGCGCGGACCACCGGCACCGTCTCTTCCCGGACCGGGATGTCGTCATGCCATTCCGGGTCACGTTCCCGGCAGATCCGAACCAGTTCGAAGGCCCGATCCAGCAGTGGACGCCGGCCCCGGTCCGCCAGCGTCCCAACGATGTCGTCGTAGTAGACCGTCACCCCGGTGCTCGGCCGGCAATGAGCGGCTGCCACCCAGCCTTCGCCGCCGGCCCGGGGCACCCACAGCACCAGGTCCGCAAACGAGAGGTCGGACAGCATCTGCCAGTCACCGACCAGCAGGTGCAGCCACTCAAGGTCGGCCTGACCTAGCTCGCTGTACCGGGCGACCAGGTCTTTCATGGTGGGCATGGGTTCACCTTAAGGTGCGGCCCGGAGCTTCTCGGCCGGTCGCCGGCCCGCCGGGCCGCGTCCTCAGGTCCCGGACCGCACGATGCTCCGCAACGCGCGCAACACCACCGAGAGCGCGGCGATGTCGGCTTGGGGCAACCGGCAGACCTCTTCCATCGTGGCCCGCGCTCTGGCCACTCGCTCGGCGTTCGCCTGCTCGAACTGTGCGACCCGGGTCTGAGCGTCCGCCTCGGCGGTGCTCTCCAGCACCGCGACGGTGAGCGCCTCCAGCGCCGCGTACAGGTCGTAGCGCAGCGAGGCCCGGGCCAGCGACTTCCACTGATCTCCCCGAGAAAGCGCGGAGATCCGCCACAGCAGCTCGATCACCCCGTAACGCTCGGCCAGATACAGATACACCCGGGCCACCGGGCCCGGCGGGGTGCCGGTGTTCCGGGCGATGTCGGCGATGTCCAGCAGCATGTAGCGGGTGAGCAGCCCGGCTGCCATCCGGGCCAGCGTCTCGGGTACACCCAACGACTGCAGCCGGGTGATCTCGTTGGCCATCACCGCGCGCTGCTCACCGACGACCAGCTCGGGCAGCTGCGGAGCCAGCTCGGCGATCACCGGGCTGAACCGTTCGATTTCACCGGCGATGTCGATCGTCCCCGGCCGGGCCTGCAGGAACCACCGGACGGCGCGATCGAGCAGCCGACGGAAGCTCAGATACATGGCAGCGGAGTCGGCGGTCGTCACCACGCCGTCCAGGGCTTCGATCGCCTCGCTGTACCCGTTGAAGTCGAAGATCTCCCGGCAGACGATGTACGCCCGGGCCACCTGTTCCGGGTCGGCCGAGGTCTCTTCCTGAGCCCGGAACGCGAAGGTGATCCCGCCCCGGTTCACCATGTCGTTCACCAGGCAGGTGGTGACGATCTGGCGGCGTAGCGGGTGTGCCGCCAATTGGTCGGCGTAGCGGGTGAGCTGCGGCGGGAAGTAGGCCTGCAGCACCCGGTCCAGCCACGGGTCGTCCGGCAGCGACGTCGCGCCGATGTCGTCGGTCAGCGTGAGCTTGGCGTAGGCGACGAGCACCGCGAACTCCGGCGAGGTGAGCCCCAGCCCGGCGTCAGCGCGGCCCGCCAGGCCCGCATCGTCCGGCAGGTACTCCAGATCCCGGTCCAGGGCCCCGCGGGCCTCCAGCGCCTGGATGAACCGCTGGTGCACCTTCAGCATCGTCCTGGACTGCACCCGGGCGTTGCCGAGCAGCACGTTCTGCTCATAGTTGTCCCGCAGCACCAGCCGGGCCACGTCGTCGGTCATCGAGGCGAGCAGTTCGTTGCGCTGGTCCACCGCCAGCCCGCCGGCCGCGACGATCCGATCCAGCATGATCTTGATATTGACCTCATGGTCGGAGCAGTCCACCCCGGCCGAGTTGTCGATCGCGTCGGTGTTCACCCGGATCCCGCACAGTGCGGCTTCCACCCGGCCCGGTTGCGTCAACCCGAGGTTGCCACCTTCGCCGATCACCCGGGCGCGCAACTGGCGACCGTCGAGCCGGATCGCATCGTTGGCCTTGTCTCCCACCTCGGCGTGCGACTGGGTGGACGCCTTGACGTAGGTGCCGATCCCGCCGTTCCAAAGCAGATCGACGGGGGCCGCAAGGATCGCCCGGATCAGTTCCGCGGGGGTCAGCACGGTCGTCGACGGGGGCAGTCCAAGCCGGTCCCTGACCTGCGCAGACACCGGCACCGACTTCGCCGATCGGGCATACACACCGCCACCGGCGCTGATCAGCGCCCGGTCGTAGTCGGCCCAACTGGAACGCGGCAAGTCGAACAGCCTGGCTCGCTCGGCATGCGAGAGCCGCGGGTCCGGATTCGGGTCGAGGAAGATGTGGCGGTGGTCGAAAGCACCCACCAGGAGCAGGGATTTCGACAGCAGCATGCCGTTGCCGAAGACGTCACCGCTCATGTCACCGATCCCGACCACGGAGGTCGGCGTGGTCTGCACGTCCTGGCCCAGTTCGCGGAAATGTCGATCCACGCTCTCCCAGGCACCGCGGGCCGTGATCCCCATCACCTTGTGGTCGTACCCCACCGATCCACCGGAGGCGAAGGCGTCGCCGAGCCAGAACCCGTAGCCGATCGCCACCTCGTTCGCCAGGTCGGAGAACGCCGCGGTGCCCTTGTCCGCGGCCACCACCAGGTAGCTGTCGTCGCCGTCGTGCCGCACCACGCGGGCCGGCGGCACGACCACCTGGTCACCGCCCGGCAGCGTGACCCGGTTGTCGGTGACGTCCAGCAACGCGCTGATGAAGCTGCGGTAGCAGGCCACTCCCTCGGCCAGCCAGGCGTCCCGGTCGAGGCCCGGGTCAGGCAACTGCTTGGCGACGAAGCCACCCTTGGCGCCGGTCGGCACGATCACCGCGTTCTTCGTCATCTGGGCCTTGACCAGCCCGAGCACCTCGGTGCGGAAGTCCTCGCGCCGGTCACTCCAGCGCAGGCCACCCCGGGCGACCGCACCGAACCGCAGGTGCACCCCTTCCATCCAGGGCGAATAGACGAAGACCTCGTGCGCTGGGCGCGGCGCCGGCAGGTCGGGCAAGGCATGCGGATCGAGTTTCAGGGCCAGTGCCACCCGGTCGCTCTTCTCGCCGTCACCCGGGCGGGTATCGACGTAGAAGTTGGTCCGCATGGTGGCCAGGATCAGGCCGAGGAAGGACCTCAGGATCCGATCGTGATCAAGGCTGACCACGCCGTCCAGCGCCGACCTGATCTTGGCGACCAGCGCGTCGGCGGCCTCCGCGCGTCCGTTCGGACGGGCCTGCCCTCGACCATCCGCAGTCGGGGCAACCGAACTTGGAGCGCCCTCGCCCGGACCACCGAACCGGTCCGGGTCGAACCGGGTTTCGAACAGTTCGACCAGGAAGGCCGCGATCTCCGCGTACGTGACCAGGCAGTTCTCCAGGTAGTCCTGGCCGAACGTGGACCCGGCCTGGCGCAGGTAGCGGGCGTATCCGCGCAGCACCGAGACCTGCCGCCAGTCCAGTCCGGCACTGAGCACCAACCGGTCGAAGCCGTCGCTCTCGGCGTCCCCCCACCAGGCCGCCTCGAACGCCTCGGTGAACAGCCGGTGCATGGTCTCCGGGTGCTCTAGTGCCTTCGGAGCGGACCCGCGACCGGCTCCCGCATCCCGGCGGATCCCGAAGTCGTAGACGTGCGCCTCGGTGCCGCTCGCCGAATGCAGCAGGTAAGGACGCTCGTCCACCACCTCAACCCCGAGATTGGCGAGGAACGGCAGCACGGCGGACAGCGAGAGCGGCTCGCGCCGGTAGAGCACGAACCGGCTTTCGTCCGGCGCGCTGCTCTCCCCTTCGTGCAGCTTCATCGCCAGCGCACCAGACCGGCCGGTGCTCCGCTGCATCGCGGTCAACCGGCAGAGATCGTCCACCGCGGACCGGGGTTCGACGTCCTCTCGGTACGACTCCGGGAACCCCGAACCCCATTCCCGCACCAGTTTGCTGGCCGGACCTTCGCCCAGCACATCGGTCGCCGCAGCGGCGAAGTCGTCGTCCCAACTCCGGGTGGCCGCAACCAGTGCGGCCTCCAGGGCCGCCGCGTCCAGCTCCGGAACTCCGGCCCCGGGCGGAACCCGGATCACGAAATGCAACCGGGCCAGGACGGACTCCGAGACCCGGGCGGTGTAGTCGACGGTGGTGCCACCGATCGCTTCGCGCAGGATCTGCTCGATCTGCAACCGGGCCTTGGTGATGTACCGCTCTCGAGGCAGGAACACCAGGCACGAGACGTAGCGGCCGAAGTCGTCGACGCGCAGGAACAACCGGGTGCGGCGACGTTCCTGCAACTGCATCACGGCAACGGCGATCGTGTAGAGATCGTCGACGTCGATCTCGAAGAGTTCATCGCGTGGATACGTCTGCAGGATCTGCAGGAGGTCCTTACCGGAATGGCTGTCCGGGGAGAACCCGCCGCGATCGAGGACGGCGGCGACCTTCCGGCGGACCACCGGGATGTCCAGCACGCTGCCGGTGTAGGCCGAAGACGCGAACAGCCCGAGGAACCTGCGCTCGCCGGTCACCTCACCGCTGGCATCGAAGGTCTTCACCCCGACGTAGTCCAGGTACCCGGTCCGGTGGACGGTCGCCCGGGAGTTGGCCTTGGTCAGCACCAGCAAGCGGTGCTCCCGGGCCTTCGCCCGAGCCTGCACGGTCAGCCGACCGAAGCTGCTGGACTCGGCCCGCTGGTCGTGCCGCAGGATGCCCAGCCCGGTGCCGTTGCGGCCGAGGAGTACCTCTTCGCCGTCACGCTCGGTCAACACGTACTCGCGCAACCCGAGGAAGGTGAAGTGACCGTCGGCCAGCCACTCCAGAAGTTCGGCGCCCTCGGCGACTTCCTCCGGGTCGAGCCCGAGCGGCGGCTGACGGCGCAGATCGCCGGCGATCCGCTCGGCGGCGGCACGCATCTTCGGCCAGTCCTCGACCGTGACCCGGACGTCCTCCAGGACCTGGCGGAGCGAGTGCTCCAAGGTGGTGAGCCGAGCCGGGTCGCTCTCCCGGTCGATCTCGACGTGGATCCAGGATTCCAGGGCGGCGTCGCGGGGCAGCGCCGGGTGGCTGCCGGCCCTCGGCGGAAGATCGAGAATCTCGATCATCTCGCCGGTGACGGTCCGGCGGACCACGAACTGCGGGTGGATCACCAGGTGGATCTGGCAATCCAGCCGAGCGAGTTCACCGTTCACCGAGTCGACCAGGAATGGGACGTCGGCGGCGACGATCTCGATCACGGTGTGACCGGTCGACCAGCCCACGCTCTCCTCGGTCGGGGTGAACACCCGGACCACGGCCGTGCCCTGCGGCCGGGAGGCCGCGGCCGCCCGGTGCGAGAGCGCCAGCCCGACCAGATCCTCGGGACGCCGCTCGGCCAGGTCTTCCATGGCCACGTTCTGGAAGTACCGATCCAGGAACCCGAAGGGGTCCGGCGGTGCGTTGGCATCTCGCTGTGCGATCGCCGCTGTCCGACTCAACAGCGCCTGTCGATCACCTTCGGTCGTCGGCAGCATTAAAGCCCTACCGGACACCACGTCACACCCACCGAAACTCTGAGACCACGGTGCGCGGGGAATGCGCACCTGGCTGGCGACCATACTCTTGCCAGCGGGTGTGACCAGCCGGTAACGCGTTCTGACTGCCATCCTGCCGAACTTAATGATCGCCTTCGCTCACCGAGAGGAGTCACGCGTGCGCCTGACAGCCGAGATTCACTACGCCGCCGAACCGGGGGACGTCTTCGCGATGCTCACCGACAAGGCCTTCCAAGATCGCAAACTCGGCCAGACTGGTGCGCTTTCGTGGGAAGTGGAGATCAGTACGGACGGCGGCGGCGCGATCATCACCAGCCGCCGGGCATTGCCCACCGACCAGGTCCCAGATGCCTTCCGTGCGCTGGTCGGAGCGCAGATCAACATCACCCAGACCGAGACCTGGGGACCCGCCCAGGCCGATGGGGCGCGCACCGGCACCCTGGTGGTGGAGCTGAGCGGGGCGCCGATTCGGATGAACGCGACGCTCTCGCTGTCGGCTTCCGGCGCCGGTACCGTCGAACTTGTGGACGGCGAACTGAAAGCCCGGGTGCCACTGATCGGTGGCAAGATCGAGCGCAGCGCCGAACCCGCCGTGCGTGCCGCGATCACCGCGGAAGAACGGATCGGTAAGGCGTGGCTGGCGGAACGGTAACCGGCTCCAGAACGGTCCGTCTGCGGGCCCCGGACGGCCCGGTGCAGATCCGGGTCTGGCCGGCCGAGATCGATCGGCCCGGCGCTCCCTCGCTTTTGGCCTTTCACGGCTGGACCGATTCGTCGGAGGTGTTCGCGCCGCTGGTCACGGCCCTGGAGCGGCGCTGGACGGTGGTGGCACCGGATGCTCCGGCGCACGGCGGTACCCCGCTTCGGGCCGGGACGTACGTGATCGCCGACCATGCAACCTCCGCGATCGCCGTCCTGGACGCTCTCGGGCAGCCCCGGCTGGCCGGTCGAGAGCACCGCACTGCGGTCGCCTACGGGCATTCGATGGGCGCGCTGACCGCAGCGCGGTTGGCCGCAGCCCGGCCGGACCTGATCCGCGGCCTGATTCTGGAGGACCCGGCCCGGACCACGTTACGGCGGGCCGACTCCAGCGCGCAGATGCGGGCCTGGATCCGAGGCCTGCGGTCCGGTGACCACGCCTCCCGGGTGGCCTGGGTTCGGGCCAACCATCCGGACTGGCCGGAGGCCGAACTGGAGCCCTGGGCGCGCAGCAAGGCAGCCGTCGACCTGGAGCATCTGGATCGGACGACGGACTGGGGCGAGCCGTTGCCGGCCTTGCTGTCCGAGGTGCGGTGCCCGGTACTGATCATCCGTGGCGAGCCGGCCCGCGGCGGGATCGTTTCTCGAGCCGGTGCCCGCCGATGCGTGGCGGCCTGCCCTGGAGGCGCTCAGGTGCTCGCTCTGGACGCCGGGCATTCGCCCCGGCGGGAGGCACCCGAGGCGGTCATCACGGCGGTCCAGCAGGTCCTCAGTAGCTGGTGAGCTCGAAGATCAGCCGATCAGGTCGTCGATCTCGCTGATGTCGTACCAGAGCAGATCGCAGGCTTCCGCCTCGTCGAGTTGGAAGCGGGCGTCGTCGTCACCGTCGGCGGCTGCGGCGAGCGCGTCGACCGCGGCGACGATCGTGGTTTCCGACTCCACCTCGTCGACGTGCACGCTGACCACCCGAGACAGCTCGATCGAACCGGCAATCCAGACGGACGAGCGAGCCTGGCCGCCGGGCAGAACCAGGGCTTCCGGGACGTCGACCGCGACGACGACCCGACGCCGGGGGGCGAGCGGTTCGAGGGCGAGCAGCCGCAGCGACGACTCGGCCGCATCGATCAGGGCGGAGTACTCCAGCTCTTCGAGGTTGCCCTCGACGTACCACTCGCGGACGGCTCCGGTCACCGCGTGGGCCGGTACTCGAGGATCTGCGGCGTTTACCGAATCGTCAAGGTCGTTCAAGGTGCCTAGCTTCTGCGCTCGTGCCAGTCCCACCAGGGTGGTGGGGACGTAGACCCGGGTCATCCGTGTTCACTCCGGTTCACGTCGAGATCGAAGGCGAGCAATGGCTCGGCGGGGAGTTCAGCCGACGGCTCAACGATCGGCGGGTCGGCGAAGGCCACCAGGCCGGTCCGGACCGCGCTTTCCAGCACCACCCGCCGACGTTCTGGAGCCATCAAGTTGTAACCCATCAACTGCAGATCCTCCGGACCAGGGCCGAGAACGGTCACGGCCGTGCCCTTCAGCTGCACCATGCGGGCTTCTGCCAGGCAACGGCGGGTACTGGCCACCCGGAGCCGTCGCTCCACCCGTGCCCGCCAGTCCCCCGGAGCATCGTAGGCCGCGGAGGCCATCGGTGCGAGAACGAAGATCTCGTCGAGGCCGGAGTCCGCGAGCAGGTCGACGTTGTTGGCCGACCACATCCCGCCGTCGACGTACCGCCGTCCACCGATCGTCACCGGTTCGAACCAGCCGGGGATGGCGCAGGAGGCCAGGACGGCGGCAGACAGGCCCGCGGGTGGCGCCTGGTCGGCGCCGAAGACCACCCGGCGGCCGGTTTCGTAGTCCAGGGCCACCGCACGGTAGCCGGGATGCGGCGCCCATTCACCGACCGGCGCGAACGCCTCGATCAACCGGGCAACGCCCACCATCTTGCCTCGACCGGCCGGTGCCAGCCCGGCCAGCAGGGTGGAGCGTGGGATCTCCCGCAGCGATCCACGGTTGTTTCGCAGCAGAGCGGTGCTTCCCGGTCGCAACCGAGGGCGCGGCGGGAGCGCCGAGCCAGCTGGTTGTTCCGGGTCGAAAGCCACCCCGGCCAGCCGAGCGGTCAGCTCGGCGGTCGGATCCTGCTCGCCCAGCTGCTGGGCCCGTAGGTCGGCCACCGAGACACCGGTCGCGAGCAGGGCACCGATCACCGATCCGGCGGAGGTCCCGAGGATCACCTCGGCCTGCCGAACATCAATGCCACGCGAGCGCTCCAGCGCTTCCAGAGCTCCGACCAACCAGGCCGCGCCGAGCACCCCACCGCCGCCGAGGACGAGCCCCCAGCGGCCTCCTGACCCGGCTCGGGCGGTGCCGGGGACGGCGAGCCGGACGACGGACGCAGCCTGCCCCACGGAGGTCAATCCGGTTGCCCGGATGGCAGCTCGCTGGGCGAAATTCGGGTTCACTCGCCGATGAATCATCGAACCGCCTCCCGTAGTTCGGCCAGCGCATCGAGGATGCACTGGCCAACGACGTCGACGTCCGGCATCGCCTCTCGATCAGCGTTCAGACCGTAGTAAACCTTCCCGGCGTACGAGGTCAGGCCGATACTCAGGGCCTGCCCGGCGGCGAGCGGTACCACCGGGTAGGTAGCCAGCATCTGGGCGCCGTCCACGTACAGCGGTTGCTGTGGTCCGGGCACGTTGGTCACCACCAGGTGAAACATCCGCCGGGACAGGCCGCTGGCCACTCGCGCGCCGAGCGAATGCAGCGTGGGCGGGGCGAATCCGGCGATCCCGGCGAGGGTCGGAGCGGCCACGGCCTGCCCGGTCTCCCGGTGCCCCTTGGTCTGGTAGGAAATCTGGTGCAACCGCATCCGAGGGCTGGCCTCGCCGGTGGGCAGGTCGATCAAGATCGAATCCACTCGGCTGCCAATCGCGCCGGCTGCCTCGGGGTCATCGACCCGGACACTCATCGGCACCAGCGTCCGGACGATGCTGCCGGTCGGGACCGGTTCACCGCGAGCCAGTAGCCACGCCCGCAGCGCACCCGCCAGCACCGCGAGGACGACGTCGTTGACGGTGACCTGATCGGGTGGCGGATTCGGCGGCCCGGCGACCCGGGCCGTCCGGGTGCTCCTGGACTTGCGAGCGGGCGCCTTGGCCGGTGCTGCGGCGGCCAGCCTGGCTCGGATCGTCCGGTAGTCGTCCAGGTCAGTGGTGATCATGGCGTACCGGCGGTCCGGCGTCACCGCACTGGTCAACGGGCTCTTCGGCGGGCTGCCGGCGGCCTGACGAACTGCATTGGCCACCCGGGCCGCGGAGCGTGCGGTGATCGCGGCGGTATCACGGACGTCCCCGAGCCCGTGCCGGACGACGTCCACCAGTTGACCGGGGCGCTGCACCGAATCGACGACCGCGCCGAAGAGCAGTTCCAGCGAGGTGGGCTCTGCGGTGGGTTTCCAGTTGAAGGCGGGCGGCTCGGCGGTCTCGGCCGAGTCGTCGAGGATCACCTGCCCGAGGTCGACCGTGCGGACGCCGTCCACAAGCGCCTGATGGACCTTGCTGACCAATGCGAATCGGCCGTCGCTGAGCCCTTCGACCAGGTAGAGCTCCCAGAGCGGACGGCGCCGATCGAGCGGCCGGGACTGCAGTCGGGCGACCAGTTCTTCGAGTTGGGCGTCGTTGCCGGGCTTGGGCAACGCGGATCGGCGGATGTGATAGCTCAGATCGAAGTGCTCGTCGTCCACCCAGACCGGGTTCGCGATCCGCCCCGGGATCGAGCGGATCCGCTGCCGGTATCGCGGGACGAAGGCGATCCGTGACCCTACGTGTCGGGTGAGCCGGTCGACATCGAGGCCCCCCGCCGGCACGCGGAAGATCATCAAGGATCCGACGTGCATCGTCGTCGTCGGCTGCTCGAGATAGAGAAAGGAGACGTCCAGCGACGAGAGCCGATCGGTCACCGACAGTCCTCCTGGGCAATTGGGCTCCGGCTGCGGCCGGATCGCGGGTCCGGGCTATCGTCGCACGCGGACTCCAGCTCGAGCGGGAGCCCCGGCCAATTCACCAGCGTCCGTCCAGGATCGGCTCAACAGGAGGAATCACCGGATGTCAGCGCGGAATCTGGGCAAGATCAGCGGGCCAGGCCGGCGCGCGACGGCGGCCTCCGCGGTAATCCTCGGCTGCGCCCTGGTCGGAGCCTCGGCATGTTCCGGTGGATCGTCCGAAACACCCTCCACTGCAACAAGTTCCACTACTTCGACGACAGCGCCCAGCGGCTCCGCGGGCACCCCGGCGGCGACCGTTTCGGCTGGCTCCTCAGCGGCCCCGCCGGCGTCTGCCGTGGCTGGAGCGGCCACGCCACCGAGCGCGGCTGCTGTACCCAAGCCGCTCACGGTGCTGAAGATCTCGGTGAAGGGACGGACCGTTACCCCGGCTCCCGGCCGGAAGTCCATCTCGGTCGGTGACCGGGTGAAACTCATCGTCACCACAGATACCGCGAACATCCTGCATGTGCACGGGGTGGAGATCGAGCAGGAGATCACCCCGGGGGTTCCCCTGACCGTGGACTTCACGGTGAAGGATCCCGGGGTCTACGCCGTCGAACTGCATCGACCGGAACTGCTGCTGCTCCAGCTCGTCGTTCGCTGACCGGCCGTCGCCGCTGGTCCTCGGATCAGCGGCGACCGTCACTGGAGCGGGAGGTCGAACAGCACCTCTAGCTCTTCGAGGGTCTGCGCATAACTCACATGCAGGACGCCGACCATCCCGGCCGCCACCGCACCGTGGATGTTCGCCGCGAGATCGTCCACCATCACGCATTGCCCGGGCTCCAGCTGCAACAGGTCGGCGGTGTGCCGGAAGATCTCCTCGTCCGGCTTCCGCATGCCCACCCGGCCCGAGATCACGACCGCGTCGAAAGCCCCGACCCACAGATGTTCCGGGTAGTGCTCGCCCCACGAGTTGGACAGCAACGCGGTCTTTACCCCCTGCCGTCGAGCTCTTCGGATCAGATTCACCATGTCGTCGGAGAGTTCGCGCAGCCCGCCCAGCATCCGGGCCAGCAACCCGTCGGCGACCACTGCCACACCGCGCTCGCGGAATCCTTCGGCCAGCAAACGCTCGAACTCGTCCGGGCTCAGCTCGCCACGCTCAAGATCATGAATTGGGGACGACGAAACGTCGATCCAGCTGCGCATCACCGTTCGGTAGAGCTCCAGGTCGATCCCCTCGTGCCGAGCCCAGGCCGCCGTCGCCTCGTCGATCGGGGCGGTCAGCACACCGCCCCAATCCATGATCAGACCGCGCAGCTGCGATGGGGCACTCTCAGGTGTGGACACTCCGGCATCGTAGGTCGCCAGGCCACCGACCGAGGCAACCCCTCCCGGCTGACCTTCGGCCCTCCCGGCTGACCCTCGGCCCTCCCGGCTGACCCTCGGCCGATCGATCGCCAGCCAGGGGTCAGGCTGAGCGGCGGGCCCGGCGCGGGCCGCGCCGCCGTCCCCCTCGACCGAGACGTCCGCCGGATCGCCCTTGATCGTGACGCAGGCCGGCCTCGGCGGCCAGGTGGCTCGCAAGTTCGGTCAGCGGCCGGCACGCCGGTGCGGTCGGCGCATGCTCGGTGAGCGACCGACCAGCCAGCATGGCCGCGTCCAGTACCGCCCGATCGTCTGGGATCAGCACCACGTCCCGGACCCCGGCATAGCGGTCCAACGCCTCCCGAACCCGTTGTTCGGCGTTCGCCCCGACCGCGGCGTCACGGACTTTCGTCACCACCACTTTGAGCGGCGAGCCGGCCGGTACGACCTCGGCAAGATCTTGCAGCCCGCTGAGCAGACGTTGCAGCCCCAGTGGCTCGGCGGCACCGACGGCGATGACCAGATCTGCGCTGGTCACCGCGGAGAGGGTGGCCCCGTGCCGGCGTGGAGCAGCGGTGTCGAACATCATCTCCTCGTCCGCTTCCAAGCCGAATCCGGCATCGATCACCGTCCAGGTTGCCAGTCGGCGAGCGTGCTGCCAGACCGTGTCCAGCGCGGCGGAGCGCAGTTCCGGCCAGCGACGAGACTGCGGAAGTCCGGTGAGTACGCGCAATCGCGCCCCGGCATAGGGCGCGAACTCGGCGAGCCGGGGAACGTCCAGGGCGCCCTGGTTCGCAGCCCGAGCAGCCGCGGCGAGGCCTGCCGACTCGTCCAGCAGGCCCAGCGACTGAGCCACGCTCGCGCCGTACGTGTCGGCGTCCACCAGCAAGGTCTCGTGACCGGCCGCCGCCAGTTCGGCGGCGAGCGTGACTGCGACCGTCGTCCTTCCGGGTCCGCCGACCGGGCCCCAGACGGCGACCACCCGGCCCGGCGGCCGAGCCGACGGCACCGACCCGGCCCGACGCCTGCTCGGCGGAGCCGGCGCCGCAAGGCCCGGATCCGCTATCCCCAACCGACTTCGAGCGGCTCGGGCCTGGTGATCGGAAAGATCCGCGACGGCTGACGTCACCGCTGCGGCGATCTCCTCGGTCGGGGTGTCAGCCGGCAACACCTGCTGCACTCCGAGATCGGCCAGCCTTCGGGCGGCCGCAGCGTCCTTCGGATCGAACAGCCCGATCACGGCCACGCCAACCGCGGTCAGCTGGGCTATCGCGTCGCGATCCAGGCGTTGCAGATCCGCGGACAGCACGACCGCTCGGGCCAACCCGGCTGCTGCCGCCGACAACAGTTCGACCAGATCAGCGCATCGGCGGACGACCTGGACACCGGCCGAGGAGCGTTCCAGGCCGGAGACCAACGGAGCCTCGCCGTCGCCGACAACGGCGGTCAGGACAGTCAGTGTTGCCCCGGTACGACTCATCGCTGCTCCTGATCGCGAGCGATCAGGCCGGGCACCGGCAAGACCGCCACTCGTGCCTGGTTCGCCAGCGCATCCAGCACCGGCGCGAGATCCTCGGAACTCAGCAGCACCTCGACGGATCCGGTGCGGCTCGCCGACAGCCCAGCGCCCGGGATGCGCAGGTCGAAGACCTCGACCGCATGGGCGATTTGTTCGGGCGGGTCATATCCACCGCCCACGTCGTCCCGGCGCTTGGCGGAGGCCCAGAGGTCCACCACGCCACCGGGAGCCAGCCCGCGTGGCGGATCAGCGTCGATCGGGATGCTCACCGGCCGGACCAAGAGTTGACCGGCCGAGGCGATCGAGGTGAGTGGGACGAGTTCCCCGGCACCGACCGGCCGGACCATGACCTGGCCCGCCGGCAGGGGGTGCCGCGCGTCCAGGTAGCCGGCCGCCGTGCCCGTGAGCCGAAACCGGACGACCTTCAGCGCGTCGGAGGTAAGCGGTGTTCCGGACGGAAGGGTGACCCGCGCCGCGTAGACCGGTTCGGTGCGATCGGCCAACGCCACCACCCTGGCACCGAGAGCTACCGAGGTGAGCAGCAGGACGAGCCCGATCAACAATCGGGGATCGCGCCACGAAGGTCGTCTCAGCCGAGGCGCCGTGAGCTCGCTGAGTGGCGCGGCGGTACCGGTCAGCGTCATTGAGGTGCCCCCTCTGTCTGCCCCGCCGGACTACCTGAGCCGCCGGATCATCTGCATCGTCGGATCATCTGCATTGCCGGATCATCTGCACTACTGGACCGATGCCGACCGGCTCTGCCTGCTCCTACCCGCAACTTCTCCCCGCAGACCCTCGAAGCCGACGATTCTGATCCAACCCTTCACCTCGCACGTTTTCGCCGACATGTTGGCAGAATACGGACCTTCGGGACAGCCATTCCGGGAACTGTGGATAAACCGCCGGTCCTCTGGCCTGTGGATAACTCGACACGGCCGACAACCCTGCGTGCCACACTTGCCGGAACCGAGTATTCGCTCGGCCGAAATCACAGGAGGGCTGCGTGGAACCCCGCTTTCTTCAACTGGCGGATGTCGCGGAGATGCTGAACATCTCGGCGAGGCAGGCCTACACGCTGGTCCACAGCGGCGATTTACCGGCGATTCAGGTAGGCGGCCGAGGCCAGTGGCGAGTGGAAGCCACCGAACTGGAGAACTACATCCAGCGGAAGTACGCCGAGACCCGGGACATGGTCCGGTCCCGGCCAACGGCGGTCGAGGATCACGCGGACGACGCCTGATCCACTGCGCCGCAGCCCATACTCCCCCAGCCCACCGCCCCGAGCCCACGTCCCGAGCCCACCCCCGGACCCACCCGCCCGAAGCGACCCGCCCGGAGACTCGGGTCGAATCTCACCGGCCGCGTCAGCGAACGCTGACCCCGACGATGGCGGGCAGCAGCACGCAGCGCACCTCACGCACCGCGCGTTCGCGGCGGGGTTCGTCCTCCGGGTGGACGGCGAGATCGCAGTGATCGACCCCGACCCGGTCGATGGTTCCGGTCACTCGCTGGTCTCCCTTTAGCCGGATCCCAACCACAGCGCGGTCACGGGACAACCCACGCAGGATCACTCCGATCCCCAGTCGTCGCGCGACCTCGCCGGCCTCCGGCGCAGTGAACCGGGACAACCCAGTGATGGACTGGACCGCGCCGATCGGGATCAGCGACTCCCCGCTTGCCGTCGCGACCAGCACCCAGTCGGCACCGACGTCCAGCAATCGACCGGTCAATGCCGGTTCACCGGTGACCAATGCCCAGGTGAGCGGCTCACCGAGGTGGGCTTTCAATCGATCGACGACAGCCAGGCGTGCGCGCTCAGCACGGACGAGATCGGCGATCTCACCCTCGGCAGCAGTGCGTTCCTCTGCCTCCAACTGCGCCTCGAGATCGTCGAACAGTCGCTCCCAACGCATCTGCTGACGCTAGCCGTCTCGCACCCACCGTTTGGGACTTATCCACAGATTCGACGCAGCACTGGACGCCATCACTTGCATCAAGCGACACTAAAAGGCATCAAACGACATCAAGTGCTGGAACAGCGTCAGCCAAGGGCCGGAGGAGACGTGAACTCACCTCAGATTCGTCAACCACTCTCCGCGCCCCGAACTCGCGGGCTAGCCCTTACCGGCTCGGGACTCGCCCTGCTGGCGATGCTCTGCCTGCAACTCATGTCGGTGAGCGAGTCCGCCTGGCGCTCGGTGCTTGAACCCGGTCCGGCCAGCGTCGACCAGGCACTGGCCGCCATCTGCGGTTCTGTGGCCTTGGCCATCTCGCTCTGGTTGCTCAGCGCCCTGCTTCTCAGCGTGCTGGCGGCACTCGGGTCCAGATCCTCGGCCGTCGGCACCACCGTGACCAGCACCGCCCGCGTACTGGCGCCCAAAGCACTGCGCAACGCCGTCGCTGCGGTGCTCGGGGTCGCCATCGCGGCCGGTCCTGCCACCGCGCACGCGAGCGCCCGGCACCCGGCCTCGGAACTGGTAGCCACTCGAACCCGTGGCGCACAACCGCTCCTTACCGAAGGACTATCCCCAGCCTGGGCTCCGGTAGCCGCCGCCACTGTTCGACCCATCACTCGCGGCCTCGCCCCGACCCCAGCACCGCAATCCGAACTGCTTCCGGGATGGATCCCGAACCGTCCGCCCAGACCCGCATCGCCCACGAGCGAGCCGTCCACAAGCACGTCGCCCACGAGCGAGCCATCCACAAGCACGCCACCCACAAGCACGTCGCCCACGAGAAGGCCGCCGACGAGAGCGCCGGCCGCGAGCGAGTCGTCCACGAGGAAGCCGTCCACGAGCGATGACGAGGTCGTCGTGCGCCGCGGCGACACGCTGTGGAGCGTCGCCGAACACCACCTCGGCCCGACGGCGACGAACGCAGAGATCGCCCGCGACTGGCCACATTGGTTCACCGCGAATCGAGCTGTAATCGGCAACGACCCCGACTATCTCGTTCCTGGGGAGCGGCTGCGTCCACCCGCATCGGACGCTCACCTCGGCCGCCATCGAGCTGGACCAGCCGCCCGGTCCGGCTCCCGAGACGATGCGAAAACCTCTACTGGAACCAGTGTTACGGCCGACTCCGAGAATCGAGGTGGATGATGAGTTCGGCACTACCGGTCACCCGACCACCCGAAAGCACTCCTGGCATCGCCGCCAATCCGACCCTACCCCGGCTCCGCCGCTCCGCCGTTCCGAAACACGAACCACGTTCCGCTTCAAGAGTTTTCCGATACGACCGAACGACTACTACGGCGCACACCCAGGGAACGCTGGCGCTGGCACTACCAACCGAAGCTGTCGACCTCAGCGCATCCGAGCAGCCGGTCGCCCAGGCGACAGCCAAGCGGAAACCAGACCGTGCGGCTTTGCTTCCTGAGCCGAAGCTTTGGGCCGCCACGTTCATCCAGGCCGCCATGGAGGTGGCGGGCGGGCTGCGCTCGGCCGGGCAGTTGGTGCGTTGGACCACCCCGGAGGTGCACGCCATCCTCGTGCGTCGGGGAGCCCTGACAGCCAGAGCCAGACGGGGAATCGCCACGGCGTCCAAGCCTCGGGTTCGCGCCTTGGTCGCCTGCGCCCCCCGGGCCGGGGTATGCGAGGTCAGTGCCGTCATTGCCGAACCCGATCGGGTTCGCGCAGTCGCATTCCGGATGGAGGGCCTACACGGTCGCTGGCGAGTCACCGAACTGGAGATCGGTTAGGCACGGCAATCATCCCGACCGAACAGCACGACAATTGTGCAGACCGGGCAGCACGGCCATCATCCCGACCGAGCAGCACGGCAATCATTGGGGTTCATCGCGTACAAGCGTGCAGTTTCGTGGACACGCAAGGGTATTGCTGCCAGCCCCGCAAGTCCCCTTGTGGATCGAACAAGTAAGCGCCGTCGCCCAGGTAAACCGGCTTGGAGGTAACGTTTTCAAAGATAGGCGCGCTGAGGCCGGCATAGTAATGCCGAGCGGCGGGAGCAGCCGGCGCCTTCCCGTCATGCACGTACACCGACGAACCAGCGGCCACCTTTGCCCCACTGGGAAAGATGAAGCCCCGCCGCGTCCGCTCCGGGGTGGCTAGCTTTCGGGTGGCGGAGTCCCGCACCCACCAGCCTTCCAGCTTCACCGCGACCGAGCCGTGGTTGGTGATCTTCACGTACTCGCCGTTGACGTTGGTCGAGTCATCCCCGTCGGCGTCCCACTTGACTCGAACAGACAGGTTGGCGGCCGGGCCGGCGCCGCAGAAGTTTGTGTCCCAGAGGCCAACTCCCGCGGCAGCAGCCGCTTGCGAGAGCTGCCGATAGACCTGGTTATAGGTGTATTCCACTTTCTGGTAGCTCGGGATCACCTGGCCCTCACGCACCAGCACCGTTCCGACGTCCTCCCAGCTGCCCTCTGCCGTCCGGGTGGCGACGAAGCGCGACTCCCGGCCGAGGTTGCTACTGCTGGCGTCCCGGGCGGTCAACCGCACTCGTCGGCCGCTGCCGTCCGCCTTGAAGAGCAATTCCTTGAGCCGTACGGCGGCCTCGACCGCATGGCACTCACCCGTGGACTTGGTCAGGTCGTGGTGATATTCGTAAATCTCCATGGCCTGCGTCGCCAGGAACCGGATTCGGGTGCCTTCCCGGCCAGAATCCGCCGGGACGTCGTCGATCTTGACATCGATCGTGTCTCCGTCCGGAACGAAGACCACCGTGCCGTACTGGGTGATCGCGCCGGCACCGCTGGAAACGGTCGAGGCGGTCGCGGTCCCGCCGACGGGCACAGCCGCGATCGCCACCGCCAAAGCGCCAATTCCGGTACACAGCAATGCCTTGATCCGTCGCTGACGCGACATGTATCGACCGCCCCTCAATTGCCCGTGGCAATGAGATCGGCAGGTCGGCCGGCCGAATCGATCGGCCTGGAGAGTGACAGGGCCGCGCAGACGGGTGAGAGTCTGCGCGGCCCAGCGGGAGAAACCGGATGATCAGGGCGAGACGGTCGAACCGTTCGCCCCGATCACTGTTTCAGCGCTTCTTCTTCTTCGAGGTCCGGCGCGAAGCCCGGTTGGTCGCACCGCCCTCGGCGTCCTTCACCGGGGCCGGAGAGCCATCCTCGGCGTGCACCTCGACTCCACCATCGCCGTCCACCGACGGCGCGCTGTACTGCAACTGCGTCGGCCGCTGCGCGGTCACCAACCCCTTGGCCACCAGCACCGGCGCCGCGTCACCCAGTTCGGGCTCGGCCGGCACCTCAACCTCGACGTGGAAGAGGTAGCCGATCGACTCCTCCTTGATCGCCTCCGTCATGGCCTGGAACAGCAGGTAACCCTCACGCTGGTACTCGACCAGCGGGTCGCGCTGGGCCATCGCCCGCAGGCCGATGCCCTCCTGCAGGTAGTCCATCTCGTACAGGTGCTCGCGCCACTTGCGGTCCAGCACCGAGAGCACGACCCGACGCTCGAGCTCCCGCATCGTCTCGTCGCCGAGCTGCTGTTCCCGCTTGTCGTAGGCCAGCTGCGCATCCGCCGTCAGCTCGGTGAGGAGCATGTCCTGCGTCACGGACGACCGCTCGCCGGCTTCCTCGATCACATCGTTCAGCGAGATGGACACTGGGAACAGTGTTTTCATCGCCTGCCAGAGCTGGTCGAGGTCCCAGTCCTCGGCGAAGCCCTCGCTGGTAGCGGCAACCACGTAGCTGCGCACCACATCGTCGATGAAGTGCCGAATCTGCTCATGCAGGTCGGCGCCCTCCAGCACGCGGCGGCGTTCGCCGTAGATCACCTCACGCTGGCGGTTCAGCACATCGTCGTACTTGAGCACGTTCTTGCGGATCTCAAAGTTGCGACCCTCGACCTGGCTCTGCGCGCTGGCAATCGCCCGGGTCACCATTCGGGACTCGATCGGGACGTCGTCCGGCACCTTGGCCGCCGTCAGGAACGACTCGACCATGCCGGAGTTGAACATCCGCATCAGGTCGTCGGCCAGCGAGAGGTAGAACCGGCTCTCCCCCGGGTCGCCCTGGCGCCCGGAACGACCACGCAGCTGGTTGTCGATGCGCCGCGACTCGTGCCGCTCCGTGCCCAGCACGTACAGCCCGCCGAGCCGAACCACCTCGTCGTGCTCGGCGACCACGGAGCCCTGAGCGGTCTTGAGCGCCTCCGGCCACGCCGCCTCGTACTCCTCCGGCGTCTCGGCCGGGTCGAGACCCTGGGCGCGCAGATTCGCGATCGCGGTGAACTCCGCGTTGCCGCCGAGCATGATGTCGGTTCCCCGACCGGCCATGTTGGTGGCCACGGTGACCGATCCCTTGCGGCCGGCCTGGGCGACGATCGTCGCCTCCCGCTCGTGCTGCTTGGCGTTCAGGACCTCGTGCGGGATCTCGTGCTTGCGCAGCAACTCGGCCAGCTGCTCGCTCTTCTCCACGCTGACGGTGCCGACCAGGACCGGCTGCCCGGTCTCATGCCGCTCGGCGATGTCCTGGACGACGGCGTCGTACTTGGCTTCCTCGGTCTTGTAGATCAGGTCTGACTGGTCCTGCCGGACCATCGGCCGGTTCGTCGGGATCGAGACGACGCCGAGCTTGTAGGTCGACATCAGCTCGGCGGCCTCGGTCTGGGCGGTACCCGTCATCCCGGCGAGCTTGTCGTACATCCGGAAGTAGTTCTGCAGGGTGATCGTGGCGAGAGTCTGGTTCTCGCTCTGGATCTCCACACCCTCCTTGGCCTCGATCGCCTGGTGCATGCCCTCGTTGTAACGCCGACCGGCCAGGATCCGACCGGTGTGCTCATCGACGATCAGTACCTGACCATCGGTGACCACGTACTCCTTGTCCCGCTTGAACAGCTCCTTCACCTTCACGGCGTTGTTCAGGAAGCCGACCAGCGGGGTGTTGACGCTCTCGTAGAGGTTGTCGATGCCGAGGTAGTCCTCGACCTTCTCGATCCCCGATTCCAGGACGCCGATCGTCCGCTTCTTCTCGTCGACCTCGTAGTCCTCGTCGCGCTTCAACCGCGCGGCCATCTTCGCGAACTCGACGTACCACTTGGTCGGCTGGTCCGCCGGTCCGGAAATGATCAGCGGCGTCCGGGCCTCGTCGATCAGGATCGAGTCGACCTCGTCGACGATCGCGTAGGAATGCCCGCGCTGGACCAGGTCGTCGCCGCTCCAGGCCATGTTGTCGCGGAGGAAGTCGAAGCCGAACTCGTTGTTCGTGCCGTACGTGATGTCTGCGGCGTAGGCCACCCGACGCTCGTCCGGCGACATCTGAGCCAGGATGCAGCCGACCGACAGCCCGAGGAACCGGTACACCCGGCCCATCAGTTCGGACTGGTACTCGGCCAGGTAGTCGTTCACGGTAATCACGTGCACGCCGTTGCCGGCCAGCGCGTTCAGGTACGCCGGCGCGGTGGCGACCAGGGTCTTGCCCTCACCGGTCTTCATCTCGGCGATGTTGCCCGTGTGCAGCGCGGCGCCGCCGACGAGCTGGACATCGAAGTGCCGTTGCCCGAGGGTGCGCTTGGCTGCCTCCCGGACGGCGGCGAAGGCCTCCGGCAGCAGGTCGTTCAGGCTCTCGCCATCGGCGACTCGGGCTTTGAAGCGCTCGGTCTCTTCACGAAGCTCTACGTCGCTCAGCTTGGTGAAGTCGTCTTCCAGCGTGTTGACCTGGGCAGCAAGCCCTTGCAAACGCTTCAACGTGCGACCCTCGCCAGCGCGCAGCAGCTTTTCGACGATCTTCACCACGGGGTGTTCTCCCAAGTCATTGAACTGTGCGATCTGCGGTCGAATCGCACCGCCGCTATAGGCATGACGAACGGCGGCATCCAGCCGTGCCCGTACATGCCACAGGCCATCGTAGACAGCTTGGCAACGAAACGCGTTTGCCGACGCCCGAACGGTGCGTCAGGCTCCTGTGGTGAGCTCCCCGCCCGGCGCTTTCCACGGCCCGATTCCCACCCTGACCGACGGCGTTGTCACGCTGCGTGGGTTCCGCACCGAAGATCTCGACGCCATCGTCGAGATCTCCAACGACCCGCTGATCAGTCAGTGGTCATCGCTTCCGCAACCGTACGAGCGCAAGCACGCCGAGGGCTGGCTGGCACTGAACGAAGCCGGCTGGTCCGACGGTAGCCGCTATCAGTTCGGCATCGAGCACAACGGCCGCTTGATCGGTGACGTGAACCTCCGCCCGCAACACGCCAGGCAGGCCGAGGTGGGCTTCTCGCTCGCGGCTGGGGCCCGCGGCCAGGGGTTGATGACCCGGGCGCTGCGACTCGTCCTGCCCTGGGGGTTCCACGACGCCAGGATCGACGTCGTCCATTGGCGGGCTCAGGTGGGTAACTGGGCGAGTCGGCGGGTCGCCTGGGCAGTCGGGTTCCGGGTGGACGCCGTGGTGCCCGGCCTGCTGGAGCAACGCGGCAACCTGGTCGACGGCTGGCTGGCCGCGATCACTCGCAATACCCGGTTGCAGCCGGTGCACCCCTGGTACGACCCGGCCCCGGTGATCGGCAAGACGACCGTGCTGCGCGCGCACCGCGAGCAGGACGTGCCCCGGATGGTCGAGGCCTGCCGGGATCCGCAGACCCGGCACTGGCTGGCCGGATTGCCGGACGACTACTCCGAGATCCACGCCCGCCAGCACCTGGAACAGATTCGCGCCGAGCAGGCCGCCGGTCGCGGGGTGCAGTGGGTGGTCGCCGATCCCGATGACGACCGACTGCTCGCCGACCTGGCGCTATTCATCCGCGACCCGAACGATCCACAGGGCGAGATCGGCTACTGGACGCATCCGGACGCCCGCGGTCGTGGGGTGATCACGGAAGGAGTTCAACTCGTGGCCCGGCATGCGCTGTTGCCCGAGGAGGACGGTGGTCTTGGCCTGGACCGAATTCTGATCCGCACGGACGTCGACAACCTCGCCTCCCAGCGGGTGGCCGAGAAGGCAGGCTTCACCTTCTCCGGTCGAGATCGGGACGGGAACCTGCGCCGCGACGGAACCCGAAGCGACCATCTGCGCTTCGATCTGCTCGCCGACGAACTGCCTGCGGTGCGCTGAGCACCGGACCCGATGCAACAGCTGCGGCCATCCAGTGATGGAATCCCTTCGATGAGCGGACGCCGGCAACCTCAACTCGAGCTGACCGCTGGCTACCGGCTCCGGCCGTGGAGCACGAGCGACGCCCCCGACATGGTGATCGGAATGCGCGACGCCCTGGTCCGGCAGTACGCCGGGCAGCTGATCGACGACCGGCGGGACGCCCTGGCAGCCCTGCTCACCTGGTCCGATCAGTGGCAGCAGGGCCGGGGCGCCGCCTGGGCGATCTGCGATCCGAGCCGGCAGATCGTCGGCTCGGTACGGTTCGGTCTGATCGACGCGGAGATCGGCACCGGATCCGTCGGCTACTGGCTGCTACCGGAAGGCCGCGGTCGGGGTCTGGCCTCCGGCGCGCTGCGGACGGCGACCCGGCTGGTCTTCGACCGGCTCGATTGGCATCGGGTCGAGCTTTATCACGCGGTGGAGAACGAGCGGTCCTGCAGCGTGGCCAAGCGGGCCGGCTACTCGGCAGAGGGCGTGATGCGCTCGGCGATGCGCTACCCGGTGGACGGCCGCCGTTCCGACGAACACCTGCATGCCCGCTTGAGCAGCGATCCGCCGTCCCCCTAACTGCTAGCCGCCAACCGGCGACCGGCCGCTAACCGCCAACCGGCCGGAATAGCCCCGCCGCACCGCCAAGATCGCCAGGTGTGCCCGCTTTAGCGCCGACGAAGGGCACCTAAGTGGGCACGGCTGGCGATCACCAGCCGCGAGGAGATCAGCCCGCTCAGCGCAGGTTTTGCAGGGCGGGCGCCAACGTACCGACCGAGGCGATCCGTACCTCGTCCAGCTCCAGCCACTCGGCCATCAGATCCAGCTCCTCGGCTAGTTCCGGGGCCACCGCTTCGGGGGGGATGCCGGGCTCCACCCAGGACGCGCGGACCAGCAGCGCCCCGCCGCCCCCGGGTGCCCGATCGGCCTTCAGATCCACCCGACCCACCAACTGGTCACCGAGCAGAAACGGCAGCACGTAGTAGCCGTGCACCCGCTTGGCCGCCGGAGTGTAGATCTCCAGCCGCAGCCGAAAGTTCCACAGCGCCTCGGTGCGAGGCCGCTCCCAGACCAGCGAGTCGAACGGGCTCAGCAAGGCCCGAGCGGTGATCCGCCGGGGCAGCCGGGCCTGCGGATGCAGATAGGTGGGCCGGTCCCAGCCCTCCACCGTGGTCGGGATCAGCTCACCGGCCGCCACCAGATCGGCGATCGCGGCCCGCGCCTCGCCGGGCTTGAGGCGGAAGTAGTCCCGCAGGCACTTCTCACTGGCGATGCCGAGCGCACGAGCGGCGATCCGGACCAGATCTCGCCGGGCGTCGTCCGGGTCCGGATCCGGAGCGGAGGCCACCGCAGCCGGCAACACCCGCTCGGGCAGTGCGTACCGGCGCTCGAACTGGCTGGTCCGACCCGCCGACGAGAGTTCCCCGGACCAGAACAGGAACTCGATCACCCGCTTGACGTCGCTCCAGTTCCAGCCCCACTGACCGTTGCGCTCGCGCGGCCGGTCGTCACCGATCAAGCGCTCAGCGGCGGCGGCCGTCAAGGGCCCGTGCTCGGCCATCACGGCGCGCACCACGTCGGTCAGGTCGGCCCGCTCGCGGGCGGTCCGCGCCATCCCGCCCCACGCCTCGTCCGCCGCCCGGGCCATCCGCCAGCGCAGCAACCGGTGCGTCTGCGGCGGCACGAACGACGCCTCGTGTGCCCAGTACTCCACCAGACGGCGCGGTGCCGTCGTGGAGGCGCGGTCCAGCAGTTCGCGCGGATAATTGCCGAGCCGGCTGAATACCGGCAGGTAGTGGCTGCGGCTCAGGACGTTCACCGAGTCGATCTGAAGAATGCCGACGGTGTCGATCACCCGTTGGATCTGCCGCATCGTGATCGGCGTGTCTCCGTGCGACTGGCCGGCCCCGGGGCGGTCGACTCCGAACCCTTGAGCGGCCAGGGCGACCCGGCGGGCCTGGAGCAGGCTCATCCGGCGAGGGCCAGATCCGCGAGCGACGGCCGAGACCGTCGGCGGGCTCCCCGCAACGGACGACGGCGCGCTCGCCGGATCGAAATCCGGCGGGCGCGCCGCCTCAGCGCCCCGCGGGGCAGCAGATCTTGTCCTCGTCAGCTTGGCGTGGCCTTTGCTTCCTGCTCGACCGCCAGGCGAATCACTCCGTAGTTCCATCCGCGCCGACGATAGACGACGGACGGCTTCCCGCACGCGGCGTCCACGAAGAGGTAGAAGTCGTGGCCGACAAGTTCCATCTCGTAGAGCGCCTGATCAATGGTCATCGGGGTGGCGGTGTGGTCCTTCGTCCGGATCACGACCGGGCTGTCCGCGAGGGCCTCGGCACCTTCAGGAAGGTCGGCGCGACCCACCAGATCGGCCAGGTCGTCGAAAGCCGGATCCTCGACGTCCACTCCGCCGGAACGACGGGCTCCGTTCGCGTCGCTGTGTACGTGACCGTTCTGACCAGCGTGGTCATGGTCGCTGTCGTCCAGAGGCCGTTCGGCGACCGCGGTACCGACGCCCGATCCGGCACCGCCGGCGGGTACCGATCCGGACAGCATGTTGCTTCCGCGCACCGACACCGGCGCGTGCCGACCGTGGTGCACCTTCTTCCGATCCCCCATCCGACGAAGCCGCTCAAGGAGTTTGCCGAAGGCGATGTCGAGCGAGGCCAGCGGGTCTTCGGCGCAAGCCTCGGCCCGAATCACCGGTCCCTTGTCCCGAACCGTGATCTCGACTCGCTCGCAAGTGTTGGACTGTCGTGGATTGCGCTCATGGGACAGCTCGACGTCTATCCGATACGCGCTGGGAGTGAACTGCGAAACCTTCGCCAGTTTCTCCTCCGCAAGCCTTCGGAACCGGTCTGTGACTTCGGTTCGACGGCCAGTGATCACGATGTCCACGGGGAATCCTCCTGTAGCTGGAGTAACACAAGGTCCGGGTCCGCTCACCGGGTCCAGAATCTGGCGCTGGCTCGAGATGCGGACGACTCAGTGTCGAAGCGTCAGATCGGAAATCGCTGGGAGTTGCTCCCTAACACCCCCTTCCAGACCCGCCAGCAAGACAGCGCCGTTTGGACGGCGATCGCGGCGGGGGTGCCGTTCATCTGTTGAGGCTAGTCCCTAGATGCCTCCTCGGGCACCCCCAGTTCACGCAATGTCACTGAGAGGAAGCAAGCCCCCACCACGCGTGCACCTGCCGATGTCAACGCCCGCGCCGCTTCGGCCGCTGTTGTCCCAGTTGTCACGACATCGTCGACCACCACGCAGCTTTGCCCGGACACCAGATCTGTCATCGAATCCCGGACCGCAAGGGCTCCACGCAGATTCGCGCGCCGGCCAGAGGCCCCCAGCGCCCCCTGATCGCGGACCCTTCGGACATGCGTCAGGGCCTGAACCGGCTGCGGTGGTGGCCCGTTCCAGGCCGGCCGGCAGGTCGCTGCCGCCCGACGAGTCAAGTCGACCATCAGGTCACCGCCGCGCTGACGGCGGCCGGCGCGGGTGGTCGGAACCGGGACCAGCAACCAGGGCGACGCCGGGTCAGCGTGCGCGGCCCGGCAGGCCAGCAGCGCCGCACCCAGACCGGCTCCCAGCGGCCCGGTCAGGTCGCGCCGGCCTCGTTCTTTCCAGGCGATCAGTAGCCGCGCTGCGCAGCCCCGATAGCTGCACGCCGCCCAGGCGCCGAACCCCGCGGGCCAGCCAACCACCGGGGTGCAGAAGGCCGGCCCGGCGACGGCGGCCCGACACCGTGAGCAGATCGGGACGTCGGGCAACCCGCAACCCGCGCAGCTGACCGGCCAGATCAGCGTCGTCCCGGCACGCAAACCGGCGCGCAGGCCGGACCCGACTGTGATTGGTACCTCTGGCATACAGACAGCCTGCCCGGCAGGTGGCCGACGGACGGCGGCCGGCCGAAATCTGTGGATCGAGGCGCAGAACTGCCGCCTGTGGAGGAGAGGACGCGCGGAGCGGACGACGACCGCGAGATCGTGGCGTGCGACTCAGCCTGGATAAGCCGGCCACCGACCGGCCGCCACGGTGTCCCAGAGGGCTCCGAAACGGGCCTGGACGCCCTTGTCCGTCCCGGCCAGCACCGAGATCTCCCCGTTCCCCGCAGTGATCGATTCCGCCCCGGAGACGGGATTTCCGACCGGGTCGATGATGCCGCCGAGCTGGACTATCCAGGGCCCTTCGGCCGCGTCCTTCGTGCACTTGGGCGTGTCACCGGTGCACCGGCCGAGGACCACCAGATGGTCCTCGTCCAACCAGGCGACATCGCGGACCGTCTGCAGGCTGGGGAACAGTCCGGTCGGCGGCCAGGTCAAGGACTGCGGCCGGCCCTCGACGTCCCGCACCACGCCGGTGACGAAGAGGTGAGCCGCACCCCGTACCCGAGCCGCGATCACCGCCCGGGTACCGTCCCGCGACACCCGCATGCTGACCACGTCCGCACCCTTGAGCCAGGGCGCCTTCACCTTGATCCGACCGGAGTCCGCCGCCGCCGCGTAGACCCAGCCGGTGTTGGTTCCCGGCGCCGTCCAGACCCAGCCCTGCGGATCGAAGGACGGTGCGGTGAGATTGGCAGAACTGACGAGTTGGACGACTTTGGCCCCGGGCAGTTGGAGCAGCAGCTTGCTCCGGTCGGCGTTCAGGACCGCGTAGGCGCTGCTGTCGTTGGCCACCGCCGGGTGATTGGCTCCGGGCACCCCCAGAGCCGCGACGTCCGCACGCACCTCGAGGGTTCGACCATCCAGCCGAGCCAACCGGCCCTTCGCATCAATCAGCACCGGCCGGACGTCGACCCGCGGATCGACCACCGGCTGACCGTCCGGCTGGGAGGGGTCGTTCGTTCCCGAGGATCTGGAGGGCACGTCGAAGGCCAGCCGGCGAACCGTAATGTTCACCGAGTTGATCCGTAGTTGGCCCAGCGTCGCCTGCAACTGGCTCGCCAAGAGCTGTCGCTGCCGGGTGTCGGCGGTGCGGACCTGGTCGGTCAGGTCCACGGTCGCCACCTCGTCGTCGACCACGACGGCGTCGATCGCCATGCTGGTATTCGCCGGCGCACCGGTGATGACGGCGCCCTCCAACCACTTCGGCGGGCCCTCCAGCAGTACCCGGACCAGCGCGGTTGGCAGCGAATCGTTCTGATTGTCGGAGAGGTTGTTCTGGGTGCCGGGGAACCAGTGCACGTCGGGAACCAGGTACCGGCGGGTCGGGTCGCCGAAGTACACCTTGAACGGGCGGAAGGTCACCCCGAAGTCTTCCGCACTGATCAGGATCCCGTCGGCGACGGTATTGATCCGCCACTGCCCGCCCACCTTGACCAAGCCGAACTTGGCAGTGACTTTCGTGCCCGGCGGTTCGATCTGGTACCGGCCGTTGCGGTCGACCTTCGCGATGATCGGTGTCGTCACGGTCACCCAGGTGACCTCGGCTCGGTCCCGCACGTCGGCGCTCGCCGCGCCGGAATCGGCACCGGCCGGTGTCGGCGTTGCCGTCGCAGTCGCGACGGGTTTTGCCCCGGCCTCCTTGACCTTCAATACGTTCAGCGTCGTCGGGTAGATCGAGACGGCCGCGTCCGGGCGCCAGGCAAGTTGCCGGGCCGAGGTGAGGAAGCTCCGGGCAAGCTCATGATCATCGCTGAAACCCGGTGCCGCCCGGAGGAATCCGGAGACCACGTTCACGGGCGTCGCACCCGGCACCGGGCCCTCACCCCTGAACTGGACGACGCCCGACAGCGGATCGACCTCCACCACCCGGCCGGCCACCACCGGCCCGGAGCGCGGAATCGTGGCGCAGGCCGACAACGCCAGCAGCGCCAGCCCAGCCACGACGACCCGGACCGCTCGGGACCGGTCGGCGATCGTCCGACGAACTCTCATCCGCGTTGCCGCACCGGCCGGTCACAGCCCGGCTCGGGGAGCATCTGAGCCAGCCCAGCGGCCGCGTTCGGGAACTCCGCCGCGCCCTCGACGCCTGCCTGGTCACCGTCCTCGTCCGGATCACCCAGGTGCGGAACCAGCGGCAGCGGGGATCCGACCAGGACGGCACCGACCTGGCGGGGCAGCGTGAGCCGGAAGACCGCACCTACCCCGGGCTCACCCCACGCCTGCAGCCAGCCGCCGTGCAGGTGGGCGTCCTCCTGGGCGATCGCCAGCCCCAGCCCGGTGCCACCGGTGGTGCGAGCCCGAGCCAGATCGGCACGCCAGAACCGGTTGAACACCATCGCCAGATCATCAACGTTGATCCCGACCCCGTAGTCATGCACCGCGATGGCGACGGCCTCGGCCGAGCCGGCAATCCGGACCTCGATCGGGCCGCCCTCGCCGTGCTCGATCGCGTTGCCGAGCAGGTTCCGGACGATCCGCTCTACCCGCCGCGAGTCGATCTGGGCAAGGCATGGTTCCGGCGGCACCCGCAGCTCGATCGTGCTGCCGCGGCTCTCCGCCAGCGGCAGCAGCACCTCGACGACTCGCTCGACGACTTCTCGAACGTCTTCCGCCTCGATATCCAGCACCGCGGCACCGGCGTCGAACCGACTGATCTCCAACAGGTCGGTGAGCAGCAACTCGAACCGGTCGAGCTGGTTCTGCAGCAGTTCGGCGCTGCGCGAGAGCACCGGGTCGAGCCCATGCCGACCCTCGTGGATCACCTCGCTCGCCATCCGGATCGTGGTCAGCGGCGTGCGCAACTCGTGTGAGACGTCGGAGACGAACCGGCGCTGCACCCGAGACAGCTCTTCCAACTGATGGATCTGCCGCTCAAGACTGGCCGCCATGCCATTGAAAGCCCTACCCAAACGGGCTATATCGTCTTGCCCGCGAACCTTCATCCGGCGATCCAACCGGCCCGACGCCAACTCCTCGGCGGTCTTGGCCGCTTGCCGGACCGGCGTCACCACCTGCCGGGTCACGACGTAGGCGACCCCGCCGACCAGCAGTACCAACCCGATTCCGGCGAGCAGCAAGGTCCGCTGCACCAGGTCGAGAATTTCCTGTTCGCGCTGCAACGGGAAGATGAAGTACAGCTCGTACGGGCCGGACAGCGGGACGTCGATCACCGATCCGACAGCGAGGGCCGGCATCCCCTTCTGGCCGCCAACCCCCGGCAAGGACGTGATCTGAGCTTGCTGCCGGGACGACCGGTTGACCGCGGCCCGCAGGGAATCCGGGATCACCGAGGGGGTGATCCTGGAGGATCGGTCCCGCAGCTCACTCGGCTGGGTGGACCGCAGCGCCCGCAGCAGCGAGACCCCCCGCAACTCCGGGCCCCCCGGTCCTTCGAGTCGGGAGATCAGATCGTTGACAAATGATTCCTGGCGCTCGGCATCGCTGTAGACGGACCGGTCGAACAACTCCGTCGCCGTCTTGGTCAGCCCTTCCGCCTCCAGCATGGCGGTCTTCTGCCGGGACTCGATCAGCCCGGCCTTGATCCGGAACGACAGGAAGGTTCCAACCGCCAGCACCACGAGAAGACCGAGCAGCATGGTGGTCGCCACCACCCGCAGCCGCATCGACCGGCTCCAGTGCCGGCGGATCTGCCGGACGACGAACCGCACGGTCCGTTGCGGGAGCGTCCGGATCGGCCAGATGGCCGCCTTCAGCGGGCGTCGGCGGCGCTTTGCCATCGGACTAGGCCGGCCCAGCCTTGTAACCGACGCCACGCACGGTGACGACGATCTCGGGCCGTTCGGGATCCTTCTCGATCTTGGAGCGCAGTCGCTGCACGTGAACGTTCACCAGCCTGGTATCGGCAGCGTGCCGGTACCCCCAGACCTGTTCGAGCAGAACCTCCCGGGTGAACACCTGCCACGGCTTGCGAGCGAGCGCGACCAGCAGGTCGAACTCCAGCGGCGTCAGGGAGATCACCTCGTCGCCACGCCGGACGACGTGACCAGCGACATCAATCCCGACATCGCCGATGTCCAGCGACTCCGGCGACGGCTCATCCGTTCGGCGCAGCCGAGCCCGGACCCGGGCGACGAGTTCCTTCGGCTTGAACGGCTTGACCATGTAATCGTCGGCGCCGGACTCCAGCCCCAGGACGACGTCCACGGTGTCGCTCTTGGCGGTGAGCATCACGATCGGGACGCCGGACTCGGCGCGGATCAGCCGACAGACCTCGATCCCGTCCTTGCCAGGGAGCATCAGGTCCAGCAACACCAAATCCGGGCGAGTCGCGCGGAAAGCCTCTAGCGCCCCCAACCCATCGGCGCAGAACATCGGCTCGAAACCCTCGCCCCGAAGGACGATGCCGAGCATCTCTGACAGTGCGTTGTCGTCGTCGACGACCAGAACACGACCCCTCATGGAGACATCGTGTCAAACAGGTGGGCCAAACATCGATTCGTGTCGGACGTGCCAGGATGAACCTCGAGCGTCGGTGCGTCGATTTGTGCCGTCGGAGCACGTCGGAAACGAATAGAACGCCACTTGGAGGGGTCGATGGCCGAGCCGCCTGCGGCATGGACCGCGCCCGGTGACGAACCGGAAGATCGGGACACCTCGGGCCAGGTCGCGCCCAGCGATCCCACTGTCCCGGTACCTCAAGCCCCACCGCCTGCCGGACCTCAGCCCAACTGGGGTGCGCCGCCGGTACCTGGTCAACCGCCGGGCTGGGGGTCCGCACCCGGCCAGCCCAGCCAGTGGGGCGCACCACCGAACCCGGGCGGCCAGCCCAGCCAGTGGGGCGCACCGCCCAACCCGGGCGGACAGCCGAATCAGTGGGGCGCACCACCCGCTCCTGGTGGCCAGCCGTCGCAGTGGGGTTCAGCACCCAACCCGGCGGGTGGCCAACCGCAGTGGAGCGGACCGCCAGCACCCGGCAACTGGGCGAGCCGGGGCCAGGGAATCGTTCCGCTTCGCCCGCTGGCGATCGGTGAGATCTACGACGGTGCCATCCGGGCGATCCGGTCCAACCCGGGAACCATGGTCGGGTTCTCGGCGATCGTGATCGCGCTGCTCACCCTGCTGGCCACCATCCCGCAGGCCTACGCCCTGGTCTCGCTGCTGAACAACCCGCTCACCGATCCGGAGCAGTCGCAGAACGCCGAACTCGCCGATGTGGCCGAACTCATCGGCCCCTTCGGGGTCACGCTGCTGGTCGGGATCCTGCAATTCGTCCTGGCCACGACGATTGTCTCGGGTCTGCTGATCGTCGCGGTGGACGCCGCCGTCCGCGGTCGGGCGCTCAATCCGGCTCAGCTGTGGGCCCGCTGCCGTTCCCGGATGGTCGCCGTTCTCGGTCTGGCCTGCGTCGTCATGGTGGCGATGCCACTGATCCTGCTGGTGGCGCTGCTGCCCGGCCTGATCGTCGGCTTCGCGTTGTCGAGCCCGGTCGCCGGAGTGATCTTGGGGATCCTCGGCGCGCTGGTCGCGATGGGGTTCAGCGTGGCGCTGTACTTCGGCTTCTGGGCGGTGGCCGCGCCCGCCTTGCTGCTGGAGAACCTCGGAGTGTTTGCCGCGCTGCGCCGCTCCTACCGGTTGGTCCGGGGCAGTTTCTGGCGGGTGTTCGGGATCGGTCTACTCACCGCGGTGATCGCCTACATCATCCGGCAGGTGTTCAGCATCCCGTTCGCCGTGCTGGGCCAGATCGCCACCGGCTTCGATGCCAGCGGTTCGTTCAGCGCCACCCTGATCCAGCTGCTGGTCGCGGACGTCGGGACGGTATTGGCTGGTGCGGTGTTGTTCCCCTTCACCGCCGGAGTGGCCGCACTGCTGTACCTCGACCTACGGATGCGCCGCGAAGGTCTCGACGTCGACCTGATGCGCTCATGAGCAAAGGCATCGCCATCAGCGCCGCGGACGAGCGGCTCAAGAATGCGAGCGAGCGAGCCCGATGTTCGTGAGTGGACTGGCCGCCGTCCCGGTGCACCCCGACCGCGGCACCGCCCAGGACTGGGCGGTCCAGGAGCTGGCTCGCCGCGAATATCAGGAGGCCAAGCCCAGCCTGGCCGAGCGGGTACTGCAGTGGGTCGTGGATCAGATCGGCAAGCTGAACTTCGACGCCGGTGCCCCACCGGAACTGGCGCTGCTGCTGATCGCGTTCGTGGTCGGAGCCGTGGTGACCTACGCCGTCTACTCCTCCGGTGGCCTGCACTCGACCGCCCGGCGCAAGGGGGGCCGGGTGCTACCCGAGCGGCACACCACCGCAGCTGATCACCGAGCTGCGGCGCAGCGACATGCGGACGCCGAGGAGTGGGGCCCGGCCGTGGTGGAGCGGTTCCGGGCAATCGCCCGCGAGTTGGAGGAACGCGCCTTGCTCAGTCCACAACCGGGGCGGACCGCGCGGGAGGTAGCTCGAGACGGCGGGAAGGCGCTGCCGGAACTGGCCTCGGACCTGCTGGTCGCCGCGCACCACTTCGACGACGTCTCGTACGGGCACCTGAGTACTGACCGGCGGGCCGATCAGGCGTTGCGCGACCTGGACGAGCGCTTGCGTGCGGCGAGAACGGTGCCTGCCCTGTGACCATCGGTACCGACGTCACGAGTCGCACCAGCGCACCGGAGCCCGGGCCCGGCTCGGCACCGGAGACCGCCCGGCAGGCGGTCACCGCCGGGTGGCGGCGCTGGCGCTGGCTGCTGGCGGTGGCCCTGGTGGTCGCCCTGGCCGCGCTGATCGCCGCCGTCACCGGGTCGGTCACCGGGGATCGGGACCGGCTCGGCCCGGACAACCCTGGTCCGAACGGCAGCCGCGCCCTGGTGCAGCTACTGCGCCGGCAGGGGGTCGACGTCCGGCAGGCGCACCGCTCACCCGAGGTGGTGTCGGCCACCAACGCGAACTCCACCCTGGTGGTCACGAACCCCTATCTACTCGGACCGGCGCAACTCGATCGGCTGCTGGCGGACGACGCGCCCAACCTGGTGCTGATCGAGCCGGACGAGATCACCCTCAGCCGGCTGGCGCCGGATCTGCGGACCGCCGGTCACGCCGAGGCCGCCGTCCGAGCCGCCGACTGCTCGATCGCTGCCGTTCAGGCGGCCGGTGCGGTCCGGGCCGGCGGCTACCTGTACAGCCGGGTGTCGATGCCGATAGATGGGCCGAGCGCCGCCGGAATCTGTTATCGCGATCCGGACAGCACGGACGACGGGTCCTACCTGGTGCTGGACACGCCGCGGCGCACGGTGACCGTGATCGGGCAGTCCGATCTGTTGACCAACGAATACCTGGGCGCCGACGGCAACGCCGCCCTGGCGCTGTGGACGTTGGGCGAGCAACCGTCCCTGATCTGGTACACCCCGGACGCGCTGGAACCACAGGGCGGCTCGGGCCAGCCGACGGTGCGCGAACTGCTACCGGACTGGGTCTTCTGGGTGGTGGTCCAGCTGGCCGTGGCGTGCGCCTTCGCCATGCTCTGGCGAGCCCGGCGGCTCGGCAAGCTGGTGACCGAACCGCTGCCGGTGATCGTCCGCGCAGCGGAGACCCAAGAAGGCCGGGCTCGGCTCTACCGTCAGGCTTCCGCCCGCGGCCGGGCCGCCGCCACCCTGCGCACGGCATCGCTGCGGCGCTTGGCCATCCGCCTCGCCGCACCGGCCGGGACGACGCCGGATCAGCTCGTCACCCTGGTGGCGAGGGCGATCGGCCGCGATCCGAGTGGCGAGATGATGCTGCACGCCCTACTGCTCGGCCCGGCTCCCCGGTCGGACGCCGAACTGATCCGCCTAGCCGACGATCTCGACGCCGTCGAGCGAGAACTTTCCCGCGATCGACCCGTCCGCTCGAACTGAAGGGCTCGCTGCTGTGACCGACTATCCGACCACCCAGGATGACCGCACCCCCGAGTCGGCGCCCGAACTCGACCTTGAGCCGGCCGCCGTCCAGGACCAGGGCGAGGACCTCGAGTCCAGTGCCGCCCGGGAGGCGCTGCGTGCGGTCCGGGTCGAGGTAGGCAAGGCCGTGGTCGGTCAGGACGCCGCCGTCACCGGGCTGGTGATCGCCCTGCTCTGCCGCGGCCATGTGCTTCTCGAGGGAGTGCCGGGGGTGGCCAAAACGCTGCTGGTCCGGGCGCTCTCGGCGGCGCTTCGGCTGGACACCAGCCGGATCCAGTTCACCCCGGACCTGATGCCCGGTGACGTCACCGGGTCGTTGGTCTACGACGCCCGGCAGTCCGAGTTCTCGTTCCGCGAAGGGCCGGTCTTCACCAATCTGCTGCTCGCCGACGAGATCAATCGGACGCCGCCGAAGACTCAGGCCTCGCTGCTGGAGGCCATGGAGGAGCGGCAGGTCAGCATCGACGGTCGGCCCCGGCCGCTGCCGGACCCGTTCGTGGTCTGTGCCACCCAGAATCCGATCGAGTACGAGGGCACGTACCCGCTGCCCGAGGCTCAGCTGGACCGGTTCCTGCTCAAGCTGACGATGCCGCTGCCGCCGCGGGAGGTGGAACTCGAGGTACTGGCTCGGCACGCCGCCGGGTTCGACCCGCGCGACCTGGCCGGTGCCGGGATCCGGGCGGTGGCCGGCCCGGACGACCTCGCCGCCGGGGTTCGCGCCGTCCGCCAGATCGCGGTCGCTCCCGAGGTGATGGGCTACATCGTCGACGTCGTCCGGGCCACCCGCAATTCACCGTCGTTGTCACTGGGAGTCTCACCCCGGGGTGCCACCGGGCTGATGTCCACCAGCCGAGCCTGGGCCTGGCTGTCCGGTCGCAGCTATGTCACCCCGGACGACATCAAGGCGCTGGCTCGACCGACCCTCCGGCACCGGGTGCAGCTGCGCCCGGAAGCCGAACTGGAGGGTGTGACCGTGGACGGCGTCCTGGACAGCGTGCTCGCCGCCGTCCCGGTACCGCGTTGAGCGGTTCAGAGTCCCGGGGTTCGCTGTGAGCATCTCTGGCCGGGTCGCTTGGGCGATGCTGCTCGGGCTGGTACCGGCGGTGTTGTGGCCCGGCTGGCCGGTGCTCCTCGGCTGGGTCGGCATCGTGCTGGTCGCCGTCCTGGTTGACCTGGTGCTGGCCGGGTCACCGCGAGCGGTGCGGGTGGAGCGGGAACCGGTGGCTGCGGTCCGGCTCGGGCAGCCGACCACGGCGTCGTTCGTCCTGTCCAACACCGGGCGCCGACGCGTGCACGGGCTGGTCCGGGACGGCTGGCAGCCGTCGGCCGGTGCCGCCGAGCCGCGACAGCGACTCGACCTGCCCGCCGGGCAGCAGCGGCGACTGTCCACCGCGCTGATCCCGACTCGGCGCGGGGACCGGCGCGCTGCGCATGTCACCATCCGCAGCACCGGCCCGCTCGGCCTGGCCGCCCGACAGTTGACCTTGACCGCTCCCGGGATGCTCCGCGTGCTGCCATCGTTCGGGTCCCGCAAGCACCTGCCCGGCAAGCTGGCCCGGCTGCGCGAGTTGGACGGCCGGACCGCGTTGCGGGTGCGTGGCCAGGGCACCGAGTTCGACTCGCTGCGCGATTACGTGGACGGCGATGACGTCCGATCGATCGACTGGCGGGCCTCCGCCCGGCGGCAGCAGATCGTCGTCCGGACCTGGCGACCGGAACGCGATCGTCGCGTGCTGCTGGTGCTGGACACCTCCCGCACCTCGGCGGCTCGGGTCGGCGACGAGCCCCGGCTGGATGCCGCCATGGACGCGGCCTTGCTGCTGGCGGCGTTGGCCTCCCGGGCCGGCGATCGAGTGGATCTGCTGGCGATGGACCGCCGGGTCCGAGCCCGAGTCGAGGGCGCGTCGCGGACCGACCTGCTCCCCCGCCTGGTGACGGCGATGGCCCCGCTGGAGGCCGACCTGGTCGAAGCCGATTGGTCGGCCATCGTCTCCACCGTGCTCGGCCGGTTGTCGCAGCGCTCGCTGGTGATTCTGCTGACGCCGCTGGAAGCCGCCGCCGTCGAAGAAGGGTTGTTGCCCGTCGTCCAACGGCTTTCCACTCGGCACCGAGTGCTGGTCGCCTCGGTCGCCGATCCACAGGTTGCGCTGATGGCGGCGGGCCGCGGCGACTCCTATGCGGTGTACGGCGCGGCCGCCGCCGAGCGAGCCGAGGTGGATCGGGCGGCGACCACGGCGGAGTTGCGCCGGCTCGGGGTGGACGTCGTCGACGCCCCGCCCGAGCTGTTGCCACCCCAACTGGCCGATCGGTACCTGTCGCTCAAGGCAGCCGGCCTGCTCTGAGCGGATCGGCGATCAACCGCCGCGCCGCCAGCCATGATCGCCAGTTGGGCCCGATTATGTGCTGGTCAAGGGCGCCGGAGCGGGCACGGCTGGCGATCACTGCTGCAATTGGATCATTGCGGCGAGTTCGGCCGCCTCGGTGTCCGGGAGCACGATCATCCGGGGCCGGGGAGCCGTTCGAGCCGCCCGGCGGGCACTCGCGACCGGCTCCAGCCGCAATGCCGGGTCAACCGGAACCTGGTCGGACGTCGAGTCGACCCGAACCCGGTCGGACGTCGAGTCGACGCGAACCTGGTCGGACGTCGAGTCGACGCGAACCCGGTCGGACGTCGAGTCAACCGGCGTCGGATCAGACTCGATCGGTAGGGCAGCAGAGCCGGCGGCCGCCGAGGCACCGAGCAACCGGTCGAACTCGCGGGCGGTGACGTCGAGGGCAGCCCGCAGTGAGGCCCGGCTGACCTTGGCGAAAGTACGCAGATAGGCGGCCTTCATCTCAAGCTCGGCCCGGACCCTGCCGCCGTCGAACGTCGTGGTCGGATGCTCAATTTCGGTCAGTGCCACCTCGGCCGCCCGGTCGGCCCGCTGGTGTGCCCGGACCACGAGGTCCTGGTAGCGGGTTCGGGCCAGGAGCAGCAGCCGCGTGGCGTCGTCCTCCGCCTGGGCCCGCCGGTTCGCCGCGTCCTGCCCGGCCTCGATCAACACCTGCTCGGCGATCATGTCGACCCGGGTGAGCCGATGTGCCGCCTCCTCCTGCCCGGCGCCGATCAGCCGCGAGGCCTGGCTGTCGGCGTCCATCAGCTTGATCTGAATCTCGCGGTCGGCGGAGGCCAACCGATCCTCAGCTTGGCGTTCGGCATCGGTGAGCCGGGCATCGGCCTCGGCCAACCGGCGATCGGCGATCTCCTGTGCTTGGCTGAGCACCGCCCGGGCCTGTGCCGCCGGAGTGACCAGGCCCTCGACCGATCGACCGCCCTGCCGCGGGCCGGCGGACTCGGACTCGGCGGCGGCCACCGCGGCCCACTGCCGGCGGATGTACCGATGCAGCCGGTCGACCTCGGTTCGCAGGTCCGAGATCTGCAGTTCGGCGGCGTCCCGGTCCTTGAGGACCTGCTCGACGAACGCGTCGACGGAAGTCTCGTCGTAGCCCCGGTGTCCCCAATTGGTCCGGGGGAAGGCGGACGGCTCCAAGCCGGGGCGGTAACTCCAGACCGAGGTCGGCCGCCCCGGATAAGCCGACTCGGGCGCCGTCGACCGGCCCGATTCGGCCGGTGCGACTACTCGTTCCTTCGCGGCCGTCCGCTCGATGTCACTCATCTCGGACACCGGCTATCCGCGAACAACCTGGCATACGTGAGCTGTTACCCATAGCGAGGAAGGTACGACTTCGCGTGACATTACGCAAAGTGTTTGGCAGAACACGGTGAGCCACGCATTGTCAGCCGACGACTGGGCGGACATCGCCGGCCAGGGCGGAATCCAGGTCGCCGGTCTCTCCCGCCAACGCTGCCGACCGACCAAACCGCAGGACATACCCCAGGAAACCGAGCCAAACCAGAGCGCCGATTCCGATTCGGGCCCAGGTCGGCAGCGGGGACGGCGTCACGAAGGCCTCCACCAGTCCGGAAATCAACAGCACACCGACGAGGCCGATCGCGATCGTGACCATCGACCGGCCTTCTTCGGCAATCGCCTGCGTTCTCGGGCGTGGGCCCGGGTCGACCACCGCCCAGAACACCTTCAGCCCCGATCCGGCGGCGACGAAGACGGCAGTCAGCTCCAGCAAGCCGTGCGGGGTGATCAGCCCGAAGAACAGGTCGAGTCGGCCATTGGCGGCCATCAGACCACCGACCAGGCCGAGATTGATGGCGTTCTGGGCGAGCAGATAGACCACCCCGACCCCGGTGATCCCGAGCACGAAACAGAGGGCCGCGACCCAGGCGTTGTTCGTCCACACCTGAGCCGCGAACCCGGCGGCCGCATGCTCGCTGTAGTAGTTCTCGAAGTCGTTCTCCACCAATTGCTTGATCTGCGCCTTCGAACCGAGCGCGGCCTGCACCGACGGATTGGCCGACACCCAAGCTCCCAGCGCCGCGGCCAGCGCCAGCGAGGCCACCGCCGAGCCGATCGCCCACCACCGGGATCGGTACACCGCAGCGGGAAAGGACACCGCCACCAGTCGGGCGAGTTCGCGCCAGAGCGGCTCGTGCCCGCCGGCGACCACGCTCCGGGCCCGGGCGACGGTGGTGGACAGTCGCGCGGACAACGCGGCGTCCGGGGTGGACGAGCGAACCACCGAGAGATGAGTCGCCGTCCGCTGGTAGAGACGGACCAGTTCATCAACCTCGGCACCGCTGAGCCGACGGCGTTTCGAGAGTTGGTCCAGGCGGTTCCAGTCGTCGCGGTGCACGGCGACGAACGCATCGAGGTCCACCAGGTGAGCGTAGCCTGGCCGGTATGACCGCAGATCTGACCGGGTTCGACGACCTGGGGTTCGACCTAGGCATCACGGAGGATCTGGTCACCGGCGAAGCCGTGGTGCTCGACCTGCGGCCGGCGTCCTTCATCACCCGCGCGCTGGCGCTGGCGCTGGACCTGATCGTCACCGGGATCCTGGTGCTCCTGGTGTTTTGGCTGCTGGCGGCGACCACCAGCGTGCTCGACCAAGCCGCGGGCAGCGCACTCGGGCTGGTCGTGTCGCTCGGAGTGCTGATCGGCATCCCGATCACCGTCGAGACCCTCACCCGAGGGCGTTCCCTGGGCAAGTTGGCCGCCGGATTGCGCGTGGTTCGCGATGACGGTGGCCCGATCCGGGCGCGACACGCGCTGATCCGCGGGCTGCTCGGGGTTCTGGAGCTCTACTGGAGTTTCGGTTCGATCGCCCTGATCACCTCGCTGCTGAACCGCCGCGGGAAGCGGTTGGGCGACCTGCTGGCCGGGACGTACGTGATTCGGGAGCGCAGTCCGCGCGAACAACCGAACGTGGTCCAGATGCCACCGCACCTGCATCCCTGGGCTGCGGCGAGCGATCTCGGTCGGCTACCTGACCGGCTGAGCCTCGCTGTCCGGCAGTTCCTCGGCCGGGCAGCCCGGCTGGCGCCCACCTCCCGAGAACGGCTCGGTCGAGCCCTGGCCGAGCAGGTCAGCCGATATGTGGCCCCCTCCCCGCCACCCGGAACGCACCCCGAGGACTTCCTGGCCGCCGTCCTGGCCGAACGCCGGGACCGGGACTACGCCCGGCTGCGTCGCGAGGCCGAGGCCCGCTCCACCCGGCTGCACCGGCGCAGCGCCGCCGGGCCACTGTCTCCGATCGGCACCGGCTTGATCGACGAGGGCTAATCGCTCTGCACTCGGCGAAGTGGTATCGGCGTTTGACCCTTGTGAGGGGTCAGATCGCGAGACCACTTGGCCGGGCTGGGGGCAAAACGCGGACGATCATGCCGGTTGGCCCGCCTGAGCAGGTGGGACAACCGGGCATGATCGTCAATTGGCGCTTACGGCACTGCGGGAGAACTCAGTAGCGGTAGTGGTCCGGCTTGTACGGGCCGGAGACGTCCACGCCCAGGTACTCGGCCTGCTCCTTGGTCAGCTCGGTGAGCCGGACGCCGAGCGCACCGAGGTGCAGTCGCGCGACCTTCTCGTCCAGGTGCTTCGGCAGCACGTAGACCTGGTTCTCGTAGTCGCCGGCCTTGGTGAAGACCTCGATCTGGGCCATCACCTGGTTCGAGAACGAGTTCGACATCACGAAGCTCGGGTGCCCGGTGGCGTTGCCCAGGTTCAGCAACCGGCCCTCGGAAAGCACGATGATCGAGGTGCCATCAGCGAAGGTCCACTCGTGCACCTGCGGCTTGATCTCGGTCTTGACGATGCCGTCCAGCTTGGCCAGACCCGCCATGTCGATCTCGTTGTCGAAGTGGCCGATGTTGCCGACGACGGCCTTGTCCTTCATCGCCGCCATGTGCGCGGCGGTGATGACGTCGAAGCAACCGGTGGTGGTGATGAAGAAGTCACCGACCCCGACGACGTCCTCCAGCGTGGTCACCTGGTAGCCGTCCATCGCCGCCTGCAGTGCGCAGATCGGGTCGACCTCGGTGACGATCACTCGGGCGCCCTGGCCGCGCAGCGACTCCGCGGCACCCTTTCCGACGTCGCCGTAACCACAGACGACGGCGACCTTTCCGCCGATCAGGACGTCGGTGGCGCGGTTGATGCCATCGATCAGCGAGTGCCGGATGCCGTACTTGTTGTCGAACTTGCTCTTGGTGACGGCGTCGTTGACGTTGATCGCCGGGAACAGCAGCGTGCCGGCCTTCTGCATCTCGTACAGCCGGTGGACGCCGGTGGTGGTCTCCTCGGTGACGCCCTTGATCTCGGCGGCAATCGTGGTGAACCGCTTCGGGTCGTTCTTCAGCGAGGCCCGCAGCACCTCGAGGATGACGCCGTACTCCTCGCTGTCCTTCTCGTTAGTGGCCGGCACCGCGCCGGCCGCCTCGAACTCGACGCCCTTGTGGACCAGCAGGGTGACGTCGCCACCGTCGTCCAGAATCATGTTCGGGCCCTGGCCGTTGCCCCACTCGATGATCTGCTCGCTGCACCACCAGTACTCCTCGAGCGTCTCGCCCTTCCAGGCGAAGACCGGGACACCCTTCGGGTCCGCCGGGGTGCCGTTCGGGCCGACCACGACGGCCGCAGCGGCGCCGTCCTGGGTGGAGAAGATGTTGCAGGAGGCCCAGCGGACCTCCGCGCCGAGCGCGACCAGGGTCTCGATCAGGACGGCGGTCTGCACGGTCATGTGCAGCGATCCGGCGATCCGGGCGCCGGTCAGCGGCTTGGCGTCGCCGAACTCGGCGCGCAGGGACATCAGGCCGGGCATCTCGTGCTCGGCGAGGCGGATCTCGTGTCGGCCGGACTCGGCCAGGGCAAGGTCGGCGACCTTGAAGTCGAACGTCATGAATAGTCCTTTGGCTCAATCGGCCCGCTGGGCTGAGTAGCTCAGCGAGCGCAGTGCGGATTCCGTCGGGAACCCAGGGGTGAGGTACGGGTCATTGAGGCATCTGGGCACGGTCGACGACGCTCCCGGACAGCGATCGACCGGGTTCACGGGCGGACGTGCGCAACTACCTCGACCCGGCGCGGCCCCTCTGGGCCAGCGGCATCACCAACGCCGGAACCCGCCCATGGTACCAACTCCGGCGTCAACCGGCACTCGCTGCCATCCGCGCGGCGTACCCCAACACGATCAGGTTCCCGACCAGGCCGGTAGCCATCCGAGCCCGGATCCCGAGCCGGGAGCCGGCCAGCGAGCCCATCGTGACCAGCAGCAACTGCCAGGTCAGCGAGGCCACGAAGACTCCGGCCACGAAGGCCGTGGAACGTTCGAGGCCATGCACCGTGGCGGACGAACCGGCCGCCAGGGCGACGAAGTAGATCGCGGTCATCGGGTTCACCGCGGTCAAGGTCACGTACCGGGCGGTGACTTTCAGCCGGGACGACGGGATCACCGCAGGTTGCCCGCTGTTCTGCTGTACCGCCGCCCGCCAGGCGCCGAGCAGGCCCCTGGCCGCCACCGCGGTCAGCAACGCCGCGCCGATGAGTTGCACCACCTGCTGATGACCGGCCAGCACCCGGTTCACCGAATTGCCGGCCAGCACCGCCACCACCGAGTACGCCGTGTCGACCAGGCCGACGCCGAGCGCACCGGCCGCGGCCGTTCGCCAGCCGGCCGTGATCGCTTCCTGAACGAGCAGCACCCCGATGGCGCCCAGCGGGAGCGCGACCGCCGCGCCCGCGAGCAGGCCGGCCAGGGCAGCTCCGGTTACTCCATCCATAAGATCAACCTGCCGGATCGACCCCTGGCCAGGCCACCGAATAACCCCGTCCGTGACCATTCGAAACAGCCCCACCCCACTCCGCGATCATGCACGGTTGCCCACCCCAAAGCGGGCAATCGTGCATGATCACCGCAGACGGTGGCAGGGCGATCGGCCCCGCATTTCATCCATCGGAGTGATCGGCGCGATCCTCGGCGTTCACGCCAAGGGGTGGGCGCGGTCGCCCGAAAGTGTGTACGGCGGATGACCCAGGCGCTGGGTCATCCGCCGGACACACTTCGTCAACCGGGGTGCGCGGTTCTCCGGGAGAGTTTCAGCCGAAGGGGGTACCGGTCAGGCGCTGGTAGACGTCGAAGTAGCGGGCTCGGGTGACCTCGACGACCTCGTCCGGTACCGGCGGGGCGGGTTCCTGCTTGTCCCAGCCGATGCCGAGCGCCCAGTCCCGGACGTACTGCTTGTCGAAGGAGTAGTGCGGGCCGCCCGGCTGCCAGGTGTCCGCCGGCCAGAACCGAGAGGAGTCCGGGGTCAGCACCTCGTCGCCCAGGGTCAGGGTGCCGTCAGCGGCCAGCCCGAACTCCAGCTTCGTGTCGGCCACGAGGATCCCGCGCTCCGCAGCGATGGCGGCTCCGCGCCGATAGACGGCCAGAGTCAGCTCGCGAACCTGTTTCGCGACGTCCGCCCCGAGTTTCTGCTCCACCTGCGCGAAGGTGATGAACTCGTCGTGCGAGCCGAGCGGTGCCTTGGTGGTCGGGGTGAAGATCGCCTCGTCCAGCCGGGAGCCGTCCTGCAGGCCGGCCGGCAGCGGCAACCCGGTCACGGCGCCGTCCCGCCGGTACTCGGCCAGCCCTGACCCGGTGAGGTAACCGCGGGCGATGCATTCGACGTCCAGCATGGCCAGCCGCTTGCATCGGATCGCCCGGCCGGCGAACTCGGCCGGGACGTCGGTCGCGGAGATCACGTGGTGCGGCACCAGGTCCGCGAGCTGGTCGAACCACCACAGGGACAGGGCGGTCAGCACCCGGCCCTTGTCCGGGATCGGGGTGGGCAGCACCACGTCGAAGACCGAGACCCGATCGGAGGCGACCAGCAGGAGGTCGTCACCGTCGGCATAGACATCGCGGACCTTGCCGCTGTGGACGAGTTGCACACGAGCACGCTACCGGGCCGACGCCTCAGCGACTCAGGCGGCGGTAGCGGACCACGGAGAGCGGGACGAAGATCGCCAGCAGCACCAGCGGCCAGACCGTAGCCATCAGCAGGCTGTGCTCGGCAATCCAGCTGCCCGACTCGGCGGTCTGGGCAATCGGGTTGCCGAACAGTTCGCGAGCCGCGCTCACGGTGGCAGACAGCGGGTTCCAGGCAGCGATGGCGCCGAGCCAGCCGGGCATGGTCCCGGGATCGACGAAGGCGTTGGACAGGAAGCCGACCGGCCAGACCAGGATCTGCACGGCCACCACCGCCTCGGGCCCTTTGACCAGCAGCCCGAGCCAGACGCCGACCCAGATCAGGGCGAACCGCAGCAACAGCAGCAGGGCGACGGCATGCAGTGCG